>CAJUPI010000078.1:0-4803 GCA_910588125.1 uncultured Lachnospiraceae bacterium
ATAATCCGTATTACAGGAACCGTTTCGCAAATCCTGTAATCAGATAAAAGGCACAAAGTATGTGCCTTTTATCGAAACAAACGCATGTTTCGATAAGCTATATTATATGAAGGCCAGGAATATCAGGAAACCCGAATGTCAGGAAGGGGGCGGAGTAAGTGCCTGTAAAAGAGCGAAAGCAGGAAGGTATAGAGATGGTCCGAAGACAGAGGGGGATGTGTCACAGAGAACTTTTGATTGGAATAGAAGGAATTAGGAACGCCAAACCGTATGGCTGTATTTTTGATTTCCGGCTACAAGGGCTGACACGATTTGAAAATATAGAGGGATTGATTTTAAAGGTTGCAGAACTGGATCGGCTACATATACAAGAAGATATTATAGCAGATTTGCGATTTCTTCGGGAAGGGAACAGGGATCCATCTGGTATGAATTTTCAGGAGCTGCTTTGGAGCAGAGGGGTGAGGGAAATATTCCGGCTGAAGATTCTGGGAAGAGAGAATGGAAGCCTGCAGGGAGTTTTGCAGGGAAGGCTGGCCAGAGGCGATACAGCATTTTTTCGGGATATGCGGGAATTGATGGGCTTGATGGCAGAGGTTCCGTGGGGGATAAAAGGACAGGGCTTATCGGGAGAGATATAGACAAAAAGCAGGGATAGGAATAAAAGGTTGAGGAGGTAGAGGATGAAACAGAATTGGAAGCTGAAATGCAGGCGGATTATGTCTGGTTTTCTGGCATTTACCATGACATCGATTCTGGTTTTGGGAGATGCCGGGGCAGCATTTGCATCAGAAAGCAGCAGATTTTTCCAGGAAGCAAGCGAACTGGGAGGCGAGGGCTATTCGAAGGCGACCTCCAGTAATGCCAGCTTTAAAAACAGGAAGATGGATGACGTAGTGATGAGTGTGTTTTCTTCTTCCGACAGCGATTTTCGGGCTGGCGGCACCGTGTTTTTGGATGTTCATATTAAAAATGAAACGGATTCGGTCATCACAGAGGGAACACTGGATTTTGCCAACCGGAAGCTGAAGGAAAGCGGGGCATATTTTGAGGAGCCGGATGAGGATGCAGTGACAGAGGGACGGCTGGAAGAAGACGAGGAAGAGAATGCCGGTTTTGACTCCGCGGATTTGGTGTCAGATTTGGAAAATGATTTGGCGGATGGTGATGACTGGGAATATGAGAATTCGAAGGAAGCCGGATCTGACGAAAGCGAGGAGGAGTCAGAAGCGGAACCCGAGGAGGATGAGCCGCTGCAGAAGCTGGAGGGAATTGAGCTGTATCCGGGGCAGGTCTATACAGCGCGTTTCGTTTTCGATATTGATGAGGATATTGAAAAGGCCAAGAATAAGAATGTTAAATTCCGCTTTCGCGGCAAAAACGAGGAAGGGCGGATCCAGAGACAGGAAGAGTTCCAATATACGGTCAATTATGTGAACGTGGATCAGGTGCGTTTCGAGGATGGCAATGAAGTGAAGACCGGCGAGACGGTCACCATGGGAATCCATGCCAGCATGTATAATTTTGACGGAGTATTATCGAATAAGAAGGTAGAAGAAGAGCTGCTGGCTTCGATATCCAACGCACAAAAGGCAACGGATTCGAATGCTCAGGCGGCAACTCCTGCTAACACAAGTACAGATGATGACGAGGCTTTTGAAGAAAGCGAGGAAGAGGATAACGATACTTTTGTAGTGGATCTGGGCAATACCACCTATGAGATACAGATGATCAATGCGAAGCTGAATGGCTTTGAGGTGCGGGAAGCATTGGTAGATGATGCCAATGAAAATATGATGATTTGCAGCTTCCGGGTATCGAAAAATGTGCAGCCGGGAATTTACTTTGGAAAGATCATTCAGAAGAACAGGGAGAAACACAGATCCTATTATTCGACACAGGGCTTTTCTCTGATTGTGTCGGGAGAAGGCGATGTGGTGCTGGAAAGCAAGGTCCAGGGCAGCGATGCCACTGTGATTGTCACCGGCGCAGCAAGTGCATTTCCCGAGGCGGATCAGCTGGCGGTGTCGGCAAGGGAAATCTCCATGGACGAGATAGATGATAATGGAGAGAAGGCAAGAATCCAGGAAGCCATGGCGAAAAAGGCTCTCGAGGAAGGGATTGATATTAAGGCATTTAAAGCCATGGATATTACCCTGTATGCGGACGGACAGGAAATTCACCAGATGTCGGATGATATCCAGGTGATTTTCCAGAATGTAGAGGCAAAGGATATTCTGGAAAATATCGGGGGAGGAACCATACAGGAATTCTCTGGAGAAGAATATGGCGGGGCAAGACGCATGCTCCGGGCGGCAGGCATCCGGATGGAAGACAATATACAGGCGATGTCTCTGGACGAACCGGGTGAGGAAGAAGACCGGAAAGATGATGAGGCAGATTCTGGCGAGGAGTGGGCGCAGAAAGAAGAAGCAGAAGAAGAATCGGAGAGCCCGGATGAGGATGACTCAGGCGAGGATGAACAGCAGGAGGAAGCTGCAGAGGAGACGGCAGAGGATGCTGCTTGGCAGGGTGCAAAAACAGAGGAAGAGTGGCTGGCCAGCCTGTATGCGGACTTAGGAGTCGTTACATCATCTGAAACAGACAGGGAGTCTGGCGCCGTGGAGTCTGAGACAGTTCAGATCTGGCATTTGGATGAGGACAGCCAGGAACTCAGTGAGATGGAAACGGTATTGGATGAAAGCGGCAGTGCGACAATGACGACCGACCATTTCTCTACTTATATTTGGGTGAACCTGACAAAGATAACGGGAAACATTAAGGTGACGGTAGAGCATTTTGGTAAGGGTATCAAAACAATAAAAGGAAGTGCCAAGGCGTCTACGGGTGTGGATACGGTATTTAAAAAGAATGGATCCGCCGGCGAGGTTCAGCAAAAAACCAGTGATCCAAAACTTTATTCCACAGATAAATATACGGTTCCCAATCAGTATTATGCGGGGAGTATCAATAAACTGAGTAAGGTTTTAAATGTCAGCACCTCTCACTATACGGTAGATCATATTGTGGTGACTCCCAGCGGAGGTACGGCAAAAACATATTATTATAAAAGTGGTGATTATTATACGGATAAGGCCTGTACGAAGAAATTGAAAGGTTTGGATTTGACAAAAAGCACAACAATCCGTTTCTATTATAAGGCAAAAACCGGTACGCTGGCTAATAATGTTACATTTTATGATCATAACATTACAGACGGTAAGACGTATCAGGACGGCACCTATTTGAAGACGTCTGAGCAGGGAATAAATTTGCCTGGATATTTCTCCACGACAAACACATCAAAAAGGATGGGAGTAGGGCAACCGGATTCTGGCAATGTGAGTCCGTGGGCAGAAACTGCAAAATATAATGACTCGGGAAAGTTTTTGAACGCGGGCAATGGTGAAGGGATTGTAGAAGGGATTGTAACCGGATTAGACAAGAATGGGAACCTGAAGTTCAGCAAAAAAGTAAATGAAAACAAATATTTCTTTGCTGAAAAAGGAGCTTCCTCTAAGAAATTTACCGGGAAGCTGAATTTTAAACGTCTGGGAGATACTTATACTTTGACTTCTGTTTCCGGCGGCAAGCTGTCGGCAAGTAATTTGCAAACCATCCGAGGATATGCCAATAATGCGGTTTATTCTAACAATTTCTGGCCATTGGACAACGTAAGCTATAAAGGAAAGGATCCCAATATGGGAGGCGGCACAGTGTATCACTGTGTTGAAAAGAGCAGAAGTATCAGTTCAAGCGACGATGGGCAGGCACATAACTGGTATTTTGGAATGAAATACAGTTTTAAATTCAAAGTAGGAGACTACGTGGGGCCGATGGAATATTATTTTCGTGGCGATGATGATTTCTGGCTGTTCATTGACGGAGAGAAAGCCATTGATATCGGCGGTATCCATAAAGCAAAAGGAGAATCTTTAGATGTTGAGGACTGGTTGATTAAAAAGAAAAAGCTGAGTAAGGAATATAAGGATCGAACTGAAAAACAAAAGAATGAAGAGCATACGGTAACTATTTATTATATGGAACGAGGGGGATTTGGATCCTGCTGTTATATGCAGTTTACCCTGCCGAATTCTGATCCGATTGATCCGCCGGATATTTCTACCACCTCATACACAGTTGAGAAGAAATGGACGGACTATAACAATCCTTACCGGCCGGACAGTATTGAAGTAGAGTTATATCAAAAAGAAGGCAATAAGAACACGGCCACTGGCGAAAAGGCCACTTTGAATGAGGCGAATGGCTGGAAGCATACCTGGAGCGAGCTTCCGAAGAAAAACGGAAAGACAGGAACGACTTATGTTTATACGGCAAAAGAGGTCGTTCCCAAAGGATATATAGGATCCAATGGAGGCGTCAGTACCGGAAATGCGACAAAAGGCAGTATTACCAACACATTAGACAGTGTGAAGGTAAAGGTTACTAAAGAGTGGAAGGATGACAGTAAGTCGCTTCGTCCCAAGAACGTACAATTTCAATTACTGAACAGTAATGGGACTCCATATAAAGATTCAGCGGGAAAGACAAAGACGATAACCTTGACAGAAGCCGGAGGCTGGACGGGAGATTTTACCAATCTTCCCAAAGTGAACAAAAACGGAACAGCACTTTCCTACAAAGTGAAGGAAGTAAATGCCCCGAGCGGCTATACGTCGGGCACACCTACGAGTGTAACATTGACGGACGCTCAGAAAAAGAGCGGCTACCAAAGCCACTGGAAGGTAGTCAATACTTATCCGCCAACAAGTGTTTCCGTAGAGAAGAAATGGGCGGGCTCGA
>CAJUPI010000078.1:4903-12922 GCA_910588125.1 uncultured Lachnospiraceae bacterium
CGGGAGGCTGGACGGGAGATTTTACAGACCTTCCCAAGGCGGACAAAAATGGAACAGTTCTTTCCTATAAAGTAAAGGAAGTGAATGCTCCGAGCGGCTATACGTCGGGTACACCTGTAAGCGTAACCCTGACCAGCGCCCAGATAAAGGACGGCTACCAAAGCCATTGGAAAGTGGTTAATACTTATGCATCTTCGGAAATTTTCGTAGAGAAGAAATGGGCGGGCTCGACGCCGGAGACAGAGAAATTTGAAGTGACTGTCGGTCTGTATCAGATGGTGAATAATCAGCCGGTAGCAGTTTCCGGCCAGAGCCAAAAGAAATTGAACAGTGCGAATGGGTGGAAGGGAAGCTGGACGAATCTGAAACAGTATGACAGCAGCGGCAAACCCATTACGTATCGCCCTTATGAGATCAAGAATGGAGAGCCATTAAAAGAAGGAGCAGAGATTCCCGGGAAAAACGGATCCTTTACGGTAAACTATGATGCTTCTCACGGAGAAATAACGAATGTTTATCATCCGGATAAGGTTAAAGTAAAAGTAAAAAAAGAATGGGCAGGAGATACGGCAGCCGATCGTCCTGATGAAGTGAAGTTCCAGCTTTTGTATGAAGATAAAACAGAATATCAGGATTCAGCAGGAAAAGTCTATGTTTTAACTTTGACTGCCGGAAAGAATTGGGCAGGAGAATTTACAGATCTTCCTGGCGCGGATGAGCAAGGAAATGCTTTGGCCTATACGGTGAAAGAGATTTCAGAGGTGAATGGCTATCACTCCGGCGAGGCAGAGCAGATTCCGCTGACATCTGCAGAAAAAGCTCAGGGATATGAAAGCAGTTGGAAGGTGGTCAACATATTCAGTGAGGAAGAAATCACGGTTTCTGTAGAAAAAATCTGGGATGAAGGAACTCCCGATGAGGAGAAATCCGAGGTACATGTGGCCTTATACCGGATAGCAGGAGATACTGTGGTCAGTGCCGGAGAGGAAGAGAAGGTATTGACAGCCGAGGGCAACTGGAAGACAGAATGGACAAAGCTTAAGAAATATGACGACGAGGGAGCGCAGATCCAATACCGGCCCTATGAGATGGATGGAGAACAGCGGGCGGAGGCTGGTAAGGCAATAGAGAACGGGAAGTTCCTGGTGGGCTATAACGAGGATCACACCCGGATTACCAATACTTATAATTATGAAAGCCTTACAGTGAAAAAAATATGGCAGGATTATGAAAACGCCTATAACAGTCGTCCGGAAAAGCTGAAAGTTCGTCTTTTGCAGAACGGAAACTTGTATCAGGAACAGGAAATAATCCCGGATGCAGAGGGGAATTGGTCACATACCTGGACAAATATACCGAAGATGCTGGATAAAGAAACACCCTGTGTATATACGGTGGTGGAGCTGGATGAGAATGGCGAAGAGGTAGGGGAGGCTCAGGAGGCTCAGGAGGGAAGCTTCAACAGTTATCTTTATGAGACGTCCTATGATATGAATTCGGACAGTGCAAACGGAACCGCAGAAAAGCCGTTTATCATTACAAATAAGATTAAGCCGGCTTATTTAAGGCTCAGAAAGATGGTAACCAGCGACGAAGAAGCGCCTTTTATTCCGGATTTTAAGTTCCTGCTTCGGCTGAGAGAAAAGGAAAGCAATGAATATCACACGATCGTGGCCCTGGGGGACAGGGAGATAAGCGGCAGCATTTTGCTGGTTCTGCCTGCAGGCGGAAAAGAATTTGTGATCGATGAAGTTGTACCGATGGAATATGAGATTGATGGTTATGCCATGGAGAACCGGGCAAAGAATGCTTCTGATGAGGAGCTTTTGGATGGCGCGGATATGTCCATAAATGTGAATAATGGGGATATCACGGTATATCCGGGAGATGACATTATCTTTACTGTCAAAAACAAACACAGCCATAAGGGATATTTCCATCATACAACCTCAGTGACCAACCAACACGAAGCCGGGGAAGGTTTCGGACCCCGGAATCCATACTCAGAAGAACCCAACAAGGATAAAACCGATCGGCCGGTTCATGAGACGATAGTAGAAGAGACGGCAGCATTATGGCCAGACAAGGTGGAAGAAAAGGAAGAGGACGATGTCAGGCTGGCATAGAAGGGAGATGAGCTTTGTGGTTAGAAAAAATGTCTGGAAGAAGCTTTTGCCAGTAGTGCTGCTGGCCGTGATTTCAATCGTAATTGGCGCGACAGGAGCAGCGGTTCTGCACAATTTGACACTCGAAAATCCCATAAAGACACCTCCGGTGGAAGGTTTTATCCAGGAAAAGCTTAATGGGAATGCCAAAGAGGTAAATTTCATTAACAAAGGCGAGGCGGATGTGTTTTTGCGGGTGGCCTATGGAGAGACCTGGTCCTATGAGGATTCGGATACGCAGAGGACGTTTCTTCTGCCAAATATGGCCGGCAGAAAGGATGGCAACGGAAAATACCGGGTAGCCAGGCCAGACTGGAGGCCGGAGGAATGGCTGCTGGATCCCGAGAGCGGATGGCTGTACTATAATAAGGTATTGAAGGCGGGAGAAGCAACGAAGCTGATTGTAAGTAAGGTGGATTTTGCAGATGCCGATGCTTTAGAGGAGCTGGTGGAGGGCGAGAAATACAAAGAGGCAGATTATGATCTGCATTTTACCATAGAAGTAGTCCAGGCCAGCGACGAGAAGGATGTGAGTGTGGATGCGGTAAAAAAGCTGTTTCAAAAGGATCTGGGTAGCATGATGGCAGCAAATGGCCGGATAAACAAGGAAGCAGAAATCCAGTGGCCGGGGACGAAGATCTGGTCCCCGGAGGATGATTCGGCAAAGCAATAAAGGGGGGAGTCAGTAATGGAAAAAAAGAAAAAGAAATCTTTGAAGAAAACAGGCATGGTCCTCCTGGCATCACTGGCTTTGATAGCCGGATCCTTTGGAAGTACCTGGGCGTACTACTACAGTGGTGGTCAGATGCTGGAAAATCCTTTGACCACTTCCCACAGCGGAGCGGTTATCGTGGAAATTTTTGACCCTTCAAGCTCCTTTTTGCCGGGAGAAACGGTGGAAAAGAGAGTGGCTTTTCAAAACACCGGGGAGATGGATCTCTACTTAAGAGTCCGGATTCCGCCGAATGAGGGCTGGTATGATAAAAAGACTTCTAACACGAAGCTTTTAACCGATCGGGTGATTAAGACCTGGACAGCAGAATGGGGTGAGGAAGACGGAAGCGGCGGTTGGAAAGACGGAAGCGAGTGGGTGACGATTGGTAATTATCGCTATTATACAAAAATTCTTCCCAAAGGTGAAGTGACAAAGGATATCCTGGAAAGCATCCGTCTGGATCCGGAGGTATCTAACGATCGCCATGCTGCCAATTACAGCGATCAGATATATAAGCTGACCTTTGATGCAGAGGCGGTTCCGGTCTATGAGGACAGTTCCTATGGCGTGAGGGAAGAGTGGCAGATGGATGTGGAGAAACAAGCAGACGGCACGCTGCACTGGTTTTTGCCGGGGGCTTAAAACGGGGAAAAAGAGGAGGGAAAAAACATGAAAAACAAGAAGAAACTGGTGGCGCTGGCAGGGTTGGTGGCCGTGGCAGCTGTGGGCGGGAGCCTGGCTTACTTCAATCAGACCCTGACAGCAGAGAACATCTTTGACACAGGAACCTATAATACGGAACTGGTCGAGGAGTTCAAGCCGTCAGAGGGAGAAAACTGGGAGCCGGGAGCCACGGTCAATAAGGATGTAACCTTTAAAAACACCGGAACGCTTCCGGTGGTGGTCCGTGTGAAATTCCAGGAAAAATGGGTAAGCCGCCAGGATCCGGAAAAAGTTCTTTATGAGATGGACACTACCAGTGATAAGACAAAGCTGGGCACAGGAGATGCCAGAAACAAGTTTGAGAATGTCTATCAGGGGGATCCTTCAGATGGGCTGACTGGGGCGCAGCGAGATGATTCTGTAGTATATAAACATATGATTCCGGATGGGAAATGGGTCTACAATGAAGCGGACGGCTATTACTATTATCTGGAAATTCTGCCAGGTGTGGTAAAGAATGAAAACGGAGAAGAAACGGTGGCAGAAACCACAAAGCTGTTAGACGGAGTGACATTGGCGGAGAATACCGACATGGGAGCCTATCAGGAAAGAAAGTATTATGCAGTTACCGAGGAGCGGCCGGAGAGCGACAGCAGCGATTGGATCGAGTTTGCTACCAGGAGCAGCGCAGAGGCGGCTTCGGGATATGAGTATCTTTCCACACGTGAGATGAATGAGCAGCTGAAGGCCCAGACGGGCGGCGAGGGCATTACCTTTATGAAGTCTTCCACAGATATGCTGGAGGGGCTTGGTGGATACAGCCAGGCAGACTATACACTGCTGGTTACGGCTCAGACTGTCCAGGCCACCAATCTGGCAGTGAAGGAAGCCTTTGGCGATTTGGAGGTACTGGAGGGACTGGGCTGTACATGGGTAAATGAATTGATGGATGAGACACAGATTCAGGCTGCAGTGGACGAAAAGCAGATCACAAATTAGTCAGTTACCTGGCTTCAAATGCCGAAAGGCGTTGATGAACATATCAAAAAATGGAGGTAGAAAAAATGAAAAAATGGAACAAGAAGGCTCTGGCAGGCGTTGGTTTGGGTGCGTTGGCGCTGGTGGGAGGAACATTCGCTTATTATAATCAGACGGTATCTCTGGATAACCCCCTGGGAACCGGAAAATACGAGAATGAGCTGATAGAGGATTATACGCCGCCGACCGAGGATGTGAAGCCCGGCGCCACCATTGACAAAAAGGTAGGAGCTAAAAATACCGGAGATTATCCGGTGATGGTGAGGATCCGGATGGATGAGAAATGGACTAAGGGGATCAATCTGGATGCCAATGGGGTACCACAGGCGACCAAGGAGATTATCACTCAGACCAGCAATGAGATCAAAAAGTTTAATATTAAAGATTTTAAGCAGGGAAATAATGGACAGAAGCTGTGGCAGGCAATTCAGCAGGATGGTGACGATGCGGACAGCGACGGTGTGACGGTTGGTGATCATACCGTAGTCCGGAAGGAGCTGGGAAATGCAGATAAGTGGATTTATAATGAGGCAGACGGATATTGGTATTACTATAAGGTGCTGGGAAAAGGAGAGGCTACAGATACGAATCTCCTGGAATCCATCAGCATTGCTTCCAATATCGACTTGGGCCATTATATCCAGGAAGATTATTACTATGTAGGTGATGAGAATACAAAGAAAGAAAAGATTGCCGACAGTGACTGGATCAAGTATCAGGTCACCAGAAGAAAGGGCACCGATGGAAAAGAGCAGGTGACAGGTGTGGCGCTCTACAATTTGGATGGAACCACAACAGATGTCAGTGATTTGAATAAGGATGGAGAGATCAATGCAATTGATCTGGCAAAGCAGCTGAAGCTGACAAACGGACAGAAGCTGTTCCGCAGAAACGAGAGCCTTCTGGATGAGAATGCGACGGGTTATGCAGATGCCAACTACACGCTGATGGTGACCTCCCAGTTTGTGCAGGCGACGCCGGATGCCCTGAAGGAAGCCTGGCCGAATATGCCAGCGGATATTCGGAAGGTTGTAAATGAGATTGATGTGAACACGGTTAGTACGGTTAACAACACAAATCCGTAAAGACATCAGGAAAAGCCATAAGGAAAGACGAATTAAAATATGAAAGTAATACGCGTAATTCTGAATATCCTTTCATGGCCTGTCTACGTTTGTATCGCCACCGGCCTTTTGATAGCCGCCCCTATGGTGGCAGGCTACCGGCCGGTGGTGGTTTTAAGCGGAAGTATGGAGCCAACCTACCATGTGGGGAGCATTATCTATTATAAGGAAGCTCCCTTTGAGCAGATTGCACAGGGGGATCCGATTACATTCCATGCCGGGGACGGAGGATCCTTGATCACGCACCGGGTGGTGGAAAAGTCGGAAATGAACCGTGAGTTTGTCACAAAGGGAGATGCCAATGAGTCGGCCGACCCGAATCCGGTGTCTTATAGCAATGTGGCTGGAAAGACGTCGAAGCTGACAATTCCTTATGCCGGATATCTGATATCTGTGGGACGGAAGCCGGCAGTGCTGGCAGTTTTGGCAGCCATTCTGGTGTTGGGGATGCTGGGAGATAACCTGGCACCAGAGAAGGAAAAAGGCTGAGAAAGGATAAACGCTGCAGGTTAATCCGCTTGAATCAGGAGAATAATAACATGAAAAAAGGCAAAGTCATATTATGGGGTCTGGCAGCGCTTGCGGCCTTGTCCGTGGGCGGAACCTGGGCAGCATGGACGCAGGTGCTGGTGACCGGAAACGAATACAAGATTCCCCAGTACAAGACCAGCCTGACAGAAAAATTCACCCAGCCGGATGACTGGCAGCCGGGGATCGAGACTCAGAAACAGGTTTGGGTGTCTAATAATGTAAAGGATGAAAACGGGGAGAGCAATGTTCCGGCCCTGGCCAAGGTGGTGATTCACCAGAACTGGAAACGCCGGGAAAATATTTATGCCACAGATGTAGAGGGAAATCGTCTGGAACCGCCGCTGGCCACCACAGAGGATGTGATTCCCTTTACTTTTCAGGATGACAATGGCAATACCCAGTATGCGGCTGTTCCGGTATTTAATAAGGAAAATGTAGTGGTTTTACGTTCCGGAGCGGCCCGGACGCCGGGATTGACCCTGGGACTTGACTATGTAGACAGCCCGGAGGAGGCAGCTAACAAGTGGCTGCTGGTGGAGGAAGAGCCGGCAGAAACCGGAAATTATACCCTTTATTATATGGGAATTATCCAGCCGAAAGAGAACAGCCCTGTATTTTTAGAAAGTGTAAGGATGAATCCTTTGTTGGAAGCCACTATTACCAAAAAGGATATGGTGTATCGAAAGACAGAGGACGGAGAATACGTGCGGCAGCTGACGACCACCAGCTCCAAATATGGGTATGACGGGTGCCGTTATGAGATGGATATTACGGCCACCACAGTTCAATATACGAAAGGAGCGGTACATGAGGTGTTCCGTCAGGGAGTGTATCCGGAGCAGGTGATCTATTACCTGGAGACGGAGGTAGCACACGGGGATGATTTTGATCATGCCGGACATCCGGATAAGATATTGTCCCTGGTATATGACAGGGAAAACCGTCTGAGCTATGTACCAATCCGGGACGAAAAGGGAGAGCCGGCGGATCCGGATAACTGGTTTATGAGCTTTACGGATATGGTTCCGGGAGGCCGCTATTATGATCAGATGACGGTCCAGAACACTACCAGAAACCGCCGGGCCAAGATTTATATGTGTATTGATCCCCGTCAGCAAAGCAGCCTGAAGGATGAGCTGCTGGAGAATGTCAGCATGCAGGTGCTTTTTAATGGAGAGGAGCTTTATCAGGGGAAGGTGACTGGCGCCGAATATGCAGACGGAGAGGGAAATCTGCAAAAGCTGATTCCTCTTTGCTATCTGCGTCCCGGAGAATCCGGGGAGATCCGGGTTATCATGCAGTTAAATAAGGATATTGGGCTGGACGAAAACGGTAAATGCCCATTGGCAGAACAGCTGGCCAAGATCGACTGGGAGTTTCGGATTCAGGCAGTACCTGCGGGAAATCATCCCGGTGGGGGAAGACCGCCGGGAGGCTCTGGCGGAGGGACTCCGCCTACAACCATCGATGAGCCGGGTGTACCCCAGGCTTTCCTGGAGGAACCAGAAGTACCTCTGGCATCTTTGATGATACCTGATGAAGAAGTACCTCTGGCAGCGTTGCTTCCCAAAACCGGAGACAGCCGTCCGATTTTGCTGTTGGCAGCTATGTCGATAATCAGCCTGCTGCTGCTGATAGGATTAGGAAGGCAGTTGAAAAAGGAACAAAAAAAGGACCGTGGCACGCAGGAGCTCGTATAAGAGGTAACATTTGTCAAATATCTTAAATTCGTGAATTGAAAAAGTAAAGTCAGTATGAAAGGCTTAGTTCTACATCTCTCTGG
>CAJUPI010000079.1 GCA_910588125.1 uncultured Lachnospiraceae bacterium
ATGTTCGTGAACAGCCGGACACTGGATAAGAAAAATGACGGGTGACTTATTTTGCGACACCCCCTTATCCTCCCTGGAAAAAAGAATAGGCCTGTAATGTCACTAAGTTTATCTCTGAGAATACTCAGCCATGGAACAAGGAGCGGGAAGTGGCGGGAAATGGTCTGCGGCTTTTGACTGTGCAGGGATTTAGAAGTCCTTAAATCCCTGAATTTTGCCTTGAAACAAAAATCCACTCTGTCTGAGCGAAGCGAGTTAGGGGATTTTCGTTTCGCTTTTCGCAAAAATCAGAGATTTTAGGAATTCTTAATCCCGAAACCGGAAAAAGCTGCAGACCATTTCCCGCCACTTCCCACTCCTTGTTCCATGGCGTACCTTCTGAGAAAATTAACTAAATGGCATTGGTTGACTGTGGCCCTGCTTCTTTTTTCCATGGCGTACCTTCTGAGACCATCTGGCTATCCAGACCATTACAAAGCTGGCGTTTACCGTGAACTTAACACCACATAAACTTGTATTTCCCCCGGAACCGAGTTATAATGTTCGGGAAAAGGGGGATCTGACTATGTTTTTTCTGATATTTGCAGTGTGGCTGATCTTAAATGGTAAAGTAACAGTGGAAATCTGTCTCTTTGGCGTTGGGATATCGGCGGCACTGATTTTTTTTATGTGCCGGTTTATGGAGTACAGCCTGAGAAAGGAATGGTTGCTGTTTTGTCTGATACCATGGCTGCTGCGCTATTTCTGGGTGTTGATAGAGGAGATTGTCAAAGCCAATATGTGTGTGCTGAAGCTTATTCTTTCGCCAAAGCTGCAGCCGGAACCGGCGCTGGTATATTTTGAGACGGGCTTAACGAGCGGTACGGCAAGGACACTCTTGGCGAATTCAATTACCTTGACTCCGGGAACCATCACAATCTCGGTGGAGGAAAATCGGTTCTGTGTTCATTGCCTGGACAGGGAATTGGCCGAGGGCATGGAAAATTCGGTATTTGTGAAGCTTTTGGAGGAAATGGAGGGGAAGGTAAGGGAATGGAGCTGTTGAACATGGGGTACGACGGATTGCTGATAGGTATGATGATTGCTCTGGCGGTATTGATTATCGTGAGTATGGTGCGCTCAGTGCTGGGGCCGCGGATTGCCGACCGGATTATTGCAGTGAATATGACCGGGACAATGATCATTATGATAATTGCCATTTTATCGGTGTATTTGGAGGAGAATTATCTGGTGGATGTGTGTTTGATTTATGCAATGATCAGTTTTTTGGGAGTGGTAGTGCTGTGTAAAGTATATACCGTGGTTTATCTGCAGAAAAAACAGATGAAGGCTGATTTGGAAGCTGTGGAGGATAATTTAAGGCATCAGAATTCAGCTCCTAAAGAGCGGTAGCCTATAGAATTAAAACAGAGGAGGTAATGGCATGATAGCGGGTTGGATACGTTTATCAGCAGCGGCGGCTTTGCTGGTTTTAGGTCTTTTTTTTGAAATTTTGGCAGTGTTTGGCGTGAATCGCTTTCGTCGGGCTTTGAACCGGATGCATGCTGCAGCTATGGGAGATACGCTGGGGATTTTGTTTGTGCTGTTGGGATTGATGGTGATAAGAGGATTTTCCATGGATTCTCTGAAATTGTTTTTGGTGGTAGCGTTTTTCTGGATCGCATCGCCGGTGTCCGGGCATATGATCAGCCGCCTGGAGGCGATGACGGATGAGGAGCTGGGTGAGATTGTGGTGATTCGCAAGGAGATTGCAAAAGAGGAGCCGGAATAATGAGATTATTTGAAATGATATTGCTTTTGAGCCTGGTAGTCTGTGCGGTTTCGGTGGCTTTTACCAGGGATTTGTTGACTTCTATTGTGATTTTTATGTCTTACAGCCTGATTATGTGCGTGATATGGGTGCTTTTGCAGTCCCCGGATCTGGCGATTACAGAGGCGGCAGTGGGGGCGGGCGTGACCAGTATTTTGTTTTTTTTGACATTGAAGAAAATACGGGCAATCCGAAAGGAGGACCAGGATGAGCAGGCAAAGGGATGATTATGAGAACAGTTGGTGGCGGAAATTTAAAGGCTGGGTGGACGGAGAGGTAGATCTGCTGGCTGAGGGAATGGAGATCCGGGCGCCCCAAATGCAAGAAGAAGGAAAGACAGATAAGCCGTCGGCGCCGCTGCTGCCTAGTGGGACGGCAGAGAATCCGCTAAGAGAAACGCAGCCCACGGATGGGCAACTGCCGAAAATAGCAGAAGAGAGGCGGGGCATCCGTTGGCTTCGCCGGTTTTATCAGGTAATGTCTGTATTTTTGTGTCTGAGCATTATATTTGTGCTGCTGTGGACCGTGGCTTATCTGCCGGCATTTGGAAATGCCGGAAATCCGGATAATAATGAGGTGTCGGCCCGCTATATTGAAAGGGGGGTGCAGGAGACAGGAGCGATCAATATTGTGACAGGAATGATTCTGGACTATCGGGCTTTCGATACGTTCGGGGAGTCCTGTGTTCTTTTTATTGCTTCCTGTTGTGTACTGGTTTTGCTGCGGATCGATATAACTGAGTCCGGAGGAAGGGCGGGAAAACGGCTGGCAGAGTCGAATGACCGGCTGTTTGAGCCAAAGGATGACGTGATTTTGCAAAAATGTGCCTGTATTCTGGTGCCGCTGATCCTGGTATTTGGAATCTATATCGTTTTGAACGGGCATTTGTCGCCGGGAGGAGGGTTTTCCGGCGGGGCCGTGCTGGGATCGGGGCTGATTTTCTATCTGAATGCTTTTGGGTTTCGCAAAACGGAACGGTTTTTTACGGAAAAGGTCTACCGGCGCATCACTTTGTGTGCATTGACCTTTTACTGTCTGGCCAAGAGTTATTCTTTCTTTACCGGAGCCAATCATCTGAAAAGCGGGATCCCTCTGGGAACGCCGGGGGCAATCATAAGCAGCGGTTTGATACTGCCGCTGAATATTTGTGTGGGCCTGGTGGTGGCGTGTACCATGTATGCCTTTTATGCCTTGTTTCGAAAGGGGGGAATGTAGTATGGAGATGCCATTGTTTGTCAATATGGAGGAGACCGTTTCCATTGTCCTTTTTGGGATTGGCTTTACCATGCTCATGCTTCACCGGAACCTGATTAAGAAAATTCTGGGTATGAATATTATGGATACGGCGGTGTATCTTTTCCTGGCGGTGAAGGGATATATCAGTGGGCGGATGGTGCCTATTGTGGTGGATGGAATCCAGGACGTATCGGCCTATATCAATCCGGTACCTAGCGGGCTGGTACTCACGGGAATCGTGGTTTCTGTAAGTACCACGGCTTTGATGCTGGCCTTGACGATCCGGCTGTATGAGCGTTATGGCTCACTGGATTTGGACGAAATACTGATGCGGGCGAAAGAGGAGGAAAAAATATGAGTTTTGTACAGAATTTCCCCTTTTTTTCCATTATCATAGCCATGTTCTCGGGGATTATCTCTTCCGTGCTGGATGGGAAGAGGGCGAGAAATTTATGCTTGTCGGTAATCGTTCTGACTACCGGGATGTCCCTGGCAGTACTGCATTTCTGCGTCAGGACAGGGCAGAGCTATACTTATATGATGGGCCATTTTCCGGCTCCCTGGGGCAACGAGATCCGTGCGGGGATACTGGAAGGTCTGACGGCAGTTTTGTTCGGCCTGGTGATGTTTTTTTCTGTGACAGGCGGTATGGATCACACGGCTGTCGATGTTGAGACGAGCAAACAAAACCTTTTTTATATTATGATTGATCTGATGCTCAGTTCCCTGTTGGCGCTGATCTACACGAATGATTTATTTACAGCTTATGTGTTTGTGGAGATCAATACGATTGCCGGGTGCGGCCTGATTATGATCCGGCAGATTGGGCGCAGCCTGTCATCGGCGATTCGTTATATGATTATGAGTCAGTTAGGCTCCGGGCTGTTTCTGATCGGGCTCAGCCTTTTGTACGATGTGACAGGACATCTGCTGATGAGTCCGGCCAGGGAGGCAGTAGCCGGCATCGAAGCGGCAGGGCTTTATCAGGTCCCGATGCTGGTTATCATGGCAGTAGTCAGCGTGGGCCTGGCTATCAAGAGCGGGTTGTATCCCTTTCATTACTGGATTCCGGATACTTATGGCTACGCCACACCCACGGCAAGCGCCGTGTTGTCCGGATTGGTGTCAAAGGGGTATATTTTTCTGCTGATCAAGATTTTTTACCGGGTGCTGGGGCGGGAGAATGTCATTGCCAGCGAGATCGTAAATGTGTTGTTTGTGTTTGGCCTGGCAGGGATGCTGATGGGATCGGTGCATGCGATCTTGGAAAGGGATACCCGGCGGATGATCGCCTATTCTTCGGTAGCCCAGATTGGCTATATCTATATGGGGATTGGCCTGGGAACCCAGGCGGGGATGGTGGCGGCTATTTTTCATATGTTCACGCATTCGGCGACAAAAGCGCTTTTGTTTATCAGTGCGGTAGGGCTTTATGAGGTATCGGGCAACCGAAAAGATTTTCGGAGTTTGCAAGGCTCTGGTTATCGCAATCCTCTGGCCGGCATCGGGTTTACGGTAGGCTCTTTGTCTATGGTGGGTTTTCCGATGTTATCCGGTTTTATTTCAAAACTGTTGTTTGCCACCTCGGCGTTGCAGAGCCCGCATAAAATGCTGCCGACTGTGATTGCCCTGGCAATCAGCACGATCTTGAATGCCGTGTATTTTTTGCGATTGGTGATCACTTTGTATACGATACCGGGAGACTCTCCAGAGAATAAGGAGAAAGAGCTTGCAAATAAAGAGAAAGCTCCGGAAAAAAGGCCGGTGCTGACGGCCGGTACCTGGAAGCTTCCTCTGGCGATCATCAGTTTCATTTTGTTGAATTTGACATTGGGATTGTATTCCCAGCCGGTGGTGGCATGGATTGGCAGCGGTCTGGCAATGTTTGATTAAAGGGGGCAAATGATGGAAGGAAATATCAGATTGCTGCTGCCGGTGGTGGCGCCGGTGGCGGCGGGGATAGCTGTTTTATTGTATTCTGGATTCCGGCGGGTTCGAAAACCGTTGTTGGCCGTAGTTTTGGGAATATTGGTTCTGGAAACCATATTGCTGGGACTGGCGCTGACAGGGGAGGGAAGCCTGTTGCTGTGGCAGCTGACGGATGTAGTGGCACTACGCTTTAACGTGGATGGCGTGAGCCGCCTGTTTGCCGTACTGACAGTTGGCGTCTGGCTGCTAGCGGGAGTGTATTCGGTGGCATATATGGAGCATGAGCAGGAGGAACACCAGTTTTTCGGTTTTTACCTGATTGTGCTGGGAGTGTTAGTGGGGCTTGATTTTTCAGGGAATCTAATCACGATGTATGTGTTTTATGAGCTGATGACCCTGACATCGCTGCCGCTGGTGCTGCATGAGCGGACAAAAGAAGCGGTGGCGGCGGGATTAAAATATCTGTTCTATTCGGTGGCCGGTGCATTTTTGGCATTGTTTGGCATTTTTTTATTACTGCAAATCTGCGGGAACCAGACGTTTGTACCGGGTGGTATGCTGACAGCGATACCGGAGGGGAAAGCGGGATTGTTTTTAGCAGCTATATTCTGTATTTTGGTAGGGTTTGGCGCAAAGGCAGGAATGTTTCCGCTGCATGGCTGGCTGCCGGCGGCGCATCCGGTAGCGCCAGCGCCGGCCAGCGCCGTGCTTTCGGGAGTGATCACCAAGTCGGGAGTGCTGGCGGTGCTGAGGGTCGTTTATTTTGTGGTGGGGCCGGAATTACTGCGGGGGACCTGGGTGCAACAGGTATGGATACTGTTGACGCTGTTGACTGTATTTATGGGTTCCATGCTGGCGTATAAGGAGCCGGTGCTAAAAAAACGGCTGGCTTACTCGACGGTCAGCCAGGTGTCTTACGTGCTGTTTGGATTGAGTATGCTGCAGCCCCAGGCATTTGTCGGGGCATTGTCTCATGTGGTATTTCATTCGCTGATTAAAAATGCGCTGTTTCTCTGTGCCGGTGCGGTGATTGTGATGACTGGCAAAACGCAGGTGAAGGACATGAAGGGACTGGGACGGCGGATGCCGGTGCTGCTTGGCTGTTATACCGTAGTATCCTTGGCATTGGTGGGAATTCCGCCGGCCAGCGGTTTTATCAGTAAGTGGTATCTGGCGGCCGGGGCGCTTGCCTCGGGGACAGGAATCTGGGCATGGCTGGGGCCGGTGGTGCTTTTGGTGAGCGCTCTTTTGACGGCCGGATATCTTCTTCCGCTGACTATTGAAGGCTTTTTTCCGGGAGCAGATTGGGACGGGGAGGCTTTGGAGCGGAAGGCAGCGGCGGAAGACCAAAAAAAGCAGGAGCCTTCGGCCTGGATGCTGGTGCCAATCCTGGTACTTACAGCCGGTGCTCTGCTGTTTGGCTGTTTTCCGGGAACCCTGATTCAGATGTTGGAAACCATAGGGGCAGGAGTGCTGTAACGGAGGGATGGTTATGAGGGAAATACTTCTGGCAGCGCCGGTTTTGCTGCCTGTATTGGGAGGCGCCGGAATGCTGGTTTTGCATCTGAAGGATGGCGGAGAAAAAAATGACCGGCGTCTGATGTTTTTGACGGAAGGGCTGGTATTGCTGAACAGCCTGGTTATTTTCTGGCTTCTGCGATATCGGATGGGGGCAAACCTGGTACTGTTCCGGCTGTTCGGAAATCTTACGGTGCGGTTTGGGCTGGATCCGATGGGCGGCGTGTTTGCCGGGCTGATTGGGTTTCTGTGGCCGTTGGCAGTATTATATTCTTTTGAATATATGAAACATGAGAAACGGAAGCAGATGTTCTTTGCTTATTATGTGATGACTTACGGAGTGACGGCGGGGATTGCCCTGGCGGGAAATCTGGTGACGATGTATCTTTGCTATGAGATGCTGACGTTGGTAACCTTTCCGCTGGTGCTTTTTCCCATGACCAGAGAGGCGAAAAGAGCCAGCCGCCGTTATCTGTATTATTCTATCGGCGGCGCCGCTTTTGCCTTTATCGGCCTGGTGTTTGTGCTGAGCTTTTCGGCCACAGGAAATACGGATTTTGCGCCCGGGGGCGTATTGGATCTGGATGCGGCAGAGGCGAGGAGAAATCTATTGCTGTTGGTATATGTACTGGCCTTTTTTGGCTTTGGGGTCAAGGCGGCGCTCTTTCCGCTGCATGGCTGGCTGCCCCGGGCAACGGTGGCGCCTACGCCGGTGACCGCACTATTGCACGCGGTGGCAGTCGTAAAATCCGGAGCATTTGCTATCCTGCGTTTTACGTATTTTAGTTATGGCACGGAATTTTTACGAGGGAGCTGGGCTCAGTGGACAGTGATGGCTGCGGCGCTCGTCACGATTGTTTTTGGATCTACGATGGCAGTGCGGGAGATTCACTGGAAAAGGCGTCTGGCTTATTCGACGGTCAGCAATCTGTCTTATATCTTGTTTGGGGCAACGGTGATGAGCCCTCTGGGGCTGGCGGCTGCCCTGAGCCATCTGGTGATCCATGCATTTATGAAAATCTGTTCCTTTTTCTGTGCCGGTGCAGTAATGCACCAGACTGGTAAGACCCAGGTATATGAACTGGATGGCCTGGGGAAGAGTATGCCGGTTACGTTCGGATGTCTGGCTGTGGCCAGCTTCTCTTTGATGGGAATTCCGCTGTTTGGCGGGTTTATCAGCAAATGGAATCTGGTACAGGCGGCGTTTGCCTGTGAAGGGAGCTGGTTGCCCTGCGCGGGGGTGGCAGTGATTCTGTATTCGGCTCTTATGACTGGGATCTACATGCTGACTGTGTTGGTGCGGGCCTGTTTTCCGAAAAGGGAAAAGCAGAGGACAGAGACGGAGCCTGAGAGGAAATATAGGGATCCGGGATGGATGATGCTGGTACCATTGTTAATTTTTGCGGCATTGATTCTTTTCTGGGGCCTCCATTCGTCTTCTCTTATGAGGCTGCTAACAGAGATTGGAGGTGAGGCAGGATGAATGTCGGGGGAGATTGGATCATTCCGGGATTATGCGGGATGGGGCTGCATTTTCAGATGGACGGGTTCCGGCTGATATATCTGGCAATTGCGGTGCTGATGTGGAGTGTCAGCGGCATTTTTTCCCGGGAATATATGGTTCACTACAAAAATCGGGGACGATATTATTCGTTTTTTTGGGCTACCTTTCTGGCCACGGCAGGAGTTTTTCTGTCGGCAGATTTTTATACTACTTTTATCTTTTTTGAGATTATGTCTTTTACCTCTTATGTGTGGGTAGCCTTTGATGAGCGGACAGAGAGTCTGAAAGCGGCGGAAACCTATCTGGCAGTGGCGGTGATCGGCGGAATGGTGATGCTGATGGGATTGTTTTTGCTGGAGAATCTGTGCGGTACATTGGCATTTGATGCGGTAGCAGAGAGGGCGCAAAGAATTTTGGCAGAAGGATCGGAAAGCCAGCATCGGCAGCTCTATGTGGCCGGGGGGCTTTTGCTTTTGGGCTTTGGGGCGAAGGCAGGATGTTTTCCCCTGCATATCTGGCTGCCCAAGGCACATCCGGTCGCGCCGGCGCCGGCGAGTGCGCTGCTGTCAGGAATCCTTACCAAGGCGGGAGTATTTGGCGTGATTATCGTTTCTTGCCGCATGTTCCGGGCCGATCGAATGTGGGGGCTTTTAATTGCCTCCCTGGGTTTTATTACGATGTTTTCAGGTGCGCTGCTGGCTTTATTTTCCGTAAATCTGAAACGCACGCTGGCCTGTTCTTCCGTTTCTCAGATTGGTTTTATCCTGACGGGAATCGGCATGAGCTGCCTTTTGCGGGCGGCAGGCGAGAGTGGAGGGCTGGCAGTGCGGGGCGCATTTTTGCATATGGTCAATCACTCTTTGTTTAAGCTGGTGCTGTTTTTATGTGCGGCAGCAGTATTTATGAATCTGCACCAGCTGGAGTTAAATGATATCCGCGGCTTTGGCAGAAAAAAGCCACTGCTGTTGTTCTGCTTTCTGATGGGGGCATTAGGTATCGGCGGCATGCCGCTGTGGAGCGGATATGTGAGTAAGACACTGCTTCATGAGGGGATTGTGGAGTATAAAAATGTGGCAGGGCAGCCGGCTTTCTGGCAGATGGCGGAATGGCTTTTTCTGATAAGCGGCGGTATGACAGTGGCATACATGCTGAAATTGTTTGTGGCGCTGTTTGTGGATCGGCATCCCGTCCGGCAGGCGGAATTTGAGGCAATGTCTGCGAGCTATATGAGAAAGGAGAGCGGGGCGGCACTGGCGGTGGCAGCAGTGCTTCTTCCTCTGATGGGAATGACGGCTCATATGAGTATGGATCGGTTGGCGGATCTGGGACAGGGTTTTTTCGGGCCGGCGGAGCATGGACATCTGGTGCATTATTTTTCTTTCGGCAATCTAAAAGGCGGGCTGATCTCGCTTGGGATCGGGATCGCATTATATTTGCTGTTGGTTCGCCGATGGATGATGGGCGTGGATGGAAAGATTGCTGACAGGGGAGGCAGTCCGGGATTGTATTATCGGGAGCTTTGGCCGTCATGGTTTGACTTGGAGAATCTATTGTACCGTCCTTTGCTTCAGGTAGCTTTACCGGGGATTGGCGGTGCAGTTTGCGGATTTGTGGATCGTTATCTGATAGCGGCGGCAGTGACGGTGTTTTTGGCGGTTTCTGCTGTACTTTGCCGTGCCATGGATCAGATGGCGGACGGCTGGATCCGTCTGGCCAGGGAGAGCACCCACAGCCAGCTTCCCCGAGCGGTGGACAAAACGCGGGAGAACGCAGGGGCAGAAGGATGCTTGCGAGCTTTAAAAGGACGGATTGGCGTGGAAAAAAAGCAGATGGCAGAAAAGATTTTTCGGCTGGAAGAACGAATCCGGAGCAATGGCCGGCTGGTGGAGGAGAGCTTTTCCTTTGGCTTGATGCTGTTTGCTATCGGGCTTTGCCTGACGCTGGGATATTTGCTGGTAGGTTTTTTGAGGCATTCATGAGCAGAGCACGGTTATCTTAAAGATTTTAGTGGACAATTTGTTATGGTTTTTTCCTTGACGGAAGAACCTGGCAATCTTATAATAGAAACGGTTCTGAAAAAGAGGAGATATGTCAGAATCAGAAAGCAGGAGAAATGATGGGAAAATATAAAAAGTATCGGATAGGAAAACTTCTGATTGTGTTGCTGGCAGCCGGTTCCCTGCAGCTGACCGTTTACGGTGAGGAAAATACGGATGTCTTTGTACCGGGAACGACGGTTAATGGTTTGGGGATCAGCGGCATGACGGTGGAGGAAGCAGGTTCTCATATCGGTAACTTTTATTCCAACGAATACCAATTGACGATT
Organism: uncultured Lachnospiraceae bacterium; assembly: GCA_910588125.1. Taxonomy (GTDB): domain Bacteria; phylum Bacillota; class Clostridia; order Lachnospirales; family Lachnospiraceae; genus Brotaphodocola. The sequence continues at coordinate 10,324 of CAJUPI010000079.1, forward strand.
CGGGAAAAGAATGGAGTTACCGAGACGATCCAGGGAAAGGATATTGGCTTTGGGATTGGCCTGCCGGAGGGGGCACTGGCGGAAATTCTTCAAAAGGAGAATGAGGCCGGACGGGTTTTTGGGCCGGATACGGACAACAGCTATCGGGTTCAGCTGGAGAATACATATAGCCAGGAGGAGCTGGAGGCTAGGATACAGAGCCTGAATTGCATCAGCGGCAGCAATATTGTCACAACAAGGGATGCTCATGTCAGTGAATATGAAGAGGGACAACCCTTTACGATAATACCGGAGGTGAGGGGAAATAATGTCTATCCGGAAAAGGTGGCTCAGGTGATCCAGGATGCCGTGGCAGCAGGAGACAGAGAAGTAAATCTGGAGGCGGCAGGCTGCTATTATCAGGTACAGGTGACCGAGGGAGACGAGCGTCTGAAGGATCTGTGCGATACGATGAACCGGTGCCGGGAGATGGAGATCACGTATACGTTCGGAGAGGACAGTGAGATCATCGATGCGGCTGCTATCTGTTCCTGGCTGGCTGGGACTTCTGATGGAGAAATACAGGTAGATATGGAAAAGATTACTGCTTTTGTGGCAGAGCTGGCTGGCCGGCACGACACGGCAGGGACTGCCCGGACCTTTCGGGCGGCTGACGGCAGAGAGGTATCTGTCAGTGGTGCATATGGGTGGAAAATAGATCAGGCAGCAGAAGCGGCGGCGCTGGTTTCCATGATTCGGACCGGGCAGTCCCAGTCCCGTGAGCCCCAGTATTCCTCTGCGGCAGCTTTGCACGGAGGCCAGGATTGGGGACAGACCTATGTCGAGGTCGATCTGACGAATCAGCATGTATATATGATTAAGGACGGGGTAGTGGCTTGGGATGCTCCCTGCGTGACTGGCAATCAGGCCAGGGGCCATCATACGCCGGCGGGGATATATACGTTGAAGTCCAAGGAGCGTAACCGTGTATTGCGGGGGGCAAAGCGGGCGGACGGCAGCTATGAGTATGAGTCTCCGGTGTCTTACTGGATGCCGTTTAACGGCGGTATCGGTTTGCATGACGCCAACTGGAGAGGCAGCTTTGGTGGCAATATCTATAAGTCGAACGGCAGCCATGGCTGTGTGAATCTTCCGCCGAAGAAGACGGGGGCATTGTTTGATTTGGTGTATGTGGGGATTCCGGTGATTTGTTATCATTAAAAGGTTGTAAAATCTATGTTAGTTTTTCAGAAGGTACGCCCTGGAGGAAGGAGTGGGAGGGCGGCCTGTTCTGCTGGGCGCTTTTTCCCGTTTCGGGATTAATAAACTCTAAGATTGCCGAATTTTGCTAAAAACAAAACGAAAATGTCCAAACTCGCTTCGCTCAAACAGTGGACATTTTCGTTTTAATGCAAAATCCGGCAATCTAAGGGTTTCTAAATCCCTGCAAAAGTCAAAAGTGCCCGGCAGAACAGGCCGCCCTCCCGCTCCCTCCTCCAGGGCTGAATATTCTCAGAGCTGAAATATTTGTTCTTGTTAATTTTCTCAGAAGGCACGCCAGGGAAAAAGGAGCGGGAAGAGGCGGGAAATGCTTTGCTGCTTTTTCCGGTTTCGGGATCAAGAATTCCTAAAATCCCTGATTTTTGCGAAAAGCGAAACGAAAATCCCCAAACTCGCTGGGAAGCTTTCATCTGCTACGCCGCATTTGTTGGGTGATAAGTAACCCAAAGATATCAAAAAATCAACCGGCTATATCATTTTTTTCTGTATCTCTTAAGGAATATGATTTTTCCTTTTCCCCTGTTATGTTTCTTTGCTTACGAAGCTTTATCTTTAATATCTCTGCCATTTCTTCTTGATCCTCCGCGGAGAGCTTTCGGAACCCCTCTAATAGTTCTTCTTCTTTTTTGCAGATTTTATTATTCTGTGAATTCGAAGATTCGCCGGTTATCAGCCATTCCATATCGCATTGTAATACCTGGGAAATCCTGTAAAATAAGATGAATGACGGAATACGTGTGCCATTTTCTATTTTGCTCAAAGCGCCTGAGGATACGCCACATTCCTGAAAAATATCAGTCTGTGTAAGCCCTATGGCTTTCCGTCGCTGTTTGATTCGGTTACCGATGCGGATCATGTCATCTTCCATGATGGTCTCACTTTCTGCTAATAGGAACAAGAATCTGCTAATAAGAATAAAAAATATTGACTTTCTGCTAATTAGCAGTTATACTATTCCTTACAACGGATTATTAGTAACCCAATAAGCATATCAAATTTCTGGTGAAATCTCAAGAGCCGGGAAGGTTACTTTTGGTACGGGTGGGGAAGGGGGAGTGAGTATGAACGGTTGCCAGGCATGCGGTTAGCATAGCCGGAAAACAGGGAATTATTACAAATTGGCACGCATATGTTGACTTCTTGATGAAATGAGG
>CAJUPI010000080.1 GCA_910588125.1 uncultured Lachnospiraceae bacterium
CTGCTTTTTCCGGTTTCGGGATTAAGAATTCCTGCAAAGTCAAAATCTGCAGGCCCTTTCCGGCCGCTGCCCGCTCCTTGTTCCATGGCTGAGTATTCTCCGAGCTAAGCTTAATAACATGATACCAGGGTCAAAGAGTCAAGAAATCCGATGCAAGCTTGTTTGCAAGAGGATTTTTGAACTTGGGTACCCGCAAAACACCGAAAAGTAGCCATTTTTCACAGAAAAATGAGCGAATTTGAGGTGTTTTGGGATTGCGGGAGCATGAAATGCGGAGCAATCCGTGGTATCATAGGGGGCAAAACACCTTTTGACCCCCGCATTATAGCATTGGCCTATGAACTGCTCTCCTCCGGTTTCTCTTGGCGGCTCCCTTCCGGACTCTCCTGGACGCTTTCCTCCGGTTCCTCCCGGCGGCTCTCTTCCAAGCTCTCCCGGCCGCTCTCTCCCGCATTTCCCTGGCCGCTTCTCTTCCGCTCCGCTTCCTTGCTTTCCCTTATCCTCTCATGCTCCTCATATTCTTTCCACTCTTCTTGTGGTACGGCGATTCCACACATCCCCCGCACACTGTCCAGATACTGGTCGGCCGCCGCCTGCGCCGCCTCAAACACTCCCTGGATCCGTAACGCCGCCTCCGCGATCGAACCCGCCTCCCCCAACAGCAGGTTCCTCTCCCGCAGCTTCTTCTCCGCTCGCTCTGCTCGCGCCTTCTGCCTCTCCAGCTCTTTCCCCTGTTCCACCAGCAGCTCTAAAAGCTGCAACCGCGTCAGCTTCTTTAATTCCTTGTCTGTCATCCGCCCTCCTCCTTCTGACTCTTCTCCCGCCTTTTTCCTTCCACTCTTAAATCCCTCTTTCCCGCTCTCCCGGCTTCTCCCCTATTCCTATTCCTATTCCTCTTCCTCCCGCAGGCAACGCAGCGTGAAACGCGTCTGCCCTCCATACGTACAGGTAAATAACGTCAGATCCCACTCCCCCGCTTCCATCTGCTCCACCTCGGTCTTTTTCAGTATCTCCACCGAATCCGCTATATAGTAAAACTGGTTCCCCGCCACATCCGTGAATACAATCCTCGCTCCCGGCTCCAGCGTCTTTAACGGGCTGAAATGCTTGCGGTAATTATGGCCCGCTATAATCAAATCATTCGTATAGGCCGAACCCTGATAGCGGCACGGCGCTACCTTCAGGCGCGGATAGCTCCACTCCGACATCACCGGCAGCTCCATCTGCTCCAGCATCTTCTCTGACGCTTCCTCCGCACGCCTCTCATCCCAGATATTATATCCAGTCAAGACAAGGGCTGCCGCGATCAGCAGCAGCCCCAGGGTCATCAGTCCAATGCCTCTTCCCTTTCGCCTCTTATTCATCCCTCTCTCCTTGTTTCTGATAGCTTCCCCAGCCCATCAAGAACAGCACCATCCCACAGATGGTCAGCACCGGCACCGGCCACCACAGCATCCCGGTCTGCGGCAGCATCGCCAGGGGCACTTCCCCTTCCGGCAGCTCCATCAGCGCCGTCGGGCTATCCGGCGGTTCATAGGCCGCAAGCGGCGGGGTGTCTTCCGTGATCGTAGTCGTCGGGACATTCGGTGTCCCGTCTCCTCCGCCTCCTCCCGGCGGGTTCCCTCCCGGACGGTTCCCTCCCGGCGGATGGTACGTATTGATTATATGGAATACCATTCCCGCATGGTCCGTCAATACAGTGTAATGATCCGGCACCTCCACTTCCACTACCTGCCAGGAAACATTGCCGTCCAGCTCCTCCCAGCGGTACTCCCAGTTGTTTGCCTGGTTCAATGTCACCCGGTCATACTCCTGCCCGTCTCCTAACAGGGCCACCTGGATCTCCCGCGGGCGGGCCGAGGCGTTCCCTCCCACCCAGTCCTTCCACACTCTCCGGCTCACCGTCCGGTCCAGCGGCTCCCGGTCATATTTGGGCACCGCGGTTACATTCTCATAGACCCACTGCTCCTCCAGATAGTTGGGCAGGCACACCAGGAATGGCATAGGGAAGTAATAGTACTCCCCGATCTGGTAACGGTCCCCCAGCACCAGGTACAGCCCGGTCTCCATCGTCCCGCTTTCCGGAAACACAGCTATCCCGTTGGCATCCGTCAGGGCCTCCTGTGCCGGCGCCAGGCTGTGGAATCCCACATATCCGGTCAGGGTATTGGCCAACGCCTTCCACTCCGCATGGTCCAGCGTCTTCTCCAGATCCACAGAGCTGCCGGCAAAATCACTGGTCAGCGTATACATACATTCCGGCGATACCTCCGCCACCCGGTACAGCCGGAAACGGACACCGGACACCGGCGTTTCCCCTTCCCCGCGACATTGAACCGTCAGGGATACTCCCCGCTCTGTATCAATCGTCTCGGCCGCGTATGCCTGGGAAGGCAGCGCCCCGACTACGGAGGCCAGACACAAAAGCCCGGCAAACAGACCTGCCAGAATTCTCTTTTTTTCTCTCATAAAGCTACCTCCACTTCTATCGTTTCCGATACTTAATCAACATCCAAAGCAGCAAAATCAACAAAATCGGAATGGCAATTGCCGGCGCCACCACTATCGGGTCCAGGCGCGTGGCATCCGCTGTCACCCGAATATTAGCTACCAGCTCGTTTTCAATCCGATGCCCTCTCACTAACATCCGGTGGGAATTGACGCCATAAGGGGTACAGGTTACCAGCGTACAGTAATCTTTACCTTCCATAATTTCCAATGCTTCCATACTGTCCGGATCCACAATCAGGATCTGATCTACCTCATAAGTAAGAGTTTCATCCAGAATATGAAGCAAAAAAACGTCCCCCTCTATCAGCTTATCCAGATCTGTAAACAGCCTCGCCGACGGTAAGCCCCGATGTCCGGATAAGACGCAATGTGTGCTTTCCCCGCCCACCGGAAGGGAAGAACCCTCGATGTGTCCGACAGCCACCTGCAATACGGACTCCTCCGTTCCATGATAGAGTGCCAAAGACACATCCACGGAAGGAATCTCAATATACCCCATAACCCCGCTTCCCGATACATTTAACAGGCTATTATACCATTGGCGCTCCTCTTCTGTCAGCACATAACGGTTGCCGCTTTTCTTTTTCAGGCTGTCATTGAACAGGACCGCATCTGCCCAGATTTTCTCATATTCCTTCTCATCCATCTGGGCCACCGCATCGGTGTAACTGGCAATCGCCCGTGACTGATGGAAAGAGTTCCAATAATCGCTGACCGTAGGGTACAGCAGTAAGCAAAGCCCTATGCCAAAAACCAGAAACAATATGATTGTGGAAAAATGTTTTTTCATAAGGCTCTCCTTACTGCCGGCCACCGGAATTTTTCCGGTGACGGCAGCTGCTACTTTACTATGAAAGTTCAGCGCTTCGGCGCTGAACTGTGCGAAAACAGGGTCACAAAGTGACATCTTCCATTCCCGTTTTCTGCACATCCGCCGGAGGCTCAAAGTAAATCCCCTTTTATTTATGGCGATGCCGGAAAAGCGGCATAGGGGATTTACTTGGTCTTTCGTCTGATTTTAGTCCCGCATACAATATACGGATATTATTCGTTCCTACTGTCTACCGGCCATTTTTCTCTTGGTTACCAGCAATACGCCTGCGCCAATCAGCAGAATGCTGCCCAGTACATAGAAGATAGTAGTACCGATGCCACCGGTAGAGGGAAGAACAGCACCGGAGTTGTTGACGACCGTTGTCATCAGATTATTCTTCTCTGTCCCTAAAGTAATGGGATAATTACTCTCAGATACATAAAAGCCTACTGATTGCCCTTCTTCCAGCTCTTCCGTCGGTGTATCCCGCGGAATATATTTAATTGTGAAATTAATCGGCTCAATCGTATTATATCCAACAGGGGTCGTTGACTCTGTTAACGTATAGTTACCAGCGCCGAGTCCTGAAAATACCAGCTGACCACTTTCGTCAACCCAGGCAATAACCTTTGTTGTCTCGGTATTACTTTTTACTTCTTCGGTGTCTTGTACATATTCCAGCTTATATTTGGGATAGCTTCCATCAGTCGCCTTAACATATTTGTCGGTATCAATATTGGTGGTATCTGGCGATGTCGTCGTATAAGTCCCGTCTGTTAATTCGTAATAAATACCCTTTACATCATCCCGCGTAAAACGCGCTGTCGTCGTAATCCGAATGTCATTCACATCACCGGTCAGCGTAAATCCTGCGCCTGCCAGATTCTTACCTTCTCCATCGGTCTTCTGAATAACCAGCTCTGTTGTTACTAATTCAACTTCATCCTCCGGTGTTGTTCCATAAGGCGGATTCGGCTCTTCCGGATTCTCCTCGTCCGGATCCCAATTGCTGTTAGGATTGTTGGAATAATCCAATACCACTTTGTTTATATTGGTGTCTCCTGCAATCACCGCCTGTGGCGTCAGCTTTGCCTGATAAGTAACAATTACTTTATCTCCTGCCTGAATATCTCTGCTGACCTTTTTCAGGTTTTTAATCAATACGCTGAGGCTGCCGGTATCCTCTGTCTCATCATGAGAATAGGATACAAAGTATTTATCGGTTGCCTTATCCTCACTATCCGTCGCGGCAATCGCAGCAATCTCCCTATCTCCCCGCATTACGACAACGGAATCCACCCCGATAAACTCCATATGCTGCATCGTATCTCTGAAGTTCAGATAAAAGCTCTTATACAATGCATAATCTTCCGGCAAGGTTGCTGTCAATGTAAATTCCTTCGGCTCGCCAATACCGGCTTCATCCAGATCCACACCGTCCTTGTTCGTTGTTACTTCCCCTGTAACATTGTCTTTTATTTCTGTAATCTTCTGAATTTTCTTTTCAACCGTAGTCTCTTTTGACTTCTGTACCAAATCGGTAGGACCTACGACCTCAACAATATACTTGGAAATGGAATGCTGATTTCCATTTTCTGCTACCGTGTCCTGGATCATATAATATCCTGGCGCAACGCTGGCACTTGCATAATCATTTCCGTCTTCTTTTGTAAGAACCGTTCCGTCGCCAGTGATATGCTCTGTAATAATCTTGGCAAGCTGATCCAGGGCAGCCGCTTCTTTATATCTTTCTGCAATTACTTCTGCCACTGCCACTGCATCCGTAGCATCTGTAAACTCACTGTTAAGCATCGCCTTCAGAGCTGCCAGCAGTGTCTCAGAGTTTACATTATCGCCCCATTGGAGATTTGCCAATTTGTAGTTGTCTTCCGCACCGGAGATTTCACCTTTAAAAATCTGATACGCGGTATACGTATGTCCGTCCATCGGATTGGTAAGCTTTACTTCTTCGTCCTTGGCAAATGCCGGAACTGCCATGGCGATTACCATGACCAGCGTCAGTAACAAGCTGACAAGTTTTCTCATCCTTTTCATGTTTTTCTCCTCTTTCCTTCTTAATTTTTACATTTTTACTTATGGAATACCACGCGGGCACTTCTATTTTTGCCGCTTTAGGAGGCTATCCCCTGACCCTCCTTTCACATTTGCGCCTCGAACGGTATCCCCACACAAGGCTTCCTGCCATCATCAACATTCCGCCTAATGTATACCAATAAATTCCATTTCCTCCGGTCTTCGGGAGTTCCTGCACCGGCTCCTCAATCACAATCTCCTTCACTTTCCCTTCTTGTGCCGATAAGGTAACCGGCAAATCCGGTATCGGAAGATAGCCTGCCGGAGCTTCTGTCTCTTTCAACACATATTCCCCTGCCGGAAGGTCATACAAAACCAGCATACCGAGCTCATCTGTCACCAGCTCGGTTGTCGCTTCCGTCGCCGGATCCGGACTGCCATTTTTCGGATAACCATATCCTTTGCTGGTAAAAATAAATCTCAACGGCTCACTCCCATCCTTTTTCCATAATTGGAACTTTGCTCCCGGAAGCACCGCTCCTGTTTCCTTTTCGCTGATCTTTTTAATTTGAAGTCCGTATAAAACATCTTCCGAAGGCGTATTGGTAACAGTAACTATCGAATACACATCATCCGTGTTTTTCACAGTTGCCACATAAGTATAAATCTTTGCCGCATTCTCCACACTCTCTGAGCCCGCCGCCGTACCAAAATATCCGCCGTCACGGAAAACTAGCACACGCTCCTGCGGCGTTTCAGGCTTCCACCAGTACGCATCTTTGGACATCACTTTTCCATTCGCTAACCAATACTTAGAGGCGTATTGTGACTCTGGTACCGTTTTTAACCAGTTCTCATTTTCGTTATGTTTTTCAGACGCCAGCCATGTTTCATATACACCGGCATTCTTTAATGTCAAAACATCCTTTCCCGAATAAACAATTCCTCCTTCTTCATGGTCCCAGGGAGCCACCGGGATAAATATATTATACTTTGTAAATTCTTCACCCCGATACCAGTCCTCATAATTCTTTCCTTCGATAGTAAGAGTTCCCTCCCCCTTCCTCACATTAGATACCTCTTTGTTAACATCATCAATGTTTCTGTCTCTTGCGCTGATCGACAATGCCTTATCGCCTGCCTGATTGACAATCACATATTTCTTTCCCGGCATTAGGCCTTCGCCTTCCGGAACTGGAATCCAATATTCCTGCTTCAGCTTCTGCTCCACTGTGATCTCACTTTGATAATTGGGCGGTACTGCCAGCTCTCTTACAGAATAGGTATAAGCGGTGCCATCTCCGGAAACAGGAAGATTTTTCGGCCAGGTATATCTCCAGTTGTTTTCGGAATTGAGCGTAACCGGATTTTCACAGCCTGCCGCCCGATAAGGCTCACCATTTTGCAGCAATTCTACCTGAATGGAATCCATCTCATGCTTATCTTCTCCGTCCGCCCACACTTTTCTTACGGTCAGGCCGGTAGATGTCTGCAGCCGGTTTACGAAAGCCGCCTGGCCTCTTCCTCCCAGATGCAGGGTATCATACCCCTGTTCATTGGTGTTTTTATCCCATTCAGCTATCATCTCCTCCCAACTGCCCTCTTCATCGTCTATTTTCCCGTCAAAGCGTCTTGCCACTTTTACATCTTCAATCGTATATTGGTGTTTGCGAACCGTTTTGTTCCCGATCTGAATTTCAACAGGATCGTGCTTTTCAAAATGGATGGTGATCTTATATACGGTTGTGTCCATCAGGATCCCGCCGTTTGCAGATTCCGCTTCTTTTATATAGTAGACGTAATCCCCTTCCATCGATGCTCCAAGCATAATATTAAAATCGATTTCCCAGGTTTTATCATTTTGGAAGGTTCCTATCTCCACGCCTTTTTCATTATAAACGCAGAAATTAAAACGGTAATCCTCTGACCATTCATTTTCCGGAACCGGTGTGCCATCTTCTTTGGTCAACAATTTCCTTGCCTCTACTACCATCCTGTCCGGTACTATCACATCTTCCACAGAACCCGCTACCATGTAGCCATTACAGAGGATCCCCCCTGCATGGGTCCAGGAACTGTTGCCATTGATGAACAGTTTTGCCTTCTCCTCTGCAGCAGTTTTTCCGATTGCACTGGGATGAGCTGTCAGCCCCATATTAGACTCCGAGGTTAATGTTCCATCTGTCCCTTCTACAATGGCAATTCCGTTCGCGCTCCCCTTCCAGTTAGCCGAATATCCTCCCAACATCTTGCAGTCGATATCACAGGTCAGAGCACAGTAGAAATCATTATACCCATTTGCCATAAAAACGGGATTTCTGTAGGAATATTTGTGATCCTGCGGTTTGGAGGAAGAGCCGCCTGACAAATGCTTTATTTTATTTGGATCATCCGGATCCACTGTAATGTTTTCCGGATCTCCTCCTTTATTATCATAGATCGCCATTCCCGGATCCATAGCTATATAAATCCGGCTTGTAGGACACCCTGTCACACCGCCGCCAAAACCTCCGGCGATATTATTCGTCACAAGTACATTCTCTACATATGCATTAGAACCATCCGAAATGAAAATCCCGCCGCCGCCCCAATGCTGATCTGTATTGGTCCGGTTATTGGTTATATACCCTTTATAGATTTCTGCGCCCCCTGCATTCTCAACCAGGCACCCGCCTCCCTCATCTGTATTTGCCAGATTGCGGGAAATAAAAAGCGTATATTGGCTGTCCTTATTTTTGTTTTTTGAATCTTCGTATTCCTCTCTGCTTTTTCCTATCACCAGTTTCCCGCTGCTGTCTTTCATAACGCCGCCGCCGCGATTGGCAAGATTATTGGTTATATATCCGCCCGCCAGGTACACAAATGCATCCTGCTCAATACGAATACCGCCGCCGTTGCTGTCCGCATAATTATTTGTGACATATCCGCCGATCATATCCAGCACCGTATTGTTACCCACATTGATTCCCCCGCCGCAGCCTCCCCCTGAAACGCTGTTTCCGGAAATGATGCTTCCCGACAGTGTTGCCTGCGTACTCCCGGTCAGCCTGACACCGCCGCCCCAGGTGCCCGGGCTGATCGTATTGCCGCAAATCACGCCGCCGGCCAGTTCTATATTAGAACTTCCGCTGGAAAATACTCCCGCCTGCTGACAGCCGGCAATCGCTCCGCTTTGCAGAATCAGAGTGCTGTTTTCTACATAAACTCCAGTGCCTCGTTTTCCTTCTCCGCAGCTTTTTGTTGTTATAATTCCCGGATTATCAATGTAATACTTCTCAAGTATTTCCTTTGTTTCCCCTTTTCCTTCATCAACCACCTCCGGCCGGGTAACATAATACTCCAGATATCGCTTTTCTCCGTCTTCTTCATATACTGCTCTTTTCGCAAGTTCCCACGGATCCTCTTCATTACCATAATTATTTTGGTTTTGGTGAGAACCCGCATCGGAATAGTGCAATCCGCCCATCTCCTCTGGCTCTTCCTGCTTACGTGATGAATCCTCCAGACTGTCTTTAATTGTCAGCTTTGCACCATCATATAACCCTATCAGGTTATACGTCGTTTTTGAGCTGATTTCTCCCAGAGAAAGCGCATTGCCGTTCAGATCCAGGATGATTTTCTTCCCTTCTCCCCGGATCTCCACTGCGGCTGGCGGCAATTCATCACGCTCACCCAGGTTTTTCACTGTCCGGATATCAGCCTCGGTTATATTGATGTTTCCGCCTAATGTTATAACTGCCTCTGCTTCTCCGATTTCATTTATTGCCTGAATCAACTCTCCATAAGTCGTCACCGGCCCAGACGTCACTGCCTTGGCTGAAAATACTGCCATCGCCCATTGAAGAGAGGACTGGCTCTGAAATGTCACTTCATGAAGTGCATTTTCTTCATCTGCTTCGATTTTTGTCGTTTCATTGCCACTGAGATTTTCTGGCTCCCCCTCTTCCGGCATATGAAACAGCTCCCAGGTCAATTCCTCTTCATCCGGTGTGTCCGTCTCTCCCGCCTGATTTTCCTCCGGGGAATTCCCACTTTCCGGCATTCTTCCGGTTCCTACTCTTGCTGCGGTATTTGCCGACAGAGAAAGCGCCGTCTTTTTGCCTGTAATTTCTTCCGATCCCTCATCTGACGTTTCTTCGGCTTTTTCTGTTCCTTCCGCTCCTTTTTCCGTTTCCGGATCCTCGCCTTCTGTTACTTCTTCTTCCGGGTCTTCTCCTCCTGTTGCCTCTTCTCCCCCATTCTTTACCGGGGTTTTAAACTCGGCAGAAATCTGAATCAAGCCTGAGGGTTCTACCGCTATCCCATCCTCGTCCAGGAAGGTTATGTCAAACGGCAGCATTGTTGTCAAAGTCTTACCCTGGCTGTTTCCCTGCTCCGTCAGCTTTTCTTTCATGGCAATGGCGCGCACATCTTCTTCTGCGATCTCAGATGCCTGCAGACGAACATTTTGCGGCAGTGCACCCTCCTCAAACACGGCAGTAATCACTGCATTTTCCGTCTCGGCAGTCAGAGTTACCAGATTGTTCCCATAGCGGGACATCAAACCATACCCCTCAATCTCCGCCGCCGTACTATATGTCTGATACCCTACCTTATCATGGGAATCTCCCTCAATTACTACTATCCGTTCTGCCTCGCCCTGATCGTTCTTCGTTACATCCTTCACGATTGCAACGCTTTCGCTGTTTCCTTCTTTCCCTGACAGAAATACCAGATCTCCCGGATTTGGCTCATATTCACCCTTTTCTTTATAGAGTCCCGGAACCGTTCCTCTCAACTTCTCCGCCAATGCGCTGCAGTCGGCATCCATGGGGGCATCCTCTACTCCTGCATAGCTCATGCAGAAAGAAGCAAACATTCCGCTCCAGTCTCCGTAAGGATTACCATACCACTGGCCATACCGGGTATATCCCTTAATGGTATCAACACCTTCTACCTGATAATTCTTTGTGCTTTCCCGGTACTCCACCTGGCTTTCTGCTATGGCTACGATATCCCTGGGCAAGTCACCGCTCAGCTGAGGAATTGTCCGCAGCCAGTCTTCCTCATTTTCCAGATCCGCCTCCGGATCCGAATAGCAGGCCAGCGAATGTGTATGCTCTTCCTTCTCACAGATCATCACCAGCTCATAGAGTTCCTCGTCATACTCCATCTCAAACTCATAAGGGAGGTAATCCTCAAATTCTTCTTCTGGCTCCAGATCATTGATCAGGTCTACATCCTCTGCAAACCACTCATCCTCATCACGGTCGGTGCCTGTATCCTTTTTCGTCTCTTCCTTTTCCCAAAGGGATGAATTACTGGCGCTGTGAACCCGGTAATTTGACTCTTTAACCTCAGATATCAACTGTTTAATCTGGCTCATTTCTGCCTGGAACAGAGAAACCGGACCGCTTCCCGCCTCGTCGCTCTTCTTTGCATTGCCTGGTGTTGCTGTTTCCCCGGATTCGGTTGCTTCTTTATCATCTTTCAAACCCGGTTCTGAAATTTCCGGATTACTTTCTTCCGCATCCGATGGTGTTGCAAGCAGATCTTCCGGATCTACCGGCACGGCATTTCCCGGCGTCGCCGCTCCACGGCGCACCAGCAAGTAACAATCCTCATTGTGCTGATGTTCCTCCTGACCACAATACGTTTCCTTTCCCATTGTGACTGCCGGAAGAATCAGGGCATATGCTGTACAAAATACCACCAATGCTCCCATGACGCTGACAACCTTCTGCCACCGTTTCCATTTTTTCCTCTCCCGCAAGAGCCTTTCCTTATATGGTGCCATGCTTCCTTTCATCGCCTGATCTCCTCACTTCCCTCACTGAATCATCCCAAACTGTTCCAGCGGCCATACACAAAACACCAGCTTCCCCACAATCTGTTCTTCTGCTACACAGCCCACCGATGTACTCCGGGAATCCACCGATACACTTCGATGATCTCCCATTAGAAAAAATTTTTTATCTGGCACCTGGTAGGGCAGCTTGATATTGCACTCTCCCAGGGCCTTTTCCGTGAGATAGGGCTCCTCCAGCTCTTTCTCGTTGACAAACACCGTCCCATCCTCCCGGATATCTACCCAATCTCCCGCTCTGGCAATGACTCGCTTTACCAGAATCCTGTTATTATAATAGAAGGCTACGATATCTCCTTCCTGAAATTCCGCTCCCTGTAGAGAAACCACGATATTCCCCTCCCACAAGGTCGGGGTCATCGATGTCCCATATATTTGGAGCACTGGCAAAAACAAAGTTTCTGCCAGCACTGCCGCAGATGCCACTGCTGCCAAAGTGAATAAAGTGTTTCGCGTCGTAAACCTTCTTTTAGTCCTATGGCGTGTCCGTTTTAGCTCCGCTTCCAGTTCGGAAATTCCCGGCATGTTCTGCCCGGATATCTCCGGCTGCTCTTGTACCGGTTGCTCCTTTTGTCTCTCCTCTTCTAGTTCCATCTTATCTGATAACCTCCCCGGCCATAGCTTCCCTCCGGTTCTGTCTGCTTTTATTCATTGTTTCTTTCCTGTCTTGCGAACTTCTTCTCTCCGCTTGCTGCATCTCGGAAAACAAATACATCAGTTCCAACACACTGCGAAAATATCGATAACGACCTTCCGTTATTTCTCCCCAAAGCCGTCCCTGAAGACTCATATGATTTCCTCCTATCAGCTCCAGGCATACGGTTTTTTCAGCTCTTCTTGGCTCTATCTCCCGATAAAGCTTCTCCCGGGAGCCCTGATCTGCCAAAATCCGGTTTTGATACCGTTCTGGCAGGACCGTCATCTCTTCTCCGGCTCTTTCTCCCAATGATCGAACTTCTTCCCGTCCTTTTAGCAAATTCAAAAAACGGGCTATCTTATCAATAGAAAAACTTAAATCCGCCAGGCTGTGATAGGGCACCGGCCGTTTCAGATTTGCATGAACAATATCGCCATAAGGTTCCCCTTGATCATTCCCCATGATGCGAATCAACATTACCCGATTGCTACACTCTAGCTCTCGTTTACTCTTTCCTGCCCCTGCCGCTCTTCTGTCCTGCTCTGCCGGCACCTCTATCACTTCCCATTGTCTTCTCATAATACGGCTTATCAGAATATTTTCCTGGGAAAATCATATATATTTTTTATAAAAACACAAAAAATCAGTTGAAATTTATAACGGATTGCGCTATACTTGACACAGATAAACAGATTTGGCATAGATTAACAATACATAAACCGTATTATAAGAAGTTTACATTTTAAAAAGATTATATATCAATAACACTTATAAGCGAAGAGAGTGTTGCAAAATAAGTCACCCGTCATTTTTCTTATCCAGTGTCCGGCTGTTCACG
>CAJUPI010000081.1 GCA_910588125.1 uncultured Lachnospiraceae bacterium
GTCATCTTTCCGGCGCTGCCTTCGTTTGCCAGCGGCTTAATGCCGTTGAAGTCGGTGTTGTTTGCGATACGATCGATTTCCTTCAGCAGCTCATCAACCTCGCTCTGCAGGTTGCCTCTTGCCACGGTATTATAAGTACCGTTTGCCGACTGAGAAGCCAGGGTGGTAAGACGCTGCAGCATGGAATGAACCTCAGTCAGGGCACCTTCTGCCGTCTGAATCAAACCGATAGCATCCTGGGCATTCTTTGCTGCCTGGTTCAAACCGTTGATCTGGGATCTCATGCTCTCGGAAATCGCCAAACCTGCCGCATCATCACCGGCACGGTTGATCTTATAACCGGAAGACAGCTTCTCTAAGTTCTTGTTCAATCCACTCTGGTTCACGCCTAAATTTCTGTAAGAGTTAATCGCTGCTATATTATGTTGAATAATCATAAATATACCCTCCTTGTCATGTTCTGAAACCATCGGGGTAGGACTTCCCTGTTCTACCCCCCCCCGGTCCGGGCCCATGCACTGGAGGGTTACGTAAAGCGCTCACGCAGCTTTGTGTTCTATTCATTTAATTTCATCTATTTGCTTTACATCTTGGTTATCGGCGATTCCTGGTAAATAATAAGTGTAATTTCCATTTTTTTCAAATTTTTCCATTTTTTATTTATCGTTCTTAAATCGTGACCTTTTGCTGGCAAGAAAACCCTACATTCACACGCTCAAGACACACAATTGTTTATGGAGGATAAATATAAAAAACAAAGCAAAAATTTATTACAATTTAGATAGTAAATTCAGGCTATCTATGATAGAATGTAACCATCTGTAAATATTTTCACAATATAAGGGAGGAACACTATTATGGATACTTTAGCATTTATTATACTGATTGTCGGGATGCTCGCTATGGTCATATTACCGGTTCTTATGATCGTTGCCACCTGGAAGCTCTTTGATAAGGCCAACGAACCCGGATGGAAGGCTCTGATTCCGCTCTATAGTACTTATATCCAGTACAAAATCACCTGGAAAACTCAATATTTTTTCCTGCTTCTTGGCTGTTTGTGTGTGACTTTGATTATTCCCTTAAGCGAATTTTTGAGCGTCTTTCTTCTCCCCCTGGCTCTGATTGCTTATGCTGTCATCTTTTTTTTGAATCTCATCTCAGCGCACAAGCTATCAACCGCATATGGACATGATATCGGCTTCACCTTGGGATTAATCTTTTTACAACCTATTTTTCTCATAATTCTGGGATTTGGATCTTCCAAATATGAAGGTCCGCAATAAAACAAAGGAGCATCGCTATGAATACACCATTAACGGTTGTCTTTTCTCTTGTTTTTTTTGCCCTTGCGCTCGTCTGGATCTTTCTTCAGATTGGCGCAAGCTGCAAAATTTTTGAAAAGGCCGGGGAATCCGGCTGGAAGGCCCTGATTCCCCTTTATTCTACTTACATCCAATACAAGCTGACCTGGTCCACACAATACTTTTCCCTTTTTTTAGTAATCTCCGCCCTGGTTTTCATTTGTAATTCCATACAATCGCAATCTCTTCTGGTCTCGCTGTTTTCTTTGGCCGCCTCTCTTGCCTCTCTGGTTCTTCATATCATTTCTACGCATAAGCTATCGGAAGCCTTCGGGCATGGCATTGGTTTTACTTTGGGATTACTTTTTTTGGGGCCTATCTTTACTCTGATCCTGGCCTTCGGCAGCTCCCAATATCAGGGACCGCAATAAACAATTGTCGAAAAACACACATAAACTATCAGTCATTTCCAACATCCTGTTTACATGAATTATTTTACGCAGGATCCAGAAATGGCTGATGATTTTTTATTTAACTAGCGGGTTCGACCGGACGCAAAGACAGATTATACTCGCCAGCGATTTTTCCTGTCTCTACTGGCAGATTGCCAGCCAATGTCATTAAGCTTATCTCTGAGGATGCTCAGATTCATACCATTTTGTAATATCTGTTTTCATTTCCTGCCTGAGCTTTACATCTCCTCCCCGATTTATAGCTTTAACTTAAAATTCAGCAATCATAAGGCTTCTCTCTCTTGCCAATACAAATCATACCACCTCTTGACACCCCTGTACATGTGGTGGTATGATTTCATTTATACCATAATGTGTATTTTTCCCCTTCTTGCCTTCTCCTGCACACATAATGGTATGAACTCTCATTCAGGGGGATTGCCATGCAAAACTATCTCTTTTTGAGCAATGACTATTTTGACATCACCATCTATCAGTACGGGCGGCAGCAATGCGAGCCTCACCACACCTTTGGGCCGGCCATACGCAGCCATTATCTGATTCATTGTATCCTCTCCGGCAGAGGGATCTACCGGACCAGCACACGAAATCACTCGGCCAGCTATGAGTTGATGCCTGGCCAGGCTTTCCTTATTGAGCCTAACTATGTCGTCCATTACCGTGCTGACAGTGATGACCCCTGGGACTATATCTGGATTGAATTCGATGGCCTCAAGGCTAAGGAATTTATCCACCACGCCGGGCTTTCCCAGGAACATCCGGTTTTTCAAACCAGTAATCCGTCTGGTGAGGTTTTCGCGCCTCTGCTGCACATGCTCACACATCCGGATATGCTTCCTGTTCAGACTATGGGTTATGCCTATTTGTTTTTCGGCTCACTGATGCAGCATTCCGCTACTGCCAGGCCCATGCCTGCCAATGATATCAAAAAATTCTATGTCCAGTCCACTGCCGATTATATTGAGACACACTACATGGAAGATATCACCATTGAGAATATCGCTGAGCATCTGGGACTCAATCGCTGTTATTTCAGCAAGCTTTTCAAAAAAATGACGGGAAAAAGCCCTCAGGAGTTCCTGATCACCTACCGTATCCACAAGGCCTGCGAATACCTGCGATCTACAGATCTCACGATTGCAGAAATCGCCTGTCAGGTAGGCTACCCCAACCAGTTTCATTTCACCCGCGCCTTTAAAAGCATCATGAATCTTCCGCCGAACGAGTGGCGCAAGCGTAACCATAACGGATAAGAGGGCAATGAACAAAAGAACACAGATAAAAAGCAGATAAAAGGAGAACATCTATGAAAAAAATTACGGTTATTGACGGCCAGGGTGGCAAGATGGGCCGCAGCATCATCGAACAATTGAAAAAGCAGTTTCCCGGACAGGAGATCTTAGCCGTTGGCACCAATACGACTGCCACCACTGCCATGTTGAAGGCCGGAGCCGATTTCGGCGCCACCGGAGAAAATCCGGTAATCGTTGCTGCCAGGGATTCCGATCTGATCATCGGGCCTGTCGGCATTGTCATCGCTGACTCTCTCTGCGGTGAAGTGACTCCTGCCATGGCAGTGGCTGTCGGGCAAAGCAAAGCCCGGCAGTTACTCATGCCGGTCAATCGCTGCAATCATCAGGTGGTTGGCTGTAGCGGCCTGTCGTTGAACGACATTATTTCCCTGGTAATCGAAGAGGTCCGGAAATTCCTGTAACAGGAATCCCCGGACCTCTTTATTGGTAATTAAAACCGGAACTTATCCTCAAAATACGCTTTCAGCTCTGCAATCGGCACCCGCACCTGCTCCATGGTATCCCGATCGCGCACAGTCACCGCCTGATCGGTCTCAGACTCAAAATCATAGGTTACACAGAACGGTGTCCCGATCTCGTCCTGTCGGCGGTAACGCTTGCCGATATTTCCCCGATCATCATATTCACAGTTATAGTATTTACTCAATTCACCATAGATCTTCTCCGCGCCATCTGCCAGCTTCTTGGACAGCGGCAACACCCCGATTTTCACCGGAGCCAGCGCCGGATGGAAATGCAGCACCGTACGCACATCCCCTTCTCCAATCTCCTCCTCATCATAGGCGGCGCAAAGGAAAGCCAGCGTCACCCGGTCAGCTCCCAGAGAAGGCTCAATGACATAGGGAATATACCGCTCCTTAGTCTCATCATCAAAATAAGACAGATCCTGCCCGGACGTCTCCTGGTGGCGGCTCAAATCATAATTGGTCCGATCCGCAATTCCCCACAGCTCGCCCCAGCCAAACGGGAACAAAAACTCAATATCCGTGGTTGCCTTGCTGTAAAAGCTCAGCTCCTCCGGCTCATGGTCACGGGCCCGCATCTCTTCCTCTTTCATCCCCAGGGACTTCAGCCAGTTGATGCAGAACTGTTTCCAATAAGCAAACCACTCCAAATCTGTATCTGGCTTGCAGAAGAACTCCAGCTCCATCTGCTCAAACTCCCTGGTACGGAACGTAAAGTTGCCGGGAGTAATCTCATTGCGGAAGGATTTTCCTACCTGCGCAATGCCGAACGGCACTTTTTTCCGGGAAGTCCGTTGCACATTTTTGAAATTCACAAAGATGCCCTGAGCCGTCTCCGGGCGCAGGTACACGGTGTTCTTGGCATCCTCAGTCACACCCTGAAAGGTTTTGAACATCAGATTGAACTGTCGGATATCGGTAAAATCATGCTTGCCGCAGCTAGGACAGCAAATGTTGTTCTCATCAATGTACTTCTTCATATCCTCCTGCGACCATGCATCTACCGAACCCTCGATCGAAATGCCATGTTCCTCCATATAATTCTCAATCAGCTGATCCGCACGAAAACGTTCTTTACACGCCTTGCAGTCCATCAGTGGATCGGAAAAGCTGCCCAGATGGCCGGAAGCCACCCAAGTCTGAGAATTCATGAGAATCGCACAATCCACCCCCACATTATAAGGGCTCTCCTGGACAAACTTTTGCCACCAGGCTTTCTTCACATTATTCTTTAACTCTACGCCAAGATTTCCATAGTCCCAGGTGTTGGCAAGCCCGCCATAAATTTCGGATCCCGGATATACGAATCCCCGGCTCTTTGCCAATGCCACAATCTTATCCAATGTCTTTTCCATGGTAATCATCCTCTCTTATTTAAATATGATGTAATTCATTCCCTCGCCGGTCACCACAGTATGCTCATCCAAAACCGCATCTACACCGGTTGATGCCGCAACCAGCGTGCCTTCCATACACACCGTCGCCGAACCTTCCACAGCCACCGCCTGATAACCGTCCTTGGTCAGGCTGCCCGCTTCCACCGTACTGCCGTCCGGCGCCGTGAAACTCTCCTTGCTCTCGCCCGATGCCAACACAGCAGATGCCGCGCCTGCCTGCAATGCCGTGACGGTATGAGTGGTATCCCCGGTCTCTTTTGCAAATCCCACAAAATCCGAGGGGCTGCCATAGTCAAATATCAGCTTTCCCGTCTGCCCCTCTAAACTGCAGGACTTAAGGGCCACCGGAAGCTTTGCTTTGCCGTCGGTATTCTCCGAAGCCGCTTCTGCCCCGTTTGCTACATTATAATCCCGAACCCACTCCCCGGCCTCCGCCGCCAGCTCTTCCCTGCTGTACAGCTCATTGGCCTCCGGCGCAGTGAATACCATCGCACTCTGAATCTGCAGATCCTTCGTCACATAAACACTGTTTCCATCAGCCGACCACTTGGCACCTCCGAGCTTCCCACAGGAAACCATCAAAAATCCAGCTGTTCCTAATATAAAAAAACTTAAAAATTTCCGTTTTTTCATAAACTCCTCCTGATTCCGTCTCAGTATGCCCTATTATATCCTCAATTTGTCATATTTTCAATACCCTACTTAAAATCTTCCCTGACTTAAAAAGTTATTGTTCACGGGCGTGTTTCATTATCAATCCACTGAGAAGACGAGTAAGTCTATAATAACGGCGCATGTGCAGCAACCTCCCGCAGGATCTCCAGCGACTTAAATTCCCGATCAACAAACTTCCGTTTATTTAACCCCACACACTCTCGCAGCTCTCTTTGCACCTCTTCCTTGAGCACAAAAGTATACAAACTTTCCAACGGCGAAGAAATAATAAATTCCCACGCATAAGCCGCCGAATCGCTGACCGGCTTTGGCGGATGGATGGTATACTCCCCATTTGCCGCCATCGCCCGCAGCTCAAATACCAGCTGTACCAAAGTATTCGGAAGCGCCGGCTTTAAAAGCGCCCGCAGTGACTGATAAAGCAGCCACAAAAGCTCGGTGCCATCCACATTTTCCCGCCCATAATAATCAGCAAACTCCAGAAAATAAGAGCCATAGCATGCCGCCTCCATATCGGCAGCAATCTCCGTAAAATAATTCTTTACCTCTGCCGAAGCCAGGCTATAAGCATCCCTTCCCTCATACATACGAAAATTCCCGAATACAAACGGCCGGCTCGCCGCCATCAGGGCGTTTCCCGGCCTTTTGGCCCCTCTGGCAAATGCTGTGAGCTTTCCCCGTTCACGAGTCAAAATCACCAACCGCCTGTCATACTCTCCCACCGGGCTGGATTTCAATACGATTCCTGCAAGATTCACTGCTTCTCTCACCGATTTCCTCCGCCTCCCTATTTTCACAATCACTGTTGCCTGACCAAAACGGGCAATGCCATTAAGCTCAGATCTGAGAATACTCAGCCAGGGAAAAAGGAGCGGGAAGAGACGGGAAAAGGTCTGCTAATTTTGACTTTGCAGGGATTTAGAAGTCCTTAAATCTCTGAATTTTTGCGTGGAAACGAAAATGCACATTGTTTGAGCGAAGCGAGTTTTGGCATTTTCGTTTTGCTTTTCGCAAAAATCAGAGATTTTAGGAATTCTTGAGCCCGAAACTGGAAAAATCAGCAGACCCTTTCCCGTCTCTTCCCGCTCCTTTTTCCCTGGCGTGCCTTCTGAGAAAATTAACTAAATGACATTACCAAAACGGTTGATTATTTCCGCTTTATAATTCAATCTCCACACTGTCTCTTACATCCTTTTTGGTATACAAAATCACCATATCACCCGCCTGAAGAATCAGCGAACCATCAGGAATAATGATCTTATCACCACGGCGCACCATCACAATCAATGTCTGTCGGGAAATATTCAAATCCTTAATCATCCTCCCGGCCCAGGGATGGCGTTCCCGCAATATCAGCTCCTTCAGCTTAATACCAATTTCATCCTTGAAGCCCTCTGCCCCCAGAATCAATTTATCCCCTGTCTCCAGTACGGTGTCCCCCCGCGGCACAATCGTCTGGTTTCCCCGGCTGATTACTACCAGAATCATTCCCGGCGGCAACAAAATCTCCGCCACCGTCAGCTTCTCCCAAGGATGTCCTTCCTGTACCCGCAACGTAATAAAGCGAATATCAAACTCATCCGAATATGATGATACCGTCTTCAGCTTTGTATACTGTTCCACAAATCCGGCCGATATGATGCCAGTTGGAATTGCCACGGTTCCGACTCCCAAAAAAGCAATAAAAATACCCACAATCCGCCCGGCCGAAGTGATCGGGTAGATGTCCCCGTACCCCACCGTAAGCAGAGTAGACATCGCCCACCAAATACCCGAAAATGCATTCTGAAAACGATCCGGCTGCACATCATGCTCCAAACTGTACATACATAAAGAAGAAGCTACCATCAGAATCAAGATAATACACACGGAAGAAAACATTTGATCCCGTTTCTCCACCAATACATCCGTAATCACATTAAAGGCATCATAATAGGTATTAATGCGAAACAGGCGGAAGATCCGCGCCACCCGGAACATACGAAACGCCACAATTCCTGATGGAAAGAAAATAGGCAGGAAATAGGGCAAAAAAGTCAACATATCAATCACGCCATAAAAAGAACGCATATAAGCCAGCTTTGCCCTGAAAGTGCTTTTCTTCGGGTAAAGAAACTCTGCTGTCCACACCCGCAAAATATATTCCACACCAAAAATCATCATCGTAAGCCGATCGATTGCCTGCAAGGTATCCATATATGGATCGGTAAAATCAAATGTTTCAATCAGAGTCACAAACAGATTCAGCACAATCACAACCGCAATAAAAAAGTCAAAAGCAATACTTATCCCATCCTGATCTCTGCCGATCTGAATAATCTCAAAAATCCGGCGTTTTATGTTCCTCATACCCTTTTCCCTGCTCCCCGCAAAGCTTCTGTATCCTGATTTGCCTTTATCTTTCTGCTCCTGTCACCTTCACAAACATCCGGTTTGGCAGACAGACGATCTGTTCCCCGTCCCGTGACTGCTTTCCCTGGCGGACACACACCTTGTCCGGACAGGACGCCTCTTCACACCAGATCACCCCGTTCTCCACTGCCAGATGGTTTTCACCGCCCCCGGCACCATAGATCGTCACCTTCTGATCCTCCGACAAATCCAATATCTTTACCAGCTCCCCATCCACCGTGATCTCTGCCCGCAGCGCCGGTGCCCGGTGCATCCAATAATACCCGCCTCCCAAAACCGCTGCCAGTACAATCAAAATCACTGCCAGCATGATATCATTTTTTTTCCTCTTCCTTATCTGGATTTCATCATTGCCCTTCATCCCTCACTGCTCCGGCACGACTGCAAAAAATATCAGATTTTCACTGCCATTATTGAGCATGGAATGGCTATGGCCTTTCGGACAATAGTGGCAACCGCCGGCAGCGGTTTCTTCCGTCCCTTCATCATATAAGAAGCTTGCCTTGCCGCTCAGAATATAAATAATCTCACTGCTGGTTTCATGTTTATGAAATCCGATGGAAGCTCCCGGCTCCAGACTGCCATACATGATTTTTCCCATCTCATCTGTGTGCATCCGGGCAATCGTGTCTCCTTTGCCTCCTTTAAATCCGGCAAGTCTTTTCTCTTCCATCGCGTTAAAATCAATAATCATATTGGGCTCCTTTATTCTTAATATTTCCATTAGTATATTCCTTTATGGGAGTATTCGCAAGTTCTTTTTGCTTTATGCGGGCATAGGGGGCATAAGGTACGCCTGGCTGAATGATTGTAAAAGCTTGTCTTTGCCGTGCCCTATTTGAGATATGATATTGACAAATAAATGTTTTGTAAGTTAAAATCATTTTATATATTAAGGGATAACCGTTTCGCCTTCTGATATTGGCGTGCGGTAAAACGGGAATCATCATTTATAAGGAGGAGAGCAGATGAAACGATGGAAAAGCATAGCGACAGTTGTATTGGCTTTGGGGCTATCTTGGGGAATGGCTGCCAGTGTTTATGCCCAGGTAAAAGAGACTTCCAGCGGTAACAAGATCGAGGGTGTCTGGATTTCGGATCAGCAGGAGGGTCCCGGAACGATCTATTACAGTGATGGTTCCCGGTTGGAGGGCTTCTGGCGTCATGGTGTCATGGAGGGAAGCAGCATTTCTTATGAAACCGATGGCAGCCGGAGAATATGGACGTATTTTAATGGCCAGGCCAATGGCCTGGGAGTGGAAATCAGTAAAACCGGAGAAGCCACTGCCGGCATTTGGGAAGATCATGCTCAAAAACAAGATGCATCGGTTCAGAACTGGGAGGATTCTAACGGAACCCGGTATTTTGCAAAGGACAAGAAGGATATCAATGAGGGATGGGCTATTGCCATTTACACGAACGACGAGGTTTATGTCGGGGAATTCTATGAAGGCAAAAGAAACGGCTGGGGAGCGCTTTATGATACTGATGAAACCTGGTTTATGGGATCATGGAAAGAAGATCAGCTGCAGGGAGCCGGCTACTTTTCTTTTTCTAAAGACAGCGATGCACTCCACAAATCCGGTTTCTTTGAAAACGGTATGTTCCAGGGAGGCACGCTTCAGTTTAACAAGGATGATTCCGTGTCGATCACATGGGAAAACAACAACAAAGCAGATGGGCCGACGATCCGGATCTCTTCGGATGGAACTCCTGTTTTTTATGAATGTAAAGATGGAAAAGTATCGAACAGCAATCCGGACATCTATACGGATCATGACGGATGCCGCTTTATTGGCGGAACCGATGGCAAAAGCGGGTTTGGCCTCAGGCTGATGAAAAGCGGAAGTGTGTATATTGGAGGATTTAAAGACATGAAACCACATGGCCAGGGATTTTTCTATTGGCCGACAAGTAAAAATCTGTTTCAGGGCACATCTAAAGAAAATATCTGGACAGAAGGAACTCTCATATGGCCACATGGTTCCTACTATACGGGAACATTCTGGGATGATAAAGCAAACAAAATGAAAACCGGTACTTACCGAGATTTCAGAAAATATGAAATCGGCACCTGTAATGCCGAAGGAACTTTTGAAACCGGAACCCGCATCCGCTTCAACAAAGACGGCAGTACCGCCAAAGAAACCTACAAGGACGGCCAGAAACAAGAATAGCTGCGTACATCCTGTCATTGATCACTGGGATTCCGGAAATAACCAGCCTGGGAGGAAGGAGCGGGAGGACGGGTCTTCTGTTGGAAAGCTTTTGAGCTTTGCAGGGATTTAGCAGTCCTTAAGCCTCCGGATTTTGCGGTGAAGCGAAAATGCACATTGTCTGAGCGAAGCGAGTTTGTGCATTTTCACTTCGTTTTTCGCAAAACCCGGAAGCTTTAGGACTGTTTAATCCCGAAACCGGAAAAAGCCCCAACAGAAGGCCCGCCCTCCCGCTGCTTCCTCCCAGGCGTACTCTCTGAAAAAAACATTACCCCTTCTCCCGATGTCATTAAGTTTAACTCTGAGAATACTCAGCCATAGAAAAAGCAGTGGGAAGGGACGGGAAATGGTCTGCCGCTTTTGACTTTGCAGGGATTTAGAAGTCCTTAAATCTC
>CAJUPI010000082.1 GCA_910588125.1 uncultured Lachnospiraceae bacterium
TACAGCGAATATAAACATGGGGAACTTACGAAGGAGGAGTTTCTGCGGAAAAAGGGAAGTATACAGGATGAAATTCAGGTATGTCAGCAGGAAACCCAGATAATCAGGGAATCTATGGAGGATATGGAGGAGGATAAAAAGGAACTTGTGGAGAGATATGGCGGTTACAAGGATGATATTAAACTGGACCGGGAAATGGTAGAGAGGTTTGTGAAGGTGATATGGGTGTATGATGTGGGGAGGGTGAAGATTGAATTGAAGTAAAGGGGAAACCCAGACTCCGCTTCGCTCCGTTTGGGTAGATATTCTTTATTCCCTTACTTGACACCAGCCGGCAGCGCCATTCCGGTTAAAACACCATAAACAGCAAAAGCTTCCGAAGACTTCAGTCCGGACATTTGCAGACGGCTGGGAATCCAGATGGCTTCGGCGCTGGACAAAAGATTGAGCACCAGACGGTTTCCCATGAGAGGCAAGGCCAGAGCCATTAAGGGGGCCGCTGTACCGGGAGCAAGTAAAGATTCTGCGGCTATTTTCTTTTGTGGAGGAAACACAAAAAAGCAGAAAAGAGTAAAAGCTGCAGAGGCAGCTTCGCCGATCAGATGTCCATAAGCTGCCAGCATGACCGTGATAGAGCGGCCAGTACGGAGCCAGGAAGAGGCGATCCAAAAGACTACTGCCATACGGACAAGTTGTTCAGCAATTTGCGAAAAAGCGGGAACATGTGATTTTTGCATTCCATAATAATAACCATTAATACAGGCATGGAAGGCGGCAAAGGGAACGGAGATCCCGATCACCGGCAGGTAAGGAACACAACGGGGTTCCATTAATACGACAGTTGCCAGAAATTCTGCATGGCGGCAGATCAAAAAGGCCAGCACAAAAGACAACGTCATGGAAATGACCATACCGGTGCGGAAAATAGAGCGGCCTTTGGTTATATGGGAGGCAATATGCTGGGAAAGGGCGGTCTGGATGGAGCCGGCACAGAGGGCAAAGCATATGCCGAAGATGGGATGTACCATATTGTAAATGCCTAGTCCCTCGGCGCCGATAGTCCGGGACAGAAAAATACGATAAAAAAACCCCAGCACCCGGCAGGAAAGGCCGGTTCCGGTCAAAAGGATGGTGCCGGTAAGAAATGCTCGTTTTTTAGGAGAAAGCTCGGAGATGGAAATCATGGCGGCTCCAAAAGGGGAAATTATTACATTATATGAGATAGTCTAGAATGTAGAACGGGGCTTTGTGCTTGCCAAGGGATAGGGAATTGACTATAATAGGGAATGGAAAAGAATAAAGCAAAAGCAATGACAATCAAAGCAGTTTTGAATATATTAAAAGTAGTAGAGTGGGGAACAGGGGATAAAAAAGAAGTTTATTAATTTCATATTGAAATACTATGAATTCGGTGATATACTAATTAATGTGAAAATTATTTTCCGGAAAGGTGGATTTTAATAGATGAGAAGGATAATTTATCTGGATAATGCCGCAACTACGAGGGCCAGGCCGGAGGTGGCGGAGGCGATGCTGCCCTATTTTACCGAGTATTATGGCAATCCATCCTCGGTATATGATTTCTCCACGCCGGCAAAAAAGGCTGTTCAGGAGGCACGGGAGATTATTGCTGGCTCTATCGGCGCTCAGGCGCGGGAGATTTATTTTACCGGCAGCGGTACAGAGGCAGATAACTGGGCGCTCAAGGCGACAGCGGATGCATACCGTGAAAAAGGAAATCACATCATTACCAGTAAGATCGAGCATCATGCGATTTTGCATACCTGTGAGTATTTGGAAAAGCATGGCTTTGAAGTGACCTATCTCGATGTGGATGAGAATGGTGTGGTAAAGCTGGAAGAGCTGAAAAAGGCGATTCGTCCTACCACAATTCTGATTTCAATTATGTTTGCCAACAATGAGATCGGTACGATCCAGCCGATCCGCGCGATTGGAGAACTTGCCAGGGAGCATGGTATTCTGTTTCACACGGATGCTGTGCAGGCTTATGGCCATCTTCCCATTCAGGTGGATGAGCTTCATATCGATATGATGAGCGCCAGTGGACATAAGATCAATGGTCCCAAAGGCGTGGGATTTCTCTACATTCGCACAGGAGTAAAAATTCGTTCCTTTCTGCATGGCGGCGCGCAGGAACGCAAACGCCGGGCTGGTACGGAAAATGTACCGGGAATTGTGGGGCTGGGAAAGGCGGCGCAGCTGGCGTTTGCCACAATGGAGGAGCGCGCCCGGCATGAGAGTAAGCTGCGGGATTATTTGATGGATCGGGTGATGGAGGAAATTCCCTATACCCGAATCAATGGAGGCCGAACAAACCGCCTGCCTAATAATGCCAATTTTGCCTTTCAGTTCATTGAAGGAGAATCGTTATTGATTATGTTGGACAGCAAAGGGATCTGCGGATCCAGTGGTTCGGCCTGTACCTCCGGTTCTCTCGATCCTTCGCATGTATTGCTGGCTATCGGTTTGCCTCATGAGATTGCCCATGGCTCTCTTCGCTTGACCATGAGTGAGGAAAACACGAAGGAGGAGATGGATTTTGTGGTGGATAGCATCCGGGAGATTGTGGAGCGATTACGAAACATGTCGCCGTTGTATGAGGATTTTATAAAGAAACAGAAACGATGAGGATACCAAGAGACAGACAGGAGAAAAATCATGTATACAGAAAAGGTTATGGACCATTTTGAGCATCCCAGAAATGTAGGAGAGATTGAAAATCCCAGTGGAATGGGGACGGTGGGCAATGCCAAGTGTGGCGATATCATGCGGATCTATTTGGATATTGATGAAAATCAGATTATTCGTGATGTGAAGTTCAAGACTTTCGGCTGTGGCGCTGCCGTGGCCACCAGCAGTATGGCTACAGAGTTGGTGAAAGGAAAGAGTGTTACAGAGGCAATGACTGTCACCAATCAGGCGGTGATGGAAGCGCTCGACGGGCTGCCGCCGGTGAAGGTACATTGTTCGCTGCTGGCAGAAGAGGCGATCCATGCTGCACTGTGGGACTATGCCCAGAAGAACGGCATTGAGATTGAGGGGCTTGAGCAGCCGAAAAGCGATATCAGCGAGCATGATGAGGATGAGGAATACTGATGAGCAAGGTGGTAGTAGGAATGTCAGGCGGCGTCGATTCTTCGGTGGCCGCCTGGCTTTTGCAGAAGCAGGGATATGAGGTGATAGGGGTTACTATGCAGCTCTGGCAGGATGAAGAGCCGGAGAGGATTGAGGAGAACGGAGGGTGCTGCGGACTCAGTGCGGTGGAGGACGCCCGTCGGGTGGCCTGGCAATTGGGAATTCCTCATTATGTGATGAATTTCAAAAAAGAGTTTAAGGCATATGTGATGGATTACTTTGTGAATGAGTATATTTGTGGCAGAACTCCCAATCCATGCATAGCCTGTAACCGATTTGTGAAATGGGAAGCACTTTTGGTGCGGAGCCTGGAATTGGGGGCGGATTATATCGCCACCGGACATTATGCCCGGGTGGAACAATTGATCAATGGACGATTTGCGCTGCGGACATCGGCGACAGCTGCTAAAGATCAGACCTATGCGCTTTACAATTTGACCCAGGAGCAACTGTCTCGCACAAAGATGCCGGCTGGTGATTATACGAAAGAAGAGATTCGGCAGATGGCAGAAGAGCTGGGACTTTCAGTGGCCCGCAAGGCAGATAGCCAGGAGATCTGTTTTATTCCTGATCACGATTATGCAGGCTTTATTCGACGGGAAAAGGGACAGGTTCCGGGACCGGGAAATTTTGTCGATCGGAACGGACAGGTACTGGGGCAACATAACGGTATCATCCATTATACAATCGGACAGAGAAAGGGGCTGAATCTCTCACTGGGGCGGCCGGTATTTGTGGCGGAGATCCGGCCGGATACCAATGAAGTGGTGATAGGGGAAGCAAATGATATATTTACGGATAAGCTGATCTGTGATAAACTGAATTGGATGGCAATTGATGGCCTTCATGGGGAGCAACGGCAGGTGAAGGCGAAGATCCGCTACAGCCATAAAGGTGCATTATGTACGGTTCGTGAGCTGGAAAACGGCTGTGTGGAATGTCATTTTTCGGAGCCGGTGCGGGCGGTGACGCCAGGGCAGGCAGTAGTATTCTATGAAGACAATTATGTACTTGGAGGAGGAACAATCCAGTGAGAAAGGAAACATGGGGCCGAGGCAAAATAGCAGAAAAGATAAAGCGGCTGTTGGTGTTAGGTGGGGTTCTTACCACAGTGGTGGCAGCGGGTTCCGGCTGCCAGATGAAAAGCTATGAAAAGATTGAATTGCCGGGGACACAGGTAAGCGGTGAGACGGCGGCCGGTAATGCTATGGAGAATGATACAGCAGAGGAAAGACAGACGGAAAGCAGTGCGGCAGAAAACAGCCAGATAAATGATAATACAGGAAATATGATAGAAAACGGCACAGGTGCTTCGCAAGCGCCAGAGGCAGGACGCAGCGCAGTGAATGCCAGGATTACCAGGGAGACAGCCCCGGAGATGGAGAATAGGGATGAGACCGTTTATGTAACTGCTATGGATGTGAATGTGAGGACTGCACCAGGCCAGGAAGCAGAGGTGGCTGTCCGGTTGAACCGCGGTGCGGCACTTAGCCGTACTGGCTACAGCCAGTCTTGGAGCCGCGTGGTTTATCAGAATAAAGAGTATTATATTGCATCCCAATATCTTGCTACTTCAAAACCGGAAGAGATACAGACAACGGATTCTGTCACAGATAGTGCCTCATCTGCGCAAACCGGAGAGGTTGGATTAAACCCGGATTGGAAATATGCCGGATATTCAAAAATCAATTCTGGTAAGGCAATGCTCTACCGTGCAGAAGGTTCGAACCGCAAGGGGAAAGTGGTTTGTGTCAATGCCGGTCACGGAACTAAAGGAGGAGCAAGTGTTAAGACGCAATGCCATCCGGATGGTACGCCGAAGGTGACTGGTGGGACGACAGCTGCGGGTGCAACAACGGCATCGGCAATTAGTAGCGGTATGACATTTGCCGATGGAACGCAGGAATCTACGGTGACCCTGGCGATGGCGAAGGTTCTCAAAGATAAGCTGCTGGCCCGGGGATTCGATGTGTTGATGATCCGTGAGTCGGATGATGTACAGTTGGACAACATTGCCAGGACGGTCTTGGCGAACAATCTGGCGGACTGCCATATTGCGATTCACTATGATTCTACCTCCAGTGATAAGGGAGCTTTTTACATGAGTGTGCCGAATGTGGCATCTTACCGCGGCATGGAGCCGGTGGCATCCCACTGGCAGGAGCATCATGCTCTCGGTGACAGCCTGATTGCCGGTCTGAAAGGCGTGGGGGTAAAGTTGTTTTCAAATGGGAAGATGGAGATGGATCTGACACAGACATCTTTTTCTACGGTGCCTTCCGTAGATATTGAGCTGGGAGATAAGGCTTCGGATCACTCAGCGTCAGCATTGGATAAGCTTGGTAATGGTCTGGCAGATGGTGTGGAGATGTTCTTTGCGGCTTCCTGAAAGCCAGAATATAGAAAAAATCAGCATCTCCCATTTACATTTTGATAATTATCATGTATAATGGGTTCGTTGGTATATCTGGAGATGTAGCGAAGTGGTCGTAACGCGGCGCACTCGAAATGCGTTTACCGGCTAATAACCGGTACGTGGGTTCGAATCCCACCGTCTCCGTATAAAAATCCCGTAAGATACCAGGTTTAGTTGATAGGCACTGGATTTTTCGGGATTTTTTAATCTTAATTCAGCTAAATTTTAAATATAAATAATATTATATGAGGAAAAAAATAAAGCTATGATAAAATTAATTGTATCAGATATTGATGGAACCCTTTTAGAAGATGGAAACAATGAGCTGAATCCAGAGCTATTGGAAGTAATACTAAAACTGAGAAAGCAGGGGATGCAGTTTGCGGCAGCCAGTGGGCGCCAATGGGTGAGTATTGAGAGAACATTCGATAGGGTGAAGGAGAAAATTTTTTATCTGTCAGATAATGGTGCTTATGTGGGATTGTGTGGCCGGAATCTCTATCTGAACACGATAGAGCCGGAGGTAGTGCGGCGGATGGTGAGAGATATCCGGAGGGAGGGACTTACACCGCTGGTTAGCGGCCCGGATATCTTGTATATTGACGAGGGAGATCAGGAGTTTTACGATTGGCTGGTCAAGGGATATCAGTTCCGCGTTCAGCGAGTCGAGGATTTGCTGCAGGTGGAGGAACCGTATATCAAGGTATCTGCTTATCGCAAAACTGGTATTGATGCGGCAACCAAAGGCTTGCGGGAGGGATATCAGGATCAGCTTAAAATCACTATTTCCGGAGATATGTGGATGGATTGTATGGCACCGGGGGTCAACAAAGGAGCAGCAGTCCGGCTGCTGCAGGAAAGCCTGGGGATTTTACCGAAAGAAACCATGGTATTTGGAGATCAGATGAATGATATTGAGATGATGAATCAGGCTTATTATAGTTTTGCGGTGGGAAATGCCAGGCCGGAGGTAAAGGCGGCAGCACGTTTTCAGACGGACAAAAATGTGAAGGATGGCGTGCTGAAGGTGTTGAAGCTGCTGGTAGAAGATTGATTGCTGTGGGAAATCCTGAAACAGGATAGGAGTTCTATTTAAAGTATGGAGAAACAAAATAGAAGCAAAGTTAGTGTCAAAGGAGAATTTGCCAAAAAAGTTTGGGGAAATATGAACAAAATATTGACAGCGGCATTGGCTTTTTTGATTATTCTGGCGTTGGGCGGCTGTAAGGAGAGCAGACAGATAACCTCGGAGATACAAACTGCGGAGGGATATACGGATGCCCAGATTATGTTGATCGCGGCGACAGAGAAAAATCGCTATAGTGAGGTATATACCGATCGGATTTGGCAGATTCCCGTAGACGAGGAGGGGACTACCTTTCAGGAGTATTTGCTTCGCGAGGTGCGTTCTTTTTTGGAGGAGGTCAAGCTGATCAATTTATTGGCGGATCAGGAAGGAATCTTATTGACTGGCCAGGAGCAGGAGCGCCTTCGGGAATTGTCGGAAGATTACTATGATAGTTTGACAGAGGCAGATCGAAATTACACGAATATCACTCTGGAGGAAATTTACGGACTTTATACAGAATATTATCGTGCAGGGAGGATGGTTGATGAGTTGACGGAAAGTGTGGATTTGGAGATCAGCGACAGTGAGGCGAAGGTTATCGTTGTCCAGGAGCTGCGGGTTACAGACTCCAATGAAGCCCAGGATATTCATACACGTGTAATGGCAGACGGGGTGGATTTTAGTGTGGTGGCGAGGGCTGTCTCAGAGGACAGAGAAGTGGAAAAGCAAGTAGGACGTGGAGAGCGGTCCCAGGAATATGAAGAAGCAGTATTTTCATTAGCAACGGGGGAGATCAGTCCCATCATCCGGGACGGAGAATCTTTTTATATTGTGAAATGTATAGATGATTATGATGAGGAAGCAACATTGGAGCGGAAACAGAAATTGGCGTTGCAGAGAAAAAACCTGGCATTTCACAGAATTTATGATGGATTTATAGCAGAGCATTCCGTGAATCTGGGTGGGGAGATCTGGGAAAGGATTTCTTTTTCTGAGGAGGAGAAATCCACCACTACTGGTTTTTTTGAATGGTATGAGGACTATATGGGACAATAGATGGCATAAAGAGTATCTCGGGATGGCGAGAGTCTTGACTGAACGTAAATGTGTCAAGACACTAGGAATGGGGAGGGGACAAAAAGCAGTATGATTGCGTTGAGGATTGCGGATTTAAAGAGTTTTACTTCTGCACTGTTTGTAGGAGAAGTATTTGATATGTGGTGGATGCGAGAAGCATCGATTACTACCTTTAATGTATTCTCTATTGATGGCAGGATCCATCGTGGATATTTTACGGAGCAGGAAAGAGAAGAGCAAAAGATTGGTGAGCTGTCGCCCTGGAAGCTGGTTCGGCCGACATGTTTTACTCTGATTCGGGGGAAACGGTTGCCGGAGAGTTTCCGAATCACGCTGCAGCTTCCGCCGGTGGATGTAGGACAATTTTTGCAGTCCGTGCAGCCGGATTTTCCCTTGGAACAGGTGGGTGGCTTGTATTTGAATATTCGCTACGAAGAGCAGGCAATGTATTGCGTAACCGGAGTATCTCTGAACGTTTTTACATTGGACAAGCGAATCGAGCATGGATGGGATGAGGAAGTAAAACGGTTTTTGAAAGAGAAACAGATTGCATATATACAGGAATCCTGATTATTAGCACTCACTAAAAATGAGTGCTAATTTTCTGTTGACATTTGCTTGCTACCGTATTAGAATATAGGACAGAGATTCCATATTGTCGAAAGCCAAAGGCTGCGGGAATCGCAAACTAGAAAGATTATGAGAATGAATCAGAATTTAAGAAAATAAAAGAACAGGAGTGATATGTGATGGGAAACAAGTCAGGCAATTTATCGATCAACAGTGAGAACATATTTCCGATTATCAAAAAATGGCTCTATTCTGACCATGATATTTTCTACCGGGAGCTGGTGTCCAATGGCTGTGATGCCATTACCAAACTGAAAAAGCTGGAGCTGATGGGAGAGTACACCAGACCGGAGGATATGGAATACCAGATTCAGATTACAGTCGATTCGGAAGAAAAGTCTATCCGGGTGAAGGATAATGGCCTGGGGATGACAGCGGATGAGGTAGAGGAGTATATCAATCAGATCGCCTTTTCCGGCGCGCAGGATTTTTTGGAGAGATACAAGGATAAGGCCAATGAAGATCAGATTATCGGCCATTTCGGACTGGGCTTCTATTCGGCGTTTATGGTAGCGGACAAGGTGACGATTGACACCCTTTCCTATAAGGAAGGCAGCACGCCGGTTCACTGGGAATCCGAGGGCGGCCTGACCTTTGAGATGAAGGATGGGGATAAGAAGGAGCAGGGTACGGTTATCACTTTGTATCTGAATGAGGACAGCTATGAGTTCTCTAATGAATACCGGGCCAGAGAGGTGCTGGATAAGTACTGTTCTTTTATGCCGGTTCCGATCTTTTTGGATAATGCCAAAGCAGAGCCGGAATATGAGACTGTTGATAAGGAAGAGATGACAGACAAAGATACCATCGTGGAGACGGTGGTGGAGCCAGCGAAGACTGAGGAGAAGGAAAATGAAAACGGCGAGAAGGAAGTCGTGGAGATTGAGCCGTCTAAGGAGCGCTATAAAATTTTAAAGCGTCCGGTAGCATTGAATGATACGACTCCTTTGTGGAATAAGCATCCGAACGAGTGCACGGAGGATGAGTACCGGGCCTTCTACCGGAAGGTATTTATGGATTACAAGGAACCGTTGTTCTGGATTCATTTGAATATGGATTATCCGTTTAATTTGAAGGGAATTCTCTATTTCCCCAAGATTAATACAGAGTACGATTCGATTGAGGGAACGATCAAGCTTTATAATACTCAGGTATTTATTGCGGACAATATTAAAGAAGTGATTCCGGAGTTTTTGATGCTTTTAAAGGGTGCTATTGATTGCCCGGATCTGCCGCTGAATGTTTCCCGGAGTGCGTTGCAGAACGATGGTTTTGTGAAAAAGATCTCGGACTATATTACCAAAAAGGTAGCGGATAAGCTTACCGGCATGTGCAAGACCGATCGGGAGAACTATGAGAAATACTGGGATGATATCGCACCGTTTATCAAGTTCGGCTGCATTAAAGATGAGAAATTTGCCGAGAAGATGAATGACTATATCTTGTTCAAAAACCTGGAGGGCAAGTATCTGACTTTGAAGGATTGCCTGGAGGAGAATAAGGAAAAGCATGAAAACAAGGTGTTCTATGTGACGGATGAAAAGGAGCAGAGCCAATATATCAATATGTTTAAAGAGGAGGGGCTGGATGCGGTGATTCTTCCTCATAACATAGACAGTCCTTTCATCAACCATCTGGAGCAGAAGAATGAGGGTTTAAAATTCCTGCGGATTGACGCGGATCTCAATGACACCTTTAAGGAAGAGGTGAAGGAGGACGACGAAGAATTTAAAAAGACAGCGGAGACTTTGACGGAGATTTTCAAGAAGGCTTTGGGCAATGACAAGCTGGAGGTCAAGGTGGAGAAGTTGAAGAATGAGAATATTTCTGCCATGTTGACAGTAGCGGAGGAGAGCCGCCGGATGCAGGACATGATGAAGATGTACAATATGTACGGCATGGATCCATCCATATTCGGCGGTGCCGGTGAAACCCTGGTGCTCAATGCTAACCACAAGCTGGTTCAGTATGTGTTGAACCATGGGGAGGGAGAAAATACGGCTAAATTTTGTGAGCAGCTGTATGATCTGGCGCTATTGAGCCATGGTACTTTGAATCCGGAGCGAATGACTAAGTTTATTGCCCGGAGCAATGAAATTATGATGATGATGGCGGGAGAATAGAACGGATCCGAAGGAATGCTCCGGTGGGAATCGTGGCTCCATCATTATAGTACAGAGGGTGTTGCAAAATAAGTCACCCGTCATTTTTCTTATCCAGTGTCCGGCTGT
>CAJUPI010000083.1 GCA_910588125.1 uncultured Lachnospiraceae bacterium
TCGTGCAGGTGGCTTTCGATATAGTCGATTGCCGCCATTACATTTTTGATATTCTCCGGCATTGCAGCCTCCTCCTTTCTTTTTGCATTATAGCAGGATATTTCATTCAGCTTTTCATATATCTTGCGATTTTAAGGGCAAGTATTTACCAGTATACAGCAGTCTACCCCGATAAAAAAGATTTTTAGAAATTTTTTTCTGATACATTGGTATTTTCCAAACTTCCCCGGATTATGAAGCGGAACAGCGGGAACTGGAAGAAAAAGTCAAGGCAGACGGTATGGACATTGGGAGATTACAAAGTAAGCTTAGGAACGGAAAATCGCTGCCATTTGTTATTGGAAAATGGTGGCAATTTTCTGTTTTTTTGGTAAGAATATCGTAAGTTGACTGTGGGATTTCCTTCGCTTATAATAAAATATAGATAAGATGAAAGTTTACGATAAGCAATTATTTTAGAGACAACAGTTATATGAAATGAATGATATCAGGCGAAGGGAAAGAGGGATGACGATGGGAAGCAGAAGATGGTTATGGGCGAGTGTGTTGGCGGTGATGCTGGCGGCGGCTGGGACGATGACGGCTGTGGCGGCAGAGCATGTGATATCCGGCGTTACAATACGGGTCAGCTCGAAGCTGGAACCTGGGGATACACTGCCGGATATCGGATATGACAGCGGGAACGCCGAGGAAGGGAATGTTTCTGTTTCCTGCTCCACGGATAAGTATACGATTGACCGGGCGGAGTGGGTGACTTCCACCTCTAAGGAAATGAAGGTGGGGGATCAGCCGGAGATGAAAGTATGGCTGACTGCCGGGGATGATTATTACTTTAAGGGAAGTTACCGCTCCAGCAATGTTTCCGTGAAATCCGGCAGCTTTGTCAGTGCGAAGCGGGAGGATGAGGATACTCTTTTGGTGCGGGTGCGGGTGAATGCGATCAAAGGAGATTTTCCGGCGCCAGAGGATGCATACTGGAAGGACAATGCCAAGGGAACCGCCCGCTGGGAGAGGCCGGACAGTGGCGACACAGGTAAATATGAGGTGGTGCTGCGCCGGGGGAACGGTAAGGTCCACACTGTGGAGACCACAGCGACCAGCTATAATTTCTATCCTTATATGACAGCGGAAGGAACTTATTCCTTCCGGGTGAGGACGATTGCCAAAACCAGCAAGGATGAGAGTTATGGAAAGAAAAGCGATTGGGTGGAATCGGATGAGCTCTACATTGCGAAGGAGGATGTGTCAGACGGCTCCGGAAGGACAGACGCAGTCAGCAGCTCGCCGACCGGGAATACGCAGACGGGGTGGCAATACCGGAACGATTACTGGTATTACTATTACCCGGACGGTTCTTATCAGAAGGATTCCTGGCTGAAGGTTAACGATAAATGGTATTTGTTCCAGAGTGAGGGAAAGATGCTTAAGGGCCGGCAAAAAAAGGGAGATCATACGTATTTTCTGGCGGAAAGCGGGGAGATGCAGGTGGGCTGGATGTTGTCGGGTGGCCATTGGTATTATTTCAATCCCACACCAGATGCAAATGAGGGCGCAATGCTCCAAAACAGCTGGGCGGATGTGAATGGAAAGCTTTACTATTTTAATGGTGACGGAGTGATGATGGAGGGGTGGAACCAGGTGGATGGAAACTGGTATTATTTCTACCCTGGTGATGGGAGCCGGGCGACGGATACCTGGATCGATACATTTTATGTGGATGCGGACGGGATCTGGAGACGCTGATTAGACGGAAGTATCCCAGTAACCCCATGCCGCTTTGCCGGCGCCACCATAAATGAAAGGGTGTTATAAAATAAACCGCCTGCCAGTTTTCTAACCTGTGTTCGGATGGTTCACGGACACAAGATCAGAAAACTGACAGGCAGTTTATTTTACAACGCCCTCTTCTTTTTCAGGGAAACACTTGACGCTACTCCGGATATCGCGTAAAATTGAGAAACGGATGAGATGTAAAGGAATAACAGGCGCTAAAAGCAGGAAGGGAGCGGATAAAGGCGATGGGAATTATCAGGGCATCAAAGCTGATTTATGATTATATCCGCAGAGATGAGGATGATAAGGTAGAGGAAGTGAACCGGGCGATTGACGGTCTGGATCTGGATATTAAAGCAGGAGATTTTGTAGCGATCCTGGGACATAACGGTTCTGGAAAATCCACATTTGCCAAACAGGTTAATGGAATTTTGCTGCCAACGGAAGGAACTGTGTGGATTTCCGGAATGAAGACTACGGATGAAAGTCATATCTGGGATATCCGTAAGACGGCGGGTATGGTGTTTCAGAACCCGGATAATCAAATTATTGGTAACATTGTGGAAGAGGATGTGGGCTTTGGCCCGGAGAATCTGGGGGTGCCTACGGAGGAGATCTGGCGGCGGGTTGATGAGAGCCTTGAGGCGGTGGGAATGACGGCATATCGTCTGAAATCGCCGAACAAGCTGTCCGGTGGACAGAAACAGCGGGTGGCGATTGCCGGCGTGATGGCGATGAGGCCGCAATGTATTATCCTGGATGAACCTACGGCAATGCTCGATCCCAATGGGCGAAAGGAGGTCATCCGTACGATTCGTGAGCTGAATCAAAAAGAAGGCATCACGGTATTGCTGATCACGCATTATATGGAAGAAGTGATTTGGGCGGATCGGGTGATTGTGATGGATGACGGACGTCTGGTGATGGACGGTACGCCGAGGGAGATCTTTTCGCGGGTAAAAGAATTAAAGGATTATCGCCTGGATGTGCCGCAGGTGACAGAGCTGGCGTACGAGCTGAAACAGGAAGGGGTGGAATTGCCCGATGGGATTTTGACGGTCGAGGAGTTGACAGAGCATTTATTGCCAATGCTTCAGACAGCCAGGGCAGAGGAATAAAGAAGCCGGCAGGAAAATGCTGGCTATGAAAAACATTTGGACAGACTCAAAGCTTGCAGGAGGACAAAAATGGCAATTAGGGCAGAGCATATTAATTATTTGTATGGAGAAGGAACGGCCTTTGAGCAGTATGCGCTTAAAGATGTCAGCTTTGAGATCCATGACGGGCAGTTCATTGGAGTGATTGGCCATACCGGGTCAGGTAAATCGACATTAATTCAGCATTTGAATGGATTGCTCCGGGCCAGCAGCGGAAAGATATATTACAATAACGAAGATATTTACCAGGATGGCTACAATATGAAAATGCTGCGCAGCCGTGTGGGACTGGTATTTCAATATCCGGAGCATCAGCTATTTGAGGTGGATGTGTTCTCGGATGTCTGTTTTGGACCAAAAAATCAGGGGCTTTCGAAGGAAGAGGTAGAGCAGCGGGCTAGAGAGGCACTTATTCAGGTGGGATTGGAGGAGCGCTTTTGGAAACAGTCTCCGTTTGAATTATCCGGAGGACAGAAGCGGAGAGTGGCAATTGCGGGAGTACTAGCCATGCGGCCGGAGGTGCTGATTTTGGATGAGCCGACGGCAGGACTGGATCCCCGGGGGCGGGATGAGATCCTGGAACAGATTTCGGCATTGCATAAAGAAAAGAAGATGACGATCCTGTTGGTTTCTCACAGCATGGAAGATATTGCACGATATGCGGATCGGATTTTGGTAATGAGCCATGGAGAGAAAATTTTTGATGCGCCGCCGAAGAAAGTGTTCCGGCATTATCGGGAGCTGGAACAGATTGGCCTGGCAGCACCACAGATCACTTATGTAATCCAAAGGCTCAGAGACGGGGGAATTCCCCTGAAAGAAGATATTACCACAGTGGAAGAGGCAAAAGCAGGTATTTTGGAATTACTGGGAAAGGCGGGCGGCGAGGTATGATACGAGAGATTACATTGGGGCAATATTATCCGGTGGATTCGGTACTTCACCGGATGGATCCGCGCACAAAGCTGTTTGGGACCATGATATTTATCGTGTCTTTGTTTTTGGCGGACAGTCTGGAAGCTTATGGTGTAGCTACGATATTTCTGGTGCTGGTGATCCGGCTTTCCAAGGTGCCCTTTTCCTTTATGATCCGAGGGCTTAAGGCTATCCTGTTTTTGCTATTGATCAGCGTTAGTTTTAACTTATTTTTGACCCCGGGAACTGAGATTTTTCGGATTGGTTTTCTCAAGCTGACCTGGGAAGGGCTGCGGCTGGCAGGATTTATGGCATTGCGGCTGATTTACCTTGTGATCGGTTCTTCTGTAATGACATTGACGACAACGCCAAATGAATTGACGGACGGATTGGAAAAAAGCATGGGATTTCTAAAACGCGTGGGGGTGCCGGTACATGAGATATCCATGATGATGTCCATTGCCTTGCGTTTTATTCCTATTCTTGTGGAAGAGACTGACAAGATCATGAAAGCACAGATGGCAAGAGGAGCTGATTTTGAAAGCGGGAATTTGATCCAGAAGGCGAAGAGCATGGTGCCGCTGCTGGTACCGTTATTTATTTCAGCTTTTCGCCGGGCTACCGATCTGGCGATGGCTATGGAAGCCCGGTGTTATCATGG
Source organism: uncultured Lachnospiraceae bacterium (assembly GCA_910588125.1). Classification (GTDB taxonomy): domain Bacteria; phylum Bacillota; class Clostridia; order Lachnospirales; family Lachnospiraceae; genus Brotaphodocola. The sequence continues at coordinate 4,507 of CAJUPI010000083.1, forward strand.
CGGGGAGGGTCGGACAAAGATGAAGCCCCTGCGTTATGGGCGGCGGGATTATCTGGGATATCTGGCATATCTGGTGTATCTGGCAGTCATGATTCTTTTGCGGTGGTATTGATTGGTTTTGGAGCTTGTAGAAAGAAATATAAGAAGCGAGGAGGAAAGGGATGGATTGCTGGGGGATTTTAGGAATTGAAGCGACAAAGGATGAAGGAGCAGTAAAGCGGGCCTATCTGGAACGGTTGCCCGAACATCATCCGGAAGAGGATCCGGAGGGGTTTCGTGAGCTTCGCAATGCGATGGAGGAAGCGCTGAAAGAAATAAAACAACTGAAAGCAGAAAAGGAAGCCGGGCCTGGTTCCGGATATTTTCGCAGTGAGATGCTGGGCAGCGAGGAGATTCAGAATTTTCTAAAAAGCGCAGAGGAGCTTTATCAGGACTATGGGCGTCGGATTCAACCAGAAGAGTGGGAGAAGCTATTGCGCCTGCCGGTATGCAGGGAGATGGAAAGCCAGAGAGAGGCTGGTTGGGCACTGTTGGGCTTTTTGATGGATCATTTTCATTTGCCGCATTCCTGTTTTCAGATATTTGATAAAGTGTTTGGCTGGCGTGAAGAGGAAGATGATCTGTACCAGCATTTTCCGGAAGGCTTTGTGGATTATCTTTATGATCGGATCGGGGAGGAAGATTCCTTCCGCTATGATATTTTAGAGGTACGGGAGGGATTTGATTATGACGGCTTTTGCGAGGCGTTTTTCTCTCTTCGGACAGCTCTGGGGGAAAAGGATCGGGAAAAAGCAGAGTCAGCTATGGAAAAGCTGGCGGCTATGGAGATGGAGCACCCGGATCTTACGATATTAAAGATTCGCCATGAGTCGATGCAACGGGGACATGAACAGCAGGCATGGGAACTGGCGAAAACATTATTTCTAAAGGACAGGGAGAATTCCCATACGCGTTACTGGTATATCCGCACGGCACTGGATTATGAGCAAGCGGATGCTAGTCAGGAAACGTTGGAAGAATTGTTAAAATCTTTGCTGGAGAGAGAGCCGGATTTCCCGGGCTATTGGCAACTGATGGGAGATTATATGCGCCGGCAGGGGGATCTTTCAGCGGCGTTGGGGTGCTATCAAAAATGTCAGAATTGTTCAGAAGAACACTGGGAATTTGTGGACGTCCAGATTCGCGAAACGGCAGCAGAGCTGGCGGATGAGCTGGAAAAGGATCCGGAATTTGATGACTGGTGGCAATTGGCCAGGATTTGCTGGCAGGGAGGACGTTACGAGCGGGTGCGGGAGCTTTTGGAGAATCAAAAGCCAACGGATGAGCAGAAGATATCCTGGCTGATCATGATGGCGGGAAGCTGCCATGAGGCAGAGGATTATGAACAGGCGGTGAGATACCGTCAAAAGCTGTGGGATATTATGGATCCGGAAGAGCGGCCATATCAGCTTTATTTGGATCTGGCAGACGAATACCGGCAATCTGGTGATACACAGAGAGCAGCGGAGATCTATGAACAGGCGGAAAAGGAGTTTCCGGGAGATCCGGAGATCTGTTACCGGCGGGCGGAGATTCTGTCTAATGAGGGGGTGTTAGAGGAGGCGGAAAGGCTGTGCAATCAAGCATTGAAGTCAGGCTTTCACCGGGATGCTTTCAACCTGCGGCTGGAGATCCTTTTGGATCTGGAACGTTATCAGGAGGTACGGGAAGCTGCTGAAAATCTTTTAGATCAGGGCTACCAGATTGCGCAGGTCCGTTATTATTATGTCCGTGCGTTGCGGGGGTTGGAAGAAAATATCCGGGCAGAAGAGATTTTAAAGGAGCTGGTGGAACAAACCGGGGAAGCCGGGGTTGTCTGTCAGGAATATGCGGGACTATGTTCTGATATGAATCGTTCTGAGGAGGCGCTTTCATGGATCAACAAGGCGCTTGCGGAACGGATCACGCCGGCCCGCCGTTATATGAAGGGACAGTATCTTCACGATCTGGAACGTTATGAAGAAGAAGAGAAGCTGTACCAGGAGATGATGGAGGCGGGGCTGGACAGCTATTATATTCATTATCGTCTGGCGAGAACACTGGAAAGTATGTACCGGTATGAGGAGGCGGAAGCTGCTTTTCGGAATTCTCTGGAGCGGCATCCGGCAAATGGTGTGGCCTGGGACGGCCTGGGAGATATGTTGCAGAACCAGGGAAAATGGGAGCAGGCAGCACAGGCGTATGAAAAGGGATGGGAGAACGGCAATTTTCAGGCGATTCGGGATCTGTGCCGTCTGATGAAACGGACCCAGCAGAATGAGCGGGCTTTGGAATACCTGCGGCAAGGGCTGGCCAAAGAACCAGATGACGGAAGCCTTTTATGGATTCAGGCCATCGTGCTGCGGCGGCAGAAAAGATATGAGGAGGCCGTATGCTGTCTGGGGCGTTATATGGAAGTGAAGCCCTCTCGGACGGCTTCCGCTTATCGGGAGATTGCTCTTTGCTGGGAGAAAGCCAAGGAATATAAGAAGGCGGAAGAGGCATATCAGCGGGCGGTTGATTATGATCCCAAAGAGGCCAGAAGCTATAGGATGTTTGGCAAATATTTTGCGAATGAGAGAAAGCAGCAGGAGACAGCGCTTCCTTATTTGGAAAAAGCAGTACAATTAGAACCGGACAGTACCTATGGCTGGATGAAGCTGGGAGAGGTATATGAGGAGCTGGGGCGGCAAAAGGAGGCAAAAGAGTGTTATGAGCGCTCATTGAATAATTATTTGCAGGAGATAAAAAAGGATCCTTCGGATTGTTGTAATTATGAGGGAGCTTCTGATGTGCTGATTCACCTGGGACGGCTGGAGGAAGCGGAGGAGATGGCGGCACGGGCGATATCCCTGCAATGCACTGTGTTTACCTGCAATGCGCCCGTTTGCTTTGAGGCGCTGGAGGATATGGCCAAGCTGGAAGAGCGGCGGGGAAATCTGGAAAAGGCATTGGAGTGGATGGAACGTGCCGGAGAATATTCAGTAACGGATTATTATCCGAATGAGATTGCACGTCTGAGGAAGGCGCTGCAGGCACAGCGGGCAGGAGAAGGCTTATCTGGCCAGTGAGTGCGGTATCAGGGGGGTAGGGGTATTCGGGATAATGGGGCGTAATTTGGAGAAGAGAGGAACAGGGGCATGAAAAGAATCCGCCTGGTGGTAGCTTATGACGGAACCAACTATTGCGGCTGGCAGTTGCAAAAGAACGGAATTACCATAGAAGAGGTGCTGAACCGGGAGCTGACGGCACTTTTAAAGGAACCGATCGCTGTCATCGGCGCAAGCCGGACTGACGCCGGAGTACATGCTATGGGAAATGTGGCAGTGTTTGATACAAAGAATCCTATGGCGGCGGACAAGATTTGCCTGGCGGTAAATCAGAGCCTTCCGGAGGATATTCGGGTTCAGAGCTCGGGGGAGGTCCCTCTTAGCTGGCACCCCAGAAAAGCCAACTGCACTAAGACTTACGAATACCGGATCGAAAACCGACGGGTTATCATGCCTACCAGACGGCTGTATTCCTATTTTTGCTATTTCCCTCTGAATGTCGAAAAAATGCGTCAGGGAGCTGCTTTTTTGCTGGGAGAACACGATTTTAAAAGCTTCTGTACGGCCAAAAGCAATGTGGAGGATACGGTGAGAACTATCGACTGCCTGGAAGTGGAAAAAGAAGAGGACACGATTGTGATTCGGGTCAGCGGCAGCGGTTTTCTCTACAATATGGTGCGCATCATTGCAGGCACCTTGATTCGGGTAGGCACCGGCGCATATCCGCCGGAGGAGGTAGCAGCTATTTTAGCGGCCCGTGACCGGCGCCGGGCAGGGCCTACGGCCCCGGCTAAGGGGCTGACCCTGGTGGAGATGAGGTATGAAACAGAACTGCCTCCATGGCAGCACAGTGAGAATGCGGAATGGAGTTATCATGTTCTTCAGTCTCATATTAAAGAAAAGGAAACGGCATTTTTGCTGATTGAACGGTGCCGCGAAGAGGATTGGACAGGCTTGATCCGCCGCAATGTGCATCATGCATTTCAAAATGGCGCCAGGAAAGTGTTGATAGCGGATTTGGAAAAGAGCAGGCTGCGTGAGGGTGACAGCTATGGGTATTACCGCATACAGGAGATGGATTCGCAGCAGCTGCAACAGGCGACAGATATTTTGGAGAAAGGGGAAAAAGAGTGGGTTTTAAAGCTTTCCGGTAAAGCGGCATGGTATTGTGCGGTGGATGGCGGCGGCAATTATCCGTTGCTTTAATTTGAGCGGGAAATTCGGGAAAAAATGGTTGACACTTATGCTTTCCTATAATATAATCAATAACTGCGACGTTGAGGAAAATGCCGAAGCCATAGCCCCGGAATAAGCATTTCCCGCTCAGCGGACAGGAGACATAAAAGCAGAAATATTTGACTGCGGTGCAGGCCGTGGTATGAAACCGGTAAGTTAACAGGAGGTTGACCAATGAAGAGTTTTATGGCTAGTCCGGCGACGATTGAGAGAAAGTGGTATGTAGTGGATGCTGCCGGCTGTACTTTAGGACGTTTGGCTTCAGAAGTGGCAAAAGTGCTGAGAGGAAAAAACAAACCGATTTTCACTCCTCATATGGATTGTGGTGATTATGTGGTAGTGGTAAATGCGGATAAGGTAAAGGTAACTGGTAAAAAGCTGGATCAGAAGATTTATTATAGCCATTCCGATTATGTGGGCGGCATGAAAGAGACCACCCTCAAAGAGATGATGGCAAAAAAGCCGGAGAAGGTTGTGGAGCTGGCTGTAAAGGGTATGCTTCCGAAGGGACCTTTAGGTAGAAGCATGATGACTAAGCTTCATGTATATGCGGGACCGGAGCATGAGCAGGCCGCGCAGAAGCCAGAAGCCCTGGAAATCAAATTTTAATCGAAAGGTACTGAAAGGAGGAAGTTATCATGGCAGACAAGTATTATGGAACAGGCAGAAGAAAAAAATCCATTGCAAGAGTATATCTGATGCCGGGAACCGGTAAGATTACGATCAATAAGAGAGATATTGACGAGTATCTGGGTCTGGAGACTTTGAAGGTGATTGTGCGTCAGCCGTTAGTGGCGACAGAGACGACAGATAAGTATGATGTGCAGGTGAATGTGCGCGGCGGTGGCTTTAGCGGACAGGCAGGTGCTATTCGTCACGGCATCTCCAGAGCATTGCTTCAGGTAGACGGCGATTATCGTCCGATTCTTAAAAAAGCAGGCTTTCTGACCAGAGATCCGCGTATGAAGGAGAGAAAGAAGTACGGCCTCAAGGCGGCCCGCAGAGCTCCGCAGTTCTCCAAGAGATAATTACGAGACAATTAAAGAGATTAGTAAAGCCCTTGAAAGTCCAGTATTTTCAAGGGTTTTCTTTATGCCTGTGTTTTCTGGAATTGCGGTAAAAAGTGCTGAATTTTGAAGCGTAGCACACACATAGCACACAAGTAGCAC
>CAJUPI010000084.1 GCA_910588125.1 uncultured Lachnospiraceae bacterium
TTCAATCTTTCATTTTCAAGGTCCATCTCGTTGTTGGCTTCCTCAGCAGCAACTCATTTATCTTATCATGTCTTGCGAAGTTTGTCAACAACTTTTTTCATTTTTTTGAACTTTTTTTATTTTGCAAAGATTCGTAATATCATGTATCTCTGCTTCGTCTTTAAGTTCAAACCACCATTTCCTCGGTGGAGCTTTAATATACCATGATTACCCAGCTTTTGTCAAGGGATTTGTGTGATTTTTTTAAACAATTTTTTCAATTCCTTTTCGACCACAAAATATGGCATTTTTTCTTGTTTTTCTCTATATTTAGTACCTTTCAAAAATGCCTTACTTCTGTTTTTAAATCAAATTTTATCGAATTCATCAAACAATATGTGTAATTCCTTCAATTCTCTGCTGAGTTCTTCTGTTTTCATCTCCTCATTTTAGAGAAGGCTTCGAAGAATCTTTACAAAAATCCAATTGACCAGATTGTTTTCATAAAGAAAAGTCAACCAGACGCTAATATGGATCTGTTCCAATATTGCTGATGCCCATGCTGTTCGAGAAAAAATATCCGCCAATACACAGCCGCCCCACAAGCACAATAGCCCTTGTATTCCTCCCAGCACTGCTCCGGCAATCTGATTTATCCCGGACAAGATCGGAAGCTTTGCAATTAAGTCCAGCCATCGAATCATCAGACGAATTGACAAATTTACTAAAATGAAAAGGACAATTGAACCTATAAGATTCAATATCATGTTTACCAAATAAGAAATAATGTATTCCAAAAATGTCTCAACTCCTAAAAGCCGGTACATTTCGCTGTTGTTATTCTCTAACAGAGCTTCCTTCATCTGACGAGGCAACTCCAGCTGTTCAATCAACATTCTCTGTTGTGCTGGAAGCAAAGTGTCCATCGCCTCCTCCGATAAGCCGGCAGATTCAAACAATATATCTTCAATCTTATTTTGAAGCTGATCATTCTCTCTAATCCATGTTGTCACATAAGGAGTCGCTACGCGCACAATCACCACGCTTAGTATTAATGCCAGCAATGTAACGGCGGCTCTTAAAAAGCCGCGATAATGCCCATACAATATCATCGCCAGTAAAAATACTCCTGCAGCGACTGATAACCAATGTTCAATAATAATTTCCATATTCTGTCCTTTAATATTGATATACTCCCGAAACCCCATGGCATCAAAGATCTGGAGATTCCGAGAGTATTTTATTAGTTGCTTTCCGTCAATCCCAATAAATGCTTCAGTGCTGCCGCCACACCATCTTCCTCATTTGTGGATGTAACATAATCCGCCTCTTTTTTCAGACTTTCAATAGCATTTCCCATGGCTACTCCAATTCCGGCTTTCTGAATCAGCGTGAGATCATTCTCTCCATCCCCAAATCCCATGGTTTGCTGTTTTTCGATTCCTAATTTATCTGCCAGACGAAGCAATGCTTCTCCTTTAGCCGCTCCCAGCGCATTGATTTCTAAGTTGTTCGGAAATGAAGAGCTAACCAGCACATCGCTCCGCTGTAAAAGCGCCTCACGCGCCCGCTGCCTCTCCTGTAAATCTCCGAAAAAATAATTGATTTTCTCTACAGGGCAAGCACGCCTTTTCACCTCTTCTATCACATCCGGAACAATCCTACGAGTCTCTTTTATCATTTTCTTAATTACAGGGGAAATGCCATAATCCTCCATATGATCTATAAATCGTGACTCTCCCCATCCGCTGCCATTAATGTAAACATCATACATGGTCCGAAAATGACCGGCTAATTCAAGGATCTCCACCGCCTGCTGCCAGTTCAGTTTTCTTTCATCCAATATCCTTTTTTCACAGATATCCTCTATCACCGCACCATTAACTGTGATTGCATAATGAATCCCAGGAAATTCCCGGATAAAATCCGGAACGCCCGACCAGATTCTCCCTGTACATGGCACCACTTCAATCCCTTTTTGTATGCACTCCAGCAACGCTCTCCGATTCTTCGGGGAGAGATTTTTTTGACTATCCAGAAGGGTTCCGTCCAAATCCAACGCAATTAACCGAATTTTTTTCATCAGATAAAATGTTCTTCCTTTAGTATTAATAAGCCATCCTTATTGTATTTTGAGGAAAAAAAGCCTTTGATTGCTTTTCCCAAAGATGGTTTTTCTGCCCGATCCGCTGCTTCTTCAATCAACGCCTCCGCATTGGCTTTCGTGAGGCGAATACCATCTTCCTCCATTATCTCAATCCTCTCATAAAGAGCCAACATGCTCTTCCCTGTAATGCTACAATCAATATCAGTAGCATATTGGCAGGCATACTTGGCAAAATCATCAATATCCATCTCCTCATCAGAATCCTCAGAGTCATTTTCATCATACATATCCTGACCATCCGGCGCCCTCATAGCCAGATCCCGCATCGGTATCACACGACGGACAGGCCGATCATCTATCATATTTTCCGGCTCTTCTTCCTGCTCTTCTGAGTAACCCCCATCTTCTTGCTCATCTTCCGGTACATCTCCTGGAAATTCGCTCTGTTCATACGGTTGCGAATATACCGGCATATGATTTTCCGGCACATTATATTCAGAATAATTCCCCCAATTATCCTGAGTCTCCGCACCATATGAAAATACGTCTTCCTGAGGCGCTTCTACCGGCACTTCCACAACATCCTCTTGGCGAATAAAATCAAACCATTCCGCCAATGAATGATGTTCTGTTTCGAGTATATTAATCTGTTGAGGATTATCAATCAAAATCACCCGCATTCCTGTGTGATCCCGACTAATCAAGTGTTCCATCTCTCCAATCGTTTCGGATGTCATGTCTCCGGCATCTTCAACAACCAGATCCTTTCCTGCTAATTTTTCCGAACTTGCCAATACTCCCCTTTTATTCAACCCGGCACCGCTGATCTTAGCTATCGGATTTTTAACTCCTGTGAATTCCCGAACCTGGCGCATGGCTTCCATTGCAATGTCTAACCCCTGTTCAGGAGTTCTAGCCTCAATCATCAAATGAATCGCGCGCCGGCTTGCCCTGGAATTTGGCTCTGATGAAATATTAGTATCTGCATATTGCCGGGAAGCTGTATTCTCTTCTGACGTTGTATTTGTTCTTGTCTGCCGGTTCTCTGTTCCGGAGCGCCGGATATCCCCCAATACCCGGGTCTTTCCCAGCTCATCGTCCTCCGCATAAGCATTTGATTCTATCTGGGACATCTCTCTGGCAAGATACGCTTCTGCTTCCGCTTGCTTTGCTTCCGCAACAAGCTCATCCTCCGCATAAGAAACCTGTAAATCATCCTCCTCATTTAACACGGAATCGGCTTTTTCCGAAGATACGCCCTCCTCTGGCAAGGTCGCCCTGACATCCTGCGCTGTCGAAGAACTTAAGCGCACCTGCTCTGGTTCCGGCGCCGGAGAATACTCTTCTTCCTCTTCTTCCTCCTGAAACGATTGCTCAACCATTCGCAATCGCTCCACATACTTTTCTCGATTATCCACCAAATCCATCTGATATTTGCTCAAGGGCGCATGCTTCAGCTTCAAATCTATCGCTTTATCCACATATTTTCCCAGCCCAAACATCAGAGTAAGGCGATCACAAGTATTAACACATCGGACCGTATCGTTATTTTCATGATACAGCAGTGCCAGTTCATATAACCATTTTTCATCTAATTCTTCTGCCGTATAGCATTCCAACGAGTGAATCATCTGCTCTGTTGGCGCTCCCTTTTGCTTCAAAATCATATAGCGCAACAAATGTTGACGCGGATCATCTCCCGCTAAATCACAAAACTCTCTATAATAATCCTCCGCTTCATCTGTACTTTCTTCCCTCAATGCCAGTTCTGTCAATTTATAAAGAAGACGTTTGCCAATAGGAGCCCGCTCATATGCCAACAATAAAATTTCCTTGGCTTTTCCATACTCTTTATTTTTTTCATATACCTGTGAAATCATTGAAAGCAAATTCGCATTAGGAACCCGCTCCCAATCTATCGTATCTGCAATTTTTTTTGCAGTTACATAATCACCTTTGTTAACCATCTTGCGAATCTGGTCAACTTTCAGATTGAACTCGTATTTATCCATTCTTTTGCACTCCTTCAGTCTTCCTCCCAAACACACTTACTTATTGCCTCTTTAAAAGCCCGGCAGCTCTAAAGCTCCACGCGTCCCTCCAAAGCTCGCAGTAAAGTTACTTCATCTATATATTCCAGGTCTCCGCCTACTGGCACTCCACTGGCAATCCGGCTGACCCGAATCCCGGTGGGCTTCACCAATTTGCTGATATACATGGCAGTCGTCTCCCCCTCCAAACTGGAATTAGTAGCGATAATCACCTCATCTACCTCTCCCTGTAAACGCTGCATCAGCTCTTTTAAACGGATATCCCCAGGACCAATCCCCAACATGGGAGAAATCGCCCCGTGTAGCACATGATAAATCCCTTCATACTTCCCAGTCTTTTCATATGCGGCCAAATCCCTGGTATTTTCCACAACCATGATTGTTTTATGATCTCGTTTGTTACTACTGCAGATCGGGCACAGCTCCTGATCCGTCAGGGTAAAACATTCTTTGCAGTAGCGGATATTCGCCTTGGCACTGGTAATTGCATCTGCCAGATGGCTCACCTGCTCCTGCGGCATATTTATAATATGAAATGCCAGACGCTGCGCAGATTTGCTTCCCACGCCTGGCAGCTTGGATAACTCTTCAATTAGTTTTGTAATCTGGCTACTATAGTAATCCATATCAGAAAGGAAATCCTCCGCCCATATTGCCAAGTCCGCCACTGAGCTTCGACATTGCTGCTACGGAATCCTCCTCTGCCGCCCGCAACGCCTCGTTGACAGCTGCCACTACCAAATCCTGCAGCATTTCAATATCCTCCGGATCTACAACCTCCTCCGCAAGCTTCACCGAAACCACCTCTTTTTTACCAGAAACTGTCACAGACACTGCCCCACCTCCTGCAGAAGCCGTATATTCTTTTTCCTCCAGTTCCTGCTTTGCTTCCTCCATCTGTCTCTGCATCCTCTGTGCCTGCTTCATTAGATTGCTCATATTTCCCGGCATTCCTCCTGGAAATCCACCTCTCTTTGCCATATTGCATTCCTCCTTTCCCTTTCTTAAAATATCCGTGATCGTCAATCCTCGATCGTAATATCCATATGGATAGCATTTTTCAATTCTTCATCACTGACATATATTGTGTTCACCGTCTCTTGGGCATCTCTTTTGCGAACTTTAAAACACAGGTCTTTCCCGTAATGCTCTCTCACATAAGCTTCCAGCGCACTTAAAACCGTAGCCCGGCTTCCGATCGCATAGCTGTCCTCACTGCCAAAGACAATACATAAACAATTATCTCCGCCAGGTTCAACTGTAGTTTCCCGAAATGCCGGACGAATAGAACCGCCCAAATCTCTTACAATCTTTCCCCAATCCCGACGAATCAGAGTCAAATCCTCCAGCTGGGCTTTGGGGATCACTACTTCCTTTACCGGGATCTCTATCTCTGCATGTTGCTGCTTGGATGCTTCATGGCCATCATAGTTCCTGTCAATTACCGCGCCTTCCGTCACACGATTTTCCAATTCACTAATTCTCTGTATGACAGAATCCAAATTGTACTCCATCTGCGGCCGCGTCAATCGAATAAACGCCATTTCAATCAGAACACGCTTCTGGCCCGCATAACGAAGCTGATTAGAAAGCTCTGAAAACACCCGTATATAACGCATCAGTGTTTCTCCGTCAATCAGCTCTGCCTCTTCTTTTAACTGTCGTAAATTATCTTCTGACATATCCAGCATAGTCTCTGCACTCTCTGCCGTCTTTAACAGCAGCAAATTCCGCAAATACCATATAAAATCAATGACAAACTGCCCCAACTCCCGCCCCTGGACAATCAGCTCTTCCAATTTTTGAATACACTGCGTAGTCTGTCCGGCGATAACTGCACGCAGCAATCCGCTAAACACAGACGAATCAACTGCACCCAGTACCTCCAGGACATTATCATATGTCAAAAGTTTCCCATAATGAAATGCCACACACTGATCCAAAAGGCTTAAGGCATCCCGCATCGATCCGTCCGCCGCTTTTGCCAGATAAGCCAACGCCCGCTCTTCTGCCGGTATTTGCTCTGCTTTTGTCAATTCTTTGAGGCGGGCGGCCACAGTTTCCATCGATATTCTTTTAAAATCATATCTTTGACACCGGGACAGTACAGTAACCGGAATTTTATTGACCTCTGTAGTTGCCAGGATAAAAATAACATAAGCAGGAGGTTCCTCCAGCGTTTTTAACAAAGCGTTAAACGCTCCTGTAGAGAGCATATGCACCTCATCGATGATATACACCCGATATTTTCCTTCCGTGGGAGGATATTGCACCTGCTCCCGGATCTCCCGGATGTTTTCCACACCATTATTAGAAGCGGCGTCGATCTCCACTACGTTCATGGAACTGCCCGTGATAATTCCCCTGCAAATCTCACATTCATTACAAGGGCTGCCAGACACAGGATGTTCGCAGTTTACTGCCCGGGCAAAAATCTTAGCAATACTGGTCTTCCCCGTTCCTCTGGTTCCGCAAAACAAATACGCATGTCCCACGCGTCCCGATTCTATTTGGTTTTTCAGGGTTTGTACAATATGTTCCTGACCTTTAACATCCTGAAATGAGGCCGGACGCCATTTTCGATACAATGCAGTATAGGACATGGAATTCCTGCCTCCTTACTTTTCTCTGTCATTCATCACCAAAACTGATGCCGATCATCTTTGCTTCTTTAATAATCGAGCTTTCCGGATCTACTGTCTTTAGCCTGCCTGCCACTTCCTGCAACGGTACTGTTGTTATTTCATGGCCATCTACGGCTACCATATAACCATATTTTTTTTCTCTAATCAAATTTGCCGCCTGAGCTCCCAGCCTGGTAGACAATACCCGATCATAGGGACAAGGTTCGCCGCCACGCTGTGTATGTCCCGGTACTGTAACCCGAACTTCCTGTCCGGTACGTTCGGTAATCATCGCCCCGATCTCATAAGCTACGGACGGATAAACCACCTGGTTTCTTTTCTTTTCCTTTAATTCTTTTTTACTCAATGCCGCATCTTCTTTGGAAATCGCACCTTCGGCTACTGCCAAAATGGAAAAACGCTTTCCCTGCCTTGTCCGCTCCTTAATGGCATTGACCACCACATCTACATCATAGGGAATTTCCGGGAGAAGAATGATATCCGCTCCACCGGCAAGCCCTGCATGAAGCGTCAGCCATCCCACCTTATGTCCCATAACTTCTACAATAAATACTCTGCCATGGGAGGCTGCTGTCGTATGGATGCAATCAATCGCGTTTGTCGCAATATCCACAGCACTTTGGAACCCAAAGGTCATATCTGTTCCCCAAAGATCATTATCAATAGTCTTTGGTAACGATACAATATTCAGTCCTTCCTCCCGCAAAAGATTCGCTGTCTTTTGGCTGCCGTTTCCGCCAAGGACAACCAGGCATTCCAGGCGCAGTTTTTTATAGGTATGCTTCATTGCCTCCACTTTATCCAAGCCGAATTCATCCGGAACCCTCATCTGTTTAAAAGGCTGACGCGAGGTTCCCAATATTGTTCCGCCTTTTGTCAGAATGCCGGAAAAGTCTGAGGATTTCAGCATATGATAATCTGCGTAAATTAGTCCTTTATAGCCATCTTCGAAACCAATGATCTCGACATCATCAAACATTTTATAAAGCGCCTTTGCTACACCGCGCATTGTCGCATTCAACGCCTGGCAATCACCACCACTGGTCAGCATCCCTACTCTCATGGAAGACACTTCCTTTCTTTGTGTTAAGATTAACTTGGGAAGGCGAAGATTTGAATAGATCTCGCCCATTTTGATATTATAATACAGGATGGAAATGGGGGCAAGGGAAAAATGAAACGATCTGAAGTGAAAAACCATAAAAAAACTTATGGCTGGGCAATGTTGCCCAGACCACAAGCCTTAGTCTCTATCCTTTTGTTTGAAATCAAACAATTAAAGATTCGATTATTTTATATGAGTTTATAGAATATATAGCAGCATACAGAGTAATGTAAAAGAGTTATTTGTCAATTGTTATTTTTCTAAACAGAGCCATGCTCCAATAAACTTCCTGATTTAATTTATCGTCTTTGACGGCGAAGTTATGTTCTTTGACTCATGTAAACTTCCATCCAAATTATAGACAACGTAGGCGGCCGAAAGGCGATAGCTTCCCGCCGGCAGTAATCCCACTTCATAAGATGCAATAGCCATCGATAAGTGATCATCATCTTCCTCTGTCCACTCAAAGTTTTGAGTGTTATAGTTTTTCCATCTACCATCAACCAACCTTTGCAAATTAATCGACATGGTTATGCTTTTCATGTCTTGATGACACAAAATTTCCGAGTAAACCCCCAATGTCCGATATCCTTCATTTGATAACTGCAATGTTATTGTAGATATCAGTTGTCCTCTGGGAGACGCTTCTACGCCAACAGAATTCTCGTCCTGATACTCCCGCATTATCATCCCCGCTGACCCATTACCAGACTGTGCATAAGCTGTTACTACCGATGAAAGAACCATTATCATCACTGAGCAGATTACCAAACATCTTTTGATCATTTTTTTCATTACTTACCTCCAATTCAATAAAGCCCTCTTAATAATACATCAGATTCTCTACAATTTTGACAAACTCCTCTTTTTCCATAATTCCACAAAGGTAATAATGTACATCCTCTCCTTTCAATGCCACACTATATTCTATAACACCATTTTCCAGTTTATTTTCCTCTAACTGCAAATTTTTATCCAACCACTTATTCCATATCTCATAGCAAGCATTTCGATCTGAAATAATCAATCCCATCGTATTGCCTTCAATTAATTTTTCCTCTTTTAAATAAACGTAGTTCCCTTTATAGTCAAATTGAATAATTCCATAAAATTCCGTTTCCTTTATCCCTTGAAACTCCAACCCCTCGGGTATATAATGCAACATTAATACCGGTATCTCTAATCTCTGAGAGATTCCTTTATATGCCGCATCTAATTCATCATATATGAACTCTATATCCATATTGGCACGTAATCCCACATTCTCACTCTTTTGTTCCGGATACACCATATATCTATATCCGCTCCTAGCTACCGAACTGATTCCTCCCCCAACGAGCAGCACTCCAAGAACCGCTGCTATCACTGCTGCACTTTTGAATTTTTTATATTCTCTAATAGCATCCCGATTCTTCCATTCTGTCCGGCGATTAAATCTTCGTTTACTAATCGTCTTATTTTGTTCAGCATTTATACGATTCATCAGAAGTTCAAAATTCAATTCTGCTTCTCGTTTCAGCTTTGCCGCCTCTTCCGGATGCCTGAGCTTTTCTTCCTCCCATTGCTCCTCTGCTTCCGCTATTTCCTTTAACAGGCTTGCATCATCTACACCAACAAGCTCCCGATACAGATTCTCCATCTGATCCACTTTATCATCCTGTGCTCTTTTCACATCATAATCTCTTTTCTTATGTAAATTCATACCCCCGATTATCCTGATATCAAATCACGAACAGCAAAAACACCTTTTGACCCCAACATCATATCATTAAGTTTAGCTCTGAGAATACTCAGCCAGGGAAAAAGGAGCGGGAAGCGGCCGGAAATGGTCTGCAGCTTTTGACTTTGCAGGGATTTAGAAGTCCTTAAATCCCTGAGTTTTGCCTTGAA
>CAJUPI010000085.1 GCA_910588125.1 uncultured Lachnospiraceae bacterium
CGCTTTTCGCAAAAATCAGGAATTTTAGGAATTCTTGATCCCGAAACCGGAAAAAGCAGCAGAGCATTTCCCGCCTCTTCCCGCTCCTTTTTCCATGGCGTACCTTCTGAGAAAATTAACTGAATGACATTGACTTTAACCCTCCATCATTTCTCTTATCCTTATGTCCGGCTGTTCACGAACATAGGACAGAGAAATGATGGAGGGTTTATTTTGCGACGCCTTCTTCTTTACTCTCGTCTGTCTTTGTGTCCTCCTACCCAAACTGCACAACGTCTGCGATTTCCTTTGCCGGCACCACTTCTTCTGCATAGAGTACAGGGCCTTCTCCATGGTAATCTTTCCAGAACTCCAGCGCAATTCGCGCACGTACCTTCACCCACTGCCTTGTCTCGAGATTCCGCGCCTCCTTAGCCTTACAAATGTAGCCCAAAAAGGTCATATCCTCCGCACAGCAGGTCATGGCCATCCGCCCCGGCACGAAATAATTCTTCGGAAACTCCGGCGATTTCAGCACCATCGCAGTAAACTCCACCACTTTACCCACATAGCGTTCTGGTTTGTCCATACAATCGATATACCAGATCCCGTAGGCTTCCGGCTCGATTTGAACCACCTCGGCATTCAAATCGTAGGGCAGATCCTCCTCCGACAGCTCATCGATCTCCCCATTTTCATCCTCAAAGACAATTTCACATTTAGTATTCATGGATTTTAACATCCGCTTATATCGCTCCAGATCCTCAATCCCATCACAACGGTTGCAGATAATCAATTCGGAATTTCGCACCATAGCCGCCAGCAAAGACTTCATATTCTTCACATACAGCTCAAAAGTAGACATATCCACTATTGTGATCTGCTGATAAATCACCCAATCCGCCGGCAGCTTAAAATCATCCTGATTCCACATTCCATTCCACTCGATCAGCACCCGTTCCGGATTATACAAAAGCTCCAGCTCTGTCAACCGCTCCGGCGAAATCTGTTCCAATTCCTCGACATATACGACTGAGGTCCGTGTTTCCTCCAACAGCTCCTGCTCGTACTCAGTATCTCCCTCCTCACAGACAATCAGAAGAGTCTTGCCCTCTGTCTGAAAATATTCCTGCTCCATGGTAAAGGTTAAAAATTCCGTCTTCCCGGCCTCCAAAAAACCATTGATTAAAAATACCGGTGTAATATCATCCTCAATCATCGGTCCCATCTTTTCTCACGACCTTTCCCACTTGTTGTGCCATAACTGTTCGGGCAACCGCTACAGTTCCATTGTATCCGTTATGCTTCATTGCCGAATGCCTGATTCAGCTCCTCTTCCTTCAAATTCGCGCCAATCACGCATATCTTGCCTGTATAATCCGGCGCTCCAGCCCTAATCTCGTATTCTTCAGGCACCAGATCAAAATAATACCACTCTCCCGGATTCTCGCCCGGCAGCATTCCCTTCGCCCGCAACACATCACCATAGCGGCTGCCATAAGCCAGCTCTTCTAAGATCTCTTCCAGCACCTTCTTCTCACAAGATGCAACGTTCTCCAGCCCCCAGCTGGTAAATACTTCGTCTGCATGGTGATCATGGTGGTGATCCCCATGCTGTCCGTGACCGTGATGCTCGTGGCATCCGCAATTCCCCTCATGATGATCATGGTCATGGCCGTGGCTCGCATGTTCATGAACGTGCCCCTCATGTTCATGAGCGTGTTCATGGCCATGGTCCTCATGTTCATGAGCGTATTCCTCATGCTTATGAGCGTGTTCCCCATGCTCATGAACGTGCTCCCCATGCTCATGAACGTGCTCCTCATGCTCATACCTGTGTTCCCCATGCTCCTCATGCTCATGAGCATGTTCATGGCCATGGTCCTCATGGCCCTCGCATCCACAGCCACAGTGCTCATCATCATGATGATGGTGATGATGTTCATAATCCGCCTTTGCCTGTGCCAGCAAATCCTCCATCATCGTATCCGGTTTCTCGATCAGTTCCAGCAGCTGCCGCCCTCCTAACTGGTCAACCGGAGTCGTCACAATCGTGGCGGCGGCATTGTGCTCACGCAGCATTTCCACTGCCTTCTTTACCTTGCCTTTCTCAGCTACATCTGTACGGCTCAATACAATAGTCCCGGCGTTCTCCACCTGATTGTTAAAAAACTCGCCAAAATTCTTCATGTACATCCGGCATTTATTGGCATCCACCACTGTCACCGCACTGTTAAGACGAACCTCCAGGTTCTTTGCCACATTGCGCACTGCATTCATCACATCTGACAGCTTGCCCACGCCAGACGGCTCGATGATCACGCGATCCGGTTGATATTTCGTCAGCACTTCCTCCAGGGATTTCCCGAAATCCCCCACCAGCGAACAACAGATACACCCGGAATTCATCTCCCGAATCTCGATTCCCGCATCCTTAAGAAATCCCCCGTCAATACCAATTTCACCAAACTCATTCTCAATTAGCACCACCTGCTCTCCGGCAATCGCCTCCTGCAAAAGCTTTTTGATGAAAGTAGTTTTCCCTGCTCCTAAAAAACCGGAAATAATATCAATTTTTGTCATAATCTCTTTCCTCTTTTCTGAAAATATCTAATTTCCATCAATCAATAATTCTGTCACAAAACCCGCAGAAAGTCAACTGGATTTCCTGTTCTCCCGCTCCTCCATAAATCGATGGATCCCATCCACTACTTCCTGATCCAAAATGTGCTCCATCCGGCAGGCATTCTCCTCCGCCATCGCATCCGGCACCCCTGCCACTTCCTTCAAAAATACAGTCAAAAGGCAATGCCTTCGATATATCTCACCGGCCTTCATTTTTCCACTGTCCGTCAGCCGAATCTCACCGGATGGCTCCATGGTGATATACCCGCTCTCCCGCAGAATTCCCATGGCCCGGCTGACACTGGGTTTGCTGAAATTCAGTTTCCTGGCAACATCAATCGAACGCACGCTTCCCGTTTTCTCCTTCAACATCCATATGGTTTCCAAATAATTCTCACCCGATTCGTGCATAGCCCCTCCTGCCCGATAACTGCTATCTGTCATCTTCTATCCCACTATCATATACGAATTTCCACTTCCCGTCCAGTTCTTCTTCACAGAAAAACAAAGGGACAAAAAATAAGCCGTCTGCCATTTTTCATATCCAGTGCCAGGCACTTCTCGTACACGCTGCCTGATATTAACCCTTTTTATCTGTTAACATCAAACCACGTGTACATGAACCATCCGAACACAGAATAAGAAAATGGCTGGCGGCTTATCTTGCAGCCTTCCTCAACTTCTCTTTTTTACTTGTTTTTTTGTTTTGATTTCTCGTTTCTTCCAATCCGTCCCCTTTTCAGGCACCGGCGGCCAACGTCTCATAATCAATTCGATACATGTTTTTTCTCTGAATCAGCCCTGCTTCCTCCAGTGTCTTCACCAGCCGGTATACCGTCGCCATGCCAATAGAAGAATCCTCTTTATTGGCCTGATAATAAATCTCCTTACAGCTGCTGCACTCATCTTGTAAAATAATATCAATCAGTAACTGCCTTTGGCTGGTAATCCGACACCCGTTCCTTCTCAATTCTTCCAGAATATAATTTTTCTTACTCTCTAACGACATATGCCCGCTCCTCCCTGCCAGAGTTAGCTCTGAAAACAGAAACCCTACTCTTAATTTTTATATGAACAAATTTCCTGCTACTTGGATCAGCAATGCTACCACATAGGCGGTTGCCATCTGAAATCCCACAGCCCGCAAAGTCCATTTCCAGGATCCCATTTCCCTTTTTATGGCGCCCACCGCCGCAAAGCATGGCATGCAAAGCAGGTTAAAAGCCATATAAGAATAGGCCGATACCCGGTTAAACACTTCACTAATCGCCGGCAAAGCCTCCTCACCGGCCATCACTGCCTCAACCGCTTCATCACTGATTCCGCCAAACAGCTGCCCGAAGGTTGCCACAATATTCTCCTTGGCAATCCAGCCGGTCACTACCCCCACGGAGGCGCGCCAGTCTGCCCACCCCAGGGGAGCAAAAATCCATTTAATGCCATTGCCGATGGACGCCAGCAGGCTCTCCTCCATGTCGCACATCCCACGAAAGTTAAAATTGGACAAAAACCAGATCAATACAGTTGAAGCAAAAATCACCGTTCCCGCCTTCACGGCAAAGCCCTTCACTTTCTCCCAGGCATGAATCATCACACTTTTAGCCGTCGGCACACGATACTGCGGCAACTCCATGATAAAATTGGAAACATCGCTCCTAAAAGCAAATTTATTTAAAATCAATGCCCCCAAAATTGCCACCACGATCCCCAGCATATAGACAGAAAATATCATCATTGTCTGGTTACTTTCTGCAAACAATGTCGCCGCAAACATTGCATAGATCGGCAGCTTGGCGCCACAAGACATAAACGGAGTAATCATCATCGTAATCTTGCGATCTTTATCGCTTTCCAATGTCCGGGATGCCATCAATGCCGGCACCGAACACCCAAACCCCATCAACATAGGGATAAAGGAACGTCCGCTCAATCCAAAATGACGGAAAATCCGATCCATCACAAAGGCTACGCGTGCCATATAGCCACTGTCCTCCAAAAAAGACAACAGCAAAAACAGTACCAGCACCAGGGGAAGGAATCCGACTACTGAGCCAATCCCGTCCAGGCAGCTTGCCACCAGCCCCACGGCCCATTCCGACGCGCCGGCTCCTTCCACTGCGCCGGCTACGCCACCGGCAAAAAGTCCCCACAGATCACCTACCATTCCTTCCAGCCACTTGCCGGGACTCAGCAAACCCTCAATAAACAAAAAATTCTCACTGAATGTACAGGCAAACATGACATACATCACAACGGCAAAGACAGGCAGCGCCAGAATCCGGTTAGTAAGAATTTTATCTATCTTATCCGAGCGTGTCTCTACATGTCCCCGCTGTGCTTTACGCACACATTCCTTTATCATTTTTGCTATGTACTGGTAGCGATCGTCAGCAACCTTTGCCTCTGCGTCTCCTCCTGCCTTTTCATTGGCAGCTTTGATAAGTTGCCGCACCGGATCCGCCTTTATCTCCCCTATGCTTTTTGCCACCACTTCATCATTTTCCACCAGCTTAATTGCCTTCCACAGGCTTTCATCCCCGTCTTTTCCCCCCAACAGCCCGGCAATCTCTGTTATCGTATTTTTCAGCTCTTTACCAAACCATTCCACCGGCTTTGGCTTTTGATGCTTTTCGGCCACCGCGATTGCCGCCTCCATCAGCTTTTGTAATCCCCTGCCACTTCTGGCTACCACAGGTATCACCGGTACTCCCAATGCCTCTGACAGCCTTTCACAATCAATTTCATCCCCGCGTGCTTCTACCTCATCCATCATGTTGAGCGCTATTACCATTGGAATCCCGGTCTCCATAATCTGCAGTGATAAATATAGGTTCCGTTCTATACTAGTACCATCCACAATATCAATTACCGCATCCGGCCTGTCCCTGACGATCGCATCACGCGCCACAAGCTCCTCCGCCGAATAGGGAGACAGGGAATAGGTACCCGGAAGATCCAGAATCATCACTTCCTTATTTTTCTTATATACACCATCTTTTTTGTCTACCGTGACACCAGGCCAGTTGCCTACATGCTGCTTCGAGCCGGTCAGCTCATTAAACAGGGTAGTCTTTCCACAGTTGGGATTCCCAGCCAGTGCAATTGTCATGCTCATCTCTTTTTCTCCTCTTTCCTCTTGCTTTTCTGAATGGCAACTGTACTTTAAATAAAAACAGTTACGTCGATTAGCGATCGCTAACTGCTTGTCAAAAGAAAAACGCCGCCTATCACATTTCGATCTGCTGCGCTTCCTCTTTCCGAAGGCTCAGTTCATATCCTCTGACATTAACCTCAATCGGATCTCCTAGCGGGGCGGCTTTGATTACTCGAATCTCCACCCCCGGAGTAATTCCCATATCCATAATTCTCCGCTTCATGGAACCAGTAGCGGCAATGCCTTCCACAATCCCCTGCTGACCCGGTTTTAAATCTTTCAGTGTCATCTCACTCCTCCTTGATCCATGTCTAATCCGCCACCATAATCCGATTCGCCAGGGCACGATTGAGGGCAATCTTCACTCCCTTTACCATCAGAATCATTCCACCGGGATTCTCTCCCACGACACGAACCCTCTCACCTTTCATAAATCCCAGATCCTGCAAGTGGCGTTTCATCTCCTCCTGTCCCCGAAACTCCGTAATCCTCCTGGTTTCCCCCTGCTCCATCATCGATAACGGCATAAGACATATTTCCTTTCTTTTTGAATTGATTTTGAAATCAATTATCATTTTCATGATTATCATACGCGGATCCGGCAAAAAAGTCAAGATGGCTTATTGATAAAAATTCTCATTTAAATCATTTCAAATTATACTCTGTCCACTGAGAGCAGCTTTTCCCGCTCCGTTTTCCATGGCTGAGTATTCTCAGAGCTAAACTTAATGACATTGGACCTTTACTGCCTCTTTCTCAACTGACTGAAGAAGCAATAATATACCACAAACAGAATCGTCGTCACCACCCAGGTCAGCGGATAGCTGAACATAATAGTATACATATCCCGTTTCAGGGGCACTGCCAGCAGTACCCAGAGCACTCGGAGCACACAGACTCCTCCGCAGCACAAAAGCATCGGCATCCAACAGTCTCCCACCCCCCGCAAAGCGCCAGAAAGGATCTCAATCGAAACATAGGTCACATACATCGGCGACAAGTAGCGCATCATTGCCACGCCGATGGCCACCACTTCCTGATCTGAGGTAAACAATTCAAAGCCGTAGATTCCCCAATTAAAAACAACCACCGAGAGTACCGCCGAAGAAACCAGCGTCATTGTCATGCAGCTTCGAATACCACCCCGCACCCGCTCCATTCTCCCGGCGCCAAAATTCTGGCCGACAAAGGTAGTCACCGCAATTCCAAAGGCACTGACTACCATCCAGAAAATACTGTCTATTTTACTGTAAGCCGCCCAAGCTGCCACCGAATTCGTTCCCAGGGAATTGATTGCCGCCTGAATAATCACATTGGAAATCCCATACATTACCGATTGTAGCCCCGACGGGAACCCGATACGCACCATCCGCTGCAGCATCCGTGAATCCATACGCACCTGGCGCCACTCTAAATGATGCATATCCCTTGTCCGCATCAAAGCAGCAATCACCATTGCTGCACTCATAGCCTGACATAAAATCGTCGCCAGCGCCGCCCCCAGTACCCCGAGATCGCAGATCACCACCAGCAACACGTCCAACACAATATTGATCAGACAACTGCTGATCAGAAAATACAGCGGGCGCTTGGAATCGCCCACCGCCCGCAAAATCGCCGCTCCGGAATTATAAACCAGATTTCCGACAATCCCGCTGAAATAAACGCGCAGATAGAGAACCGACATGTCCATCACCTCTGCCGGAGTACCCATCGCCTCCAACATCCACGGTGTCAAAACCAGCCCCAGGCCGGTCATCACCAGACCGGCCAGAATACTGAACGCCATAAAAGTATGGACTGCATAGCCCACCATCTCCTCCCGCTCCGCCCCATAATACTGTGATACCAGCACAGCCGCCCCCGAGGAAAGACCAACAAAAAATCCCACTACCATCTGTGTCAGCATCCCGGTGGAGCCTGCTACCGCCGAAAGCGCCTCCTTGCCCACAAAGCGCCCGACAATCATGGCATCCGCCGCATTGTACAATTGCTGAAAAAAAGTTCCAAACAAAATCGGAAAAAAGAACAACAAAAGCTGTTTCCAGATTATGCCTTCTGTAATCTGATTTTTCTTTTCTTCTGTCTGACGCTTCATGGCCTTATAATCCTTTCCTTTTTCTCCAGATGGTGTCATTGTATCATGGGGTATGGAAAATGGCAAGAGTGCTGCCAGCGGGGAAAATAGTATCATTTCTAGCCCAGCATCACATCCAGCAGCATCATTGTTGCAAATCCTGTCACAATTCCCATCGTCGCAAAATACGGCTGCGCTTTCTGATTTCGCTGGCATTCTGGTATCAGCTCATGGACTGCCACCAGTATCATCGCCCCGGCAGCAAAGGACAGCGCATACGGTAAAATTGCCTCCACATAGACTACCAGCATCGCCCCGATAACTCCGGCAACCGGCTCCACCATCCCGGAAGCCTGCCCCAACAAAAAGCTCTTTTTTCTGGAAAATCCCTCCCGCCTGAGAGGAATCGAGACTGCCGCTCCTTCCGGAAAATTTTGCAGCCCGATACCGACCGCAATCGTTATCGCCCCCATCATGCTTTCCATCAGATACCCTTCTCTTGGCAGCGCACCGAAAGCAACCCCTACTGCTAGCCCCTCTGGTATATTGTGCAGGGTAATAGAAAGCACCAGCATAATAATGCGGTTTAATTTTTCATCTGCCTTTCCCACCGAATGATTCACCCGGCCGCGGGCATAAGAAACAATTTTATCTGAGCCCCACATGAACAACGCACCTGATAAAAATCCCATCGTCGCCACCAGATAAGCTGGCAGGCCGGACATCTGCTCTGCTTGTTCAATCGCCGGCTGCAGCAACGACCAGAAGCTCGCGGCAATCATCACCCCGGAAGCAAACCCCAGCATGAGATTCAATGCCTTCGGATTCGGCGAACGAAAAAATACCACGGTTGCTGCTCCTAATGCTGTCACCGACCAGGTTCCCAGTGTCGCAAGCAAAGCCATCAATACAATATTACTCATATCACACCTCCCTGTATCCAGTATATTGAAATACTGCAAAAGGGTTCCGGCACATTCGCTATTCTTCCTTCATACTTTAGGATATGGCAGATACTAGGAGGTAACCTATGAAACCAAAACTGGAGGTCCGCGGGATTCACTATTCCTATCATACACCAGATGGCGAGACTCCCGCCCTTTCTGATATATCTTTTACAGTCCCCACAGGGGAATTTCTTGCCATAGTCGGACCGTCCGGCTGCGGCAAATCCACTTTACTCTCTCTACTTTGCGGCTTGATCCGGCCTGAGGAAGGCGCTATTTTAATCGATGGTATTCCGGTCGAAGAAGAACATGCCGGCATCGGCTATATGCTTCAAAAAGATCACCTGTTTGAATGGCGCACTATTTACGGCAATGTCGCTCTGGGCCTGGAAATCCAGAAAAAGCTTGACCATAATACACGGCAAAATCTCTATGATATGCTGCAATCCTACGGTCTGGGGGGTTTTGAACAAGCCCGGCCATCTGAGCTTTCCGGCGGAATGCGCCAGCGGGCGGCCCTGATCCGTACGCTTGCCTTAAAACCGGACCTGCTCCTTTTAGACGAGCCATTCTCCGCCCTGGATTATCAGACCCGGTTATCTGTCTGCGACGACATCAGCAGTATCATCCGCAGTACCAAAAAAACGGCCATATTAATCACCCATGACTTGTCCGAAGCTATCAGCGTAGCAGACCGGATCATTATCCTCTCGCATCGTCCCGGCCGGATAAAAAATTTGCTGCCTATTCACTTTCCTCCGGAATATGACAGCCCGCTGAAACGCCGAAACGCTCCAGAATTCTCCGCATATTTTAATCTTGTATGGGAACAACTCCAAAAGGAACAGGAAAAATAGCCATTTTTTACAGAAAAATGAGCAAAGAGGGTGTTGCCAAATAAGTCACCCGTCATTTTTCTTATCCAGTGTTCGGACGGTTCACGTACACACAGTCTGCT
>CAJUPI010000086.1 GCA_910588125.1 uncultured Lachnospiraceae bacterium
TTTGCGTTGAAATGAAAAGGCACACTGTCTGAGCGAAGCGAGTTTGGGCCTTTTCATTTCGCTCTTAGCAAAATTCAGAAATTTTAAGGTTTCTTAATCCCGAAACAGGAAAAGGCTCCCTGGCAGACCGCCGCCGTCCCACCCCTTCCTCCAAGGCGTACCCTCTGAGAAACATTAACTTTTTGCATTACCCTCGTCCCTGATTGTTCACTCCATCTTCAACCGATGTAATTGTCCTTCCAGCGTCATCTTTTCAAACCCATTCTGCCGCAATGCCTCATACAGCACCACGGCTACGGAATTCGCCAGATTCAGAGAACGGATCTCTCCCCACATGGGAATCCTCACGCAGTTTTCCCAGTTCTTCACCAACAGCTCCTCCGGAATCCCGGCGCTTTCTTTGCCAAACATCAGGTAGCAATCCGGCTCATATATAATATCTGTATATACCTTTGGCGCTTTCGTCGTTGCCATATAGATCTTTGCACCAGGATTTCGCTGCAGAAAATCCTCATAATCACAATAAACCATTACCTCCAGCTTATCCCAATAATCCAGGCCGGCCCGATGAATCGCCTTTTCGTTCAGTTTAAAGCCCAGAGGTTCGATCAAATGCAGACGGGTATTCGTGGCCACACACGTCCGCCCGATATTCCCGGTATTCAAAGGCATCTCCGGCTCTAATAATACGACATTCATTCTGTCCGCCATATTATCTCCCATCCAGCCGGTTCACAAACCGCTCAATTCTCCCCAAAGCCTCCTTCAGGCTTTTTAACGAATAGGCATACGAAACCCGCAAATATCCTTCTCCGCTGTCGCCAAAAGCAGTCCCCGGCACCACTGCCACCTTCTCCTCCTGCAACAGCCGGTTTGCGAACTCATCCGAAGTCATGCCGAAACGTTTAATACTGGGAAAGGCATAAAATGCCCCCAGTGGTTCAAAGCATTCCAGTCCCATCTCTTCAAAGAAATGAAGCAGATACCGCCGCCGCTGATCATAGGATTCCCGCATATGGCATACATCAGCATCACTGTTTTTCATGGCATCAATCGCCGCATACTGACTGGTAGTAGGCGCACACATGATGGCAAACTGATGAATCTTTAACATTTGCTTTAAGATCACTTCCGGAGCGCAGGCGTAGCCCAGGCGCCAGCCGGTCATGGCAAATGCCTTGGAAAAGCCATTAATCAGTACGGTTCTCTCCTTCATCCCCGGCAGGGACGCAATAGAAAAGTGTTCTTCCTCACCATAAGTCAGCTCTCCATATATCTCATCGGATAGCACAAACAGATCATGCTCCACAACGATCCTGGCTATCTCAACCAGATGCTCCCGTCTCATGACTGCTCCGGTAGGATTATTAGGAAAAGGCATCACCAGAATTTTGGTCCTGGGTGTGATCTTTTCTAAAAGCTTCTCGGGAGTAAGACGAAATTCATCCTTCTCTTCCAGCTCCACCGGCACAGCCACTCCGCCCGCCAACACCGCACACGGAACATAGGAAACGAAGCTCGGCTGCGGCACCAGGACCTCGTCTCCGGGATCCAGCATCGCCCGCATGGCAATGTCAATTGCTTCACTGCCTCCCACAGTTACCAGGATTTCCTTGTCCGGATGATAACTCAGTTCATATTTGCGCTCCAGATAATTATGTATCTCCACTCTCAAATCCCGCAGTCCCGCATTGGCCGTATAAAAGGTACGCCCCTTTTCCAGGGAATAGATCCCTTCCTCCCGGATATGCCAGGGAGTATCAAAATCGGGTTCTCCCACACCCAGGGAGATGGCATCCCTCATCTCGCTTACTATATCAAAAAACTTCCGGATCCCTGACGGCGGAATCGTCACAATCTTCTCTGATAATGGATTTCTCACGGGGTAATCAACATCCTTTCATCCTGGAATTCGTCACAGAGAACTGTGCCGTGATCCTTATATTTCTTAAGCACAAAATGAGTGGCCGTACTGAGGACAGAGTCCAGCGGAGACAACTTGTCGGATACAAACTGTGCCACCTGACGCATAGTTTTCCCCTCCAGGATCACCGTAAAATCATAGGCACCAGACATCAAATAAACAGCATTCACCTCACTGTACTGATAAATGCGCTCGGCAATCTTGTCAAAGCCCATCCCTCTCTGGGGAGTCACCTTTACTTCTATCAGCGCAATCACCTTCTCTTCACTAGTGTTTTCCCAGTTGATCAGGGTATGATAGCCACAGATAATATGCTCCCGTTCCATCTCGGCAATCTCATTTGCCACCGCAACCTCACTCTCTCCCAGTAAGATCGCCAAATCCCGGATATCGATCCGGCTGTTTTTTTCTATCACTGCCAATATTTTCTCTCTCATGCCTGATTGCCTCCTTGCTTTTCCCTGTTCTTTGCAGGCCGTTTCTATATTATTCTTGTTCCTCCGTCACCTTCGCACAATCCACTTCTGCCAGTCCGGCGCCACCTTCTCCAGCTCATCCGGCTGCGGACGATTTAAGAAGCTCTGCTCTCCTCCGTCCACAATCACCCTGGCTATTCCCGGCGTAACAATCCCGATCACCGCCGCAGCTATTCCTTGTCTCTCCAGATTCTCTGCTAAACGGCCGCCGTTTTCTGAAGCTAGTATCCAGCAGCCGTCACTGTATAACCGATATGGATTCAGGCCCCACAGCTCACAGAGCTCGATGGTTCCCTGTCGGATCGGAATCCGGCGCAGGGAAAATTCCACTCCCAGCCGGTAAGCTCCTGAAAGCTTCCAGATAGCAGTGAGAATCCCCCCTTCGCCTGCAGGCTCCCGCTCCGCCACCGCAAATCCCTTCCCGCATTCCGGAAGGCCAGCGCCGTCTTGCGGATTCCCCTGTTCTAGACTTTGCATTCGGAATTCCGGATTGTCATATCTGGCCAATCCGTCCAGATAATCCGCTGTAAAGCGGTTTTCCAGTTCCCGCCTTCTGGCTTTTGCCAAAATGCAGGTTCCTGCCAGCCCGGCATAGCCTGCCGCCACCAAATCCTGGCCCGCTTTCATTTTGCCGGAATTTATCCGTTTTAAATTCCGGCCGGAAACCAGGTATCTCACACCTCGGTCCTCCATCTACGCCGCTTCCCCTTCCGGAACCGGCATCGCCTCTGATGGAGCCGGTTGTGCCGGCGCAGCGCTCTCCGGTTGCGCCGGAATATTCGCCGGCGCCGAAGGCTCTGGCTGTGATACGCTTTCCGGCGGCGCCTGTGTCGCTGGTGCCGTATTCTCGGCTGTTCCTGCCCCGCTCTCGGGTGCTCCTGCTGTCTCTGGCTGCGGCTTTGTCTCAGCCGGAGCGGATACTCCCGGCCCTCCGTCGATGCCTTCAACCTTTGCCGGCGCTGTCGTCTCGGGTTCCGCTGGCTGTTCCGGCGATATCACCGTCTGCTCTGGCTGGACCGGCGCTGCCGGCGCGGGAGCCGCAACCGGCGGCCCTACCAGTACAATAGCCTTCGATGCATTGTAAGTGTCTGTATGAAGTAGCGTCCTCTCTGTCTCCACACCATCCACCGTCACCACCTTCCAGAGTCTTGATTTCACTCCCCGGTGGGCAGATTGCACCTGTCTCCGGCTTCCCGGCGCCATCGACGGATCCACTTGCTCCGTCGGCGCACCTGCACTGAAGGAGCTGAGCGTCTCAGACACATATTCCACCGACCGGTTTGCCGGCCGGGTCTCTTTTCCATAAATGGTAAAGGTCAGCTTGCGATTCTCCGTGTAGCCTTCCACATAAATCGGCGTGCTGTAATTGTTGGTAATCTTAATGTCTTTTACAGTACCGGCAATCGCCGCATCCATTGATGGTTTCACATAAGCGACAATCATAGAATGGTTCTGCCGCTGCGTTATCTCGAGCTCCGCGCGCAGAGCCGCATTATAAAGAGTAGTGGCAATCTGGCAGACTCCGCCGCCAATGCTGTCCACTACCCGGCCTCCCTCATAGGCCGCTGCCGTAAAATATCCATTGGCCTTTGTAAAAGGATGCATACATTCATAGCCGGACAAAGTCTCTCCCGGCATCAGCACATGACCATTGATTTTTGCCGCCCCATTTGCCAAATTGCCGGAACGGGAAGAACCGCTGCTGCTGAAATCTGTAGTGAAGGTTCCCAGCACATCCTGGATGGATGCCAAATCCTCTTCCCTGATATCCGGATCCCGCTCTGCAACCACCGCCTCTGCAGATACCTCTTCTCCGTCTGCATTGCGAAATGCTTCTTCCAGTACTGTTCTGGTAGCCGCGATATCCACCACTTTGCCGGACACGCCGGGAGTAATCTGAAAAGCCCCGTTCACCCGTACAATAGAAGCATTCTGCGGTTCCTCCATCGTTCCTTCGATTTGCCTGCGGATAAAGGCATCCACCTTGCCTTCATCCATTGCCATTTCCATAGCAACATGTACCGGGCTTTTCTCCATATCCTTACGGATCATATAACGCTCTACCAGATTTCCTCCGGCTGCCTGTTTCATTGCTTCATCAGCCGCCTCCGGATTCTCCCAGGACAACCCCAGTTCTTCTGCTGTGGCTGACGCCATATTCCCGTCAATATTCAATGTGATTTTTCGTGATGCCAGCCGTCTCTCCTCCGCTTTTATTGCCTCCCTAGCTTCCTCTTCTGTCATTCCGCCAAGAGCCGCCTCGCCCACAAACAGTCCTTCCGGCAAAGTCTTTTCCTTGGCATAAGCCGGCCCGGCGAAAAATACAGCCGCGACAGCCGCGGCCAAAAAAATCCCCCATTTATCTGATCTTTTCATAATCCTCTGACGTCCCCTCCTAGCTATGAAAACATAGTTAGCGCACTTGCCACAGTCGGTATAATCATGGCCAGTACTAATATGATAACAATAATCGTAGAAATCATCTTTCGCTTTTTATTATTCATGATTTAAGTTCACCTCTTTCATTGGGAAGTAATTATCAAAATCTGCCATATTGAGAAATAATCTGATCCTTCAAACGGGAAGCCTCATTACGGCTCAGATAATCAATTTCTACCGGCACATCTATTTTATGATATTTTAATAAATACCGCAAGTCCTCTTTTTGCTTTTTCGAGGCTGGCTGTTCCTTTTTCACCTTGTAAATCATTGGTTCTGCCGCAAAAATTTCCTTCCTGTCCAAAAAACGGCGCATTAACGCCTGATAAAGACGATGGGCATCTTCTGCATCTTCCAGCGCCCGATGCGCACCCTTTCTTTCAATTTTAAAAAATGCACATGCTGCCGCCAGGCTTTTGGATTCCCCTTCCGGCATCAGCCGACGGCACAGCTTCAAAGTATCAATACCCGATTTTTCAAAGGCAATGCCATGATTCACTGCCGCACGTTTCAAAAAACCATAATCAAAAATCACATGATGGCCCAGAAGAGGAAGCCCTTCGCAGAAATCCACAATCCCTGCTATTATGTCACCAATATCCGGTGCCGCTTCCACCATCTCATCCCGGATTCCCGTCAATTCCTGAACCCGGGATTCCAGCTTCCGATGTGGATTGATCAGGGAGTGATATCGGGCTGTTTCCATCCCCTCCTGCACCCGGATCGCTCCCACTTCAATAATTTTATCCCGTTTGGCATCCAAACCTGTAGTTTCCAGATCGATCGCGATATAATCCAACTCCAATTTTTTGCCTTCCTATCTTCGTCTCCTTTATGCCTTTCCTCTTTCACAAAGATCCTAGTTAAGCCGCATCACAGAAGCATTCCAGGTCAGCGGATCCCGGTTCCGGTAGTCAAAAAGCCAGATCTCTCCGGAACGCAACACCTCCACATGAATCTGCATCCCCAATTTTCTCACCTCCGGGGCAAGCCTTTTAAGCTTGTCCTTATAAGGAGCCAAATCCAGGGCAAAACCTGGCCGGCTTTTACAATTCTCCCTCAAATAGCAGTCGAATACCAGTGCATCCTCCAGCTGCTCCTGCCACTGCTCTCCCCTATCTCCGAACCGCTCTCTGATAAAATCATGCAAAATCTCATATCTTGCCAACCGGTTATGGCTTCTTTCATTCAGTCCCTGCTCTTCATAATACTGTGCCAGTTGTTCATAGAATGCAAACGGATCCGGCAGTTCCTGCATAAGCCGGCCCAACGTATGGATAAACTGCCCACTGTTATAATAAACCTCCACCATCGCTTCAATCCCTTTCAGCCGGCAAAGTTCTTCATAAGATATCCAACGGGTAGACAGCACTTCATACGGCGGTTTTTCCTGATATACCAGATCGTATTTCTCTGCCATTTCATACATATAAGAGCCCTTCAATACCTTTAAAAAGCCAAGCTGCAGCTGCTCCGGCTCCATCTCATATACCTCGTTGAAAGAGCGGTGAAAACTTTCATAGCCTTCAAAGGGAAGCCCGGCAATCAGATCCAGATGCTGATGAATATTATGTCCCCGGTTAATCCGCTGTACTGCTTTTCGCAGCCGGACCAAATCCATCTGCCGGCGAATCTCGCGGATGGTATCCGGATTTGTACTCTGTACCCCGATCTCCAGTTGAACCAGGCCTGGACGCATCTTTCCCAGCAGCTCCAGCTCCTCTTCGTCCAGCCGGTCGGCGGCAACTTCAAAATGAAAATTTGTCACGCCGTTGTCGTGCTCCCAAATATACTGCCAGATTGCCATCGCATGTTCCTTCTTACAATTAAAGGTCCGATCCACAAACTTCACCTGAGGCACCCGCCTGTCCAAAAAAAAGTCCAGCTCTCTTTGTACCAGTCCCAACTCCCGGAAACGTACGGATTTATCGATCGACGATAGACAATAGCTGCAAGAAAAGGGACATCCCCGACTGCTTTCATAATAAATAATCCTGTGCTCCAGCCCTGCCAGGTCCGAATACGGAAACGGAATCTGGCTCAGCGTCTCTGCCGCGCAGCTTGCATTGTCCTGAATCCCGCCGTCTTCTCCGCGAAAGGCCACTCCATAAAGCCGATGAAGCTTCTTCCAAAAAGCATCTCCTTCATCTGTGCCCGGCTCTGCCCGCTTCTCTTGCAAACGCCTTTGCCGCCATCGTTGCACCGAACTGTCCAACAATCGATAACCGGCAAGCAGCCCGGCAAAAGCAGCCTCTCCCTCTCCCTTCATCACTCCCAGAATCTCCGGCTCCCGCTCCAGAATCTGCCTGGCATCAAAGGACACCTCCGGCCCGCCCAGCCAGATATCCGTATCCGGCAGAATTTTGTGTAAATCATGAACCAATTCCCACACATAAGCCACATTCCAGATATAACAGGAAAATCCGATAGCATCCGGCCGGCGCCGGTATACATCCTGCAAAATCCGGCTTACCGGGTGATTGATGGTATACTCTGCTATTTCAATATTTATCCCATATTCTCCAAAGCTTACATGCTCTGCATATTGTTTCAGGCTGTATACTCCAGGATTTGAGTGGATATATTTTGCATTGATTGCTGTCAGCAAAAATTTCATTCTCTGTCTCTCTTTATACCTGTATTTTGATTATCCGCCCTGTCATCTCATATTGATAATAACGCACTCCCGCAGCATTCAGCATCCTCTTGGATGCCCGCACAGAAGGAGAGTCCTGATACTTGTCTTCTTTATATATGATAGTTTTGATCCCCGCCTGGATGATTGCCTTGGCACACTCATTGCAGGGAAACAAGGTGACATACAGTTTGCTACCCTCTAGGCTACCTCCGCGGTAATTGAGAATCGCATTCAATTCACTGTGCGTCACATACAGATATTTAGCACTGTACGGATCCGAATCCTCCGCTTCCTTTCCCCAGGGAAACTCGTCATCTGAGCATCCTCGGGGAAACCCATTATATCCCATGGATAAAATCTTGTTATCCTGGCTCACAATACAGGCACCCACCTGTGTGTTCGGATCCTTTGAGCGCTTCCCTGACAAATCTGCAACTCCCATAAAATACTCATCCCAAGATATATAATCCGCCCGTTTTTTAATCTCTTCCATTCTGACGCCTCCTTTATTTCCACGAGCAATGAGCCTGGTTCCGTGCTTGCATCGGGATTTTAACTTTTTGCTAACTTTCTGTATTCCTGTTTTACTATAAAAGTTCAGCGCTCCGGCGCTGAACTGTGCGAAAACGGGATTACAAAATGACATCTTCCATTTCCGTTTTCTGCACATCCGCCGGAGGCTCAAAGTAAACCCTCTTTCATTCATGGTGGTATCTGCAAGGCTGATATGAGGGTTTACTATGAAAGTGTGATATGCCAAATGCTCCCGCCAGACTTTCATGGGTGATGGTGCACCCGACCGCCGGGCGTATGAAGGTTTACCTTGCAGAAATCATCCGGTACCCGGCCGCTTTCTGCATCCGGTTCATAATCGCATACCCCAGATGATTCTGCGAAAAGCTCTCCGAATAGATACAATCCACTTGCAGATCATCAAACTCCCGCAATACGGCAAACAAATTATGTGCAATCGTCTCCTCATCACTGCGCGCTCCCACACAGCGAAGAATACCTCTCGGATATTGCTCCCTAGTCTCCTCAGTACAGAGAATCCCTACCCGACGGCCAGCCATTAGCTGCTCATCCGTCAAGCGCCGGATCTCCCGAACCACCGCCTCCGCCTTTCCCTCTACCAGTGTCATCTCTGCCCTGGGTGCATAGTGGCGGTACTTCATCCCCGGAGCCTTGGGACGCACCTGCGGATCCAATCTGCCCGTCAGTGCCGGATCGATCTCCACCGAACCTGCTATTTCTTCCAACATCTCTATTGTAATCGCCCCTGGCCGCAATAACACCGGGATCTCTCCGGATACATCGACAATCGTGGATTCCACTCCGATTCCCACCGGGCCGCCATCCAGGATCAGATCAATCTTTCCCTCCATATCCTGCCACACATGCTGTGCTGTCGTCGGGCTCGGACGTCCGGAAAGGTTGGCACTGGGCGCCGCCACCGGCACACCTGCCAATGCTATCAGCCGGCGCGCCACTGCCATCCCCGGCATCCTCACCGCCACCGTGTCCAGGCCACCCGTTGTTCCATAAGGTACCCGCCCGCTCTTAGGGAATATCAAAGTCAGCGGCCCCGGCCAGAATGCCTTGGCCAGCTGTCTTCCCACTTCCGGTATCTCTCTCACCAGGGGCTTTAGCTCTTCAATTGAAGAAATATGTGCAATCAGAGGATTGTCCGAAGGCCGTCCTTTGGCTGCATAAATCTTTCCCGCCGCTTTCTCATCCAGGGCATTGGCTCCCAGCCCATATACCGTCTCCGTCGGGAAAGCCACCAATCCTCCGGTTCGCAGTATGCGCGCCGCCTCCCGCAGCTCTTCATCTCGAACATCTTCCGAATCACTGATTCGCATCATCCTGGTCTTCATATTTCCGTTTCCCCTTTTATTACTATAAAAGTTCAGCGCTCCGGCGCTGAACTGTGCGAAAACGGGGTCACAAAGTGACATCTTCCATTTCCGTTTTCTGCACATCCGCCGGAGGCTCAAAGTAAACCCTCTTTCATTCATGGTGGTATCTGCAAGGCTGATATGAGGGTTTACTATAAAAGTATCGAATCCTCATGGCAATGTCATTAAGTTTAGCTCTGAGAATACTCAGCCATGGAAAAAGGAGCGGGAA
>CAJUPI010000087.1 GCA_910588125.1 uncultured Lachnospiraceae bacterium
GGGATTTAAGGACTTCTAAATCCCTGCAAAGTCAAAATCAGCAGACCATTTCCGGTCTCTTCCCGCTCCTTGCTCCCTGGCTGAGTATTCTCAGCGCTAAATTTAATGATATTGCTGTTTGAGCGTTAGCGAGTTTGGATATTTTTGATTCGTTTTTTGCAAAATTCAGAGATTTTAGGACTTCTTAATCCCGAAACAGGAGAAAAGCCTCGACAGACCTGCGGCTCTCGCGCTTCCTTCCCCCCCCCTTTAGCTTAAAAGAAAAGATGCTCGATAAGAATTTTAGTACCCATAAGGACCAGGATACAGCCTCCTGTCAGCTCAGCTTTGGATTTGTAGCGGCAGCCAAAAACCACCCCCGTTTTGACACCAATAACAGAGAGGACAAAAGTGGTGGAGCCAATCAGAATGATGGCTGGCAGAATTTGTACCTGGAGAAAGGCGAAGGTGACTCCTACAGCCAGGGCATCGATGCTGGTGGCGATGGCGAGCAGAAGCATGCCGCCCATAGCAAGAGATGCATCGCAAGATTCTTCTTCCTCATTTAAAGCCTCACGGATCATGTTGATTCCGATAATACCTAACAGAATAAAGGCAATCCAATGATCATAGGCGGTGATAGCATCTTGAAAACAGGCGCCAAGAAAATAACCAACAGCCGGCATCAGTGCCTGAAAACCGCCAAAATAAAAGCCAACGATAAGTGCATACCGCAGCTGCATTTTCTGAACGGAAAGTCCTTTGCAGATGGATACAGCAAAAGCATCCATGGAGAGTCCGATAGCAATAATGAATAGTTCCCAAACAGACATAAGAAAATCCTCCCATTGTCTTGTAGTATATATGCCTGAAGGACTTTTTTTATTCTATAGGAAAGTGCGTCCTATAGAACAAAAACCTTCCGGGGGATGCGCACTTTTTCATTCTAACGAAAAGAGAATGGGATGTCAAGAAAAGAAGAGGGGATAGCTTAGGATTTGGGAAAGAGTTTCTCGAAAATATGAAAACAGGTATGGACTTTACAAATTTACTGTGTTAAACTATCAGAAGCAGCCGATTTGATAGTTCTGATGCGGTGGGAGACTTATTTAAAAGCAGTCTTGGCATCGGGGTTTGTGGCTTGTTTTGAGTAAAGAGGGGAGTTTGCTATGAATAAAAAAATCAAGACGGAAGCGGTGGATCATCTTTTTCAGGCGATATTAACGCTGGAGACACCAGAAGAATGTTATGCATTTTTTGAAGATGTGTGTACGGTGAATGAGCTTTTGTCCTTGTCCCAGCGCTATGAGGTGGCGAAGATGCTGCGGGAGAAGAGGACTTATCTCGATATAGCGGAGAAGACCGGTGCATCAACGGCGACGATCAGCCGTGTAAATCGCTCTTTGAATTATGGCAGCGACGGATATGATATGGTGTTTGCCCGTCTTCCTCAATAAAGGCAACCGGCAGCAATGCGTTTAGAATTTTCAGAACAGTCAGACTCCTGAGGCGAGGCGGAAAATCGTGACACGTCTCAGGAGCTTTGCTGTCTGCTTATCGCTTTTTCTTGCCTTCGCCTGCGGGGAAATCTTCTTCGCGGAGCTGGTCTAAGATATCTTCGATCATCTGCTTTTTCAAATATACGTCAAAAGCCAGCTCGCTGATGAAGGCGAATAGTTGAAGATAAGATTGTTCTTCCTCGCTGGCATCAGAAAAGGTTGTTTTGGCGGCTTCAAACTTTGCGAGGATATCTTCTTTCAGCCGCTCCATCTGCTCGTGTTCTAAAGAAAAGACTTCCAGGTAAATATCGCTCAGAGATAAACTGGCCGAGGCATTAAAGTGATGTTCCGTGATTGGGCGGAATAGCTGTTCGATATCATGGAAGGACAGAAGGCTTTTATAGTAATAGATGAAGAGCAAAAGCAAAATGTGCTCCCGGGAATATTTCTTCTTAACAGGGGGCGGAAGAAGACGGTTCTTGGCATAATTATTGATCATTGTCTTGGTCAGTACCTTATCTTCCGGGTTCCGCTTGGTTTTTTGTAATTGATCTTCCATAAAAGAAGTAACCTGATCCATATACAGGTCAATCTCGGGAATCTTGTCCAGCTTGATATAAGACAGATTGTCCAGCCTGGCAAGAAAATCAGTGATTCTTTCGTCATTGTTTTTCATGTTGTCACCTCTGACCCTATTATATAGTTTTTAATACTAGATAGCAAGAGGAAAATCATATTTTCTGCCTGATTTCATGGTTGAAAGAATAAATATGGACTTTCCGGCATATACTCCTACCAATGGGATAACCTGCCAACTATTATAAAATCGGAGGGATGAAAGTCATGGCAAGAAGGGCAAGAAAAACGCCGCTGGAAAAATATCAGGAAGAACTGGCTGAGGTAAAGGAAAGCATCCAACAGTATGAGGATTGCCTGGAAACTCTTAAGGAACGGGAGAGAGAGCTACAGGAACAAATCATGATGGAGAAGTTCAAAGAGGTGAATGAACTGCTGGAAATGCAGAATATGTCTCTGGATGATTTGAAAGGGATGCTGATGGCGGAAGGCGGGAATGCGGAGATCGCATAATAAGGCCTTTACAGTTGGTGCAGAAGCTTTGCAGTGAAGAGATGAAAAAACATTTTTAAATGTGTGCTTTCATCTTTTTGCTGCTACTTTTTTGCAAGCAAACCGAAAGAGGAATCAATGCGAAGAGGAATCAATTCGTGCAGGCGGTAGAAGATTTACAGGAATTATGATATAATTTTGGAATACACCACAGACGAGAAAGGATTACGAATACATATGGCAGTCTATGATACGTTAAACCCCAAGCAGCAGGAAGCGGTTCTCCATACGGAGGGGCCGTTGTTGATTTTGGCAGGGGCAGGATCGGGAAAGACCCGGGTACTGACTCACAGAATTGCATATTTAATAGAAGAAAAGGGAGTAAACCCCTGGAATATTCTGGCGATTACTTTTACCAATAAAGCGGCAGGTGAGATGCGGGAACGGGTGGATCATTTGGTAGAGAATGGCGCCGGGAGTGTGTGGGTCAGTACCTTTCACTCTCTCTGCGTTCGGATTTTGCATCGTTTTATTGAATACCTGGGATATGAAAATAACTTTACCATTTATGATGTGGATGATCAAAAGACACTGATGAAACAGGTGCTCAAGAAGTTAAATCTGGATCCCAAGCAATATCGCGAACGGGAGATGATAAATATCATATCTGGCGCAAAAAATGAATTGATTGGGCCGGATGAATTCTGGAAAAATGCGCAGGGCGACTGGCGGCTGAAAAAGGTGGCTGAGATTTATGAGGAATACCAGGCGGAACTGAAAAAGAATAATGCACTGGATTTCGATGATTTGATTTTTAAAACAGTGGATCTGTTTCGGGTCAATGATCAGGTATTGGACTATTATCAGGAAAGATTCCGCTATATTATGGTGGATGAGTATCAGGATACAAATGCTGCCCAGTTTGAGCTGATTTCTCTGCTGGCAAGGAAATACCAGAATCTTTGTGTGGTGGGAGATGATGATCAGTCGATCTATAAATTTCGGGGAGCAGATATTGGAAATATTTTGAATTTTGAGGATACCTTTCCGGGGGCAATGGTGGTAAAACTGGAACAGAATTATCGTTCTACGAAGAATATCCTCGAGGCGGCCAACGGTGTGATTCGGAATAACCGAGGACGTAAGGATAAGACGCTGTGGACGGCCAACGACACAGGAGAGCGGGTGAGATTCCGCCAGTTTGAGCAGTCTTTTGAGGAGGCGGAAGGGATTATCCAGGATATTCTGGCTCAGGGACGGCCCTTCCGGGACAGTGCAGTGCTCTACCGGACCAATGCTCAATCCCGTTTGCTGGAAGAGAAATGCCTGACCTATAACGTACCGTATCGTCTGGTAGGAGGGGTGAATTTTTATCAGCGCCGGGAGATCAAAGATATCTTGAGTTATTTAAAAACGATCGCCAACGGAAGAGATGATCTGGCGGTCCAGCGGATCATCAATGTGCCGAAACGAGGCATTGGGGCGGCTTCCATTGGGAAAATTATGGCCTGGGCAACACAGCAGGAGATCAGCTTTTACGATGGATGCACCCAGGCGGCTTCGGTGCCCGGGATGGGAAAAGCAGCAGGAAAGGTACAGGGCTTTGTGAGACAGATGGAAGAGTTTCGCAGCCGGATTCAGGGTTGGGAGCTGAAGCAACAACAAAAGCCGGTTGAAGGAGAGCCGGGGGAGGAAAGCTACGGGCTGAAAGAATTGATTGAGGATATATTGCACAAGACCGGCTACCTTGAGGAACTGAAGGAGGAGGGCGAAGCAGAAGCAAAGGAGCGCCTGGAGAATATCGATGAATTAATATCGAAAGCAGTCAGCTTTTGTGAGGAACAAGACGCCCCAAGCCTTAACGGATTTTTGGAGGAGGTGGCCCTGGTGGCAGATATTGATCGGATGGATACTGCCGGGGATCGCGTGACCTTGATGACGTTACATAGTGCCAAGGGACTGGAATTCCCCATAGTATATCTGAGCGGAATGGAGGATGGGCTATTTCCGGGTTCCCGCTGTGTAATGTCAGAGGATCCAGAGGATTTAGAAGAAGAGCGGCGGCTTTGCTATGTGGGAATCACCAGGGCCCGGGAACGGCTGATGCTTACAGCAGCAAAGATGAGAATGAGCAGGGGCGAGACTCATTATTCAAGAGTCAGCCGGTTCGTGGAGGAGATTCCAGAGGAGTTGCTGGAAACAGTAAAACCAGGGCACCGAATGGAACAGAAGAGCAGGGTGAATGCCTCAGAGAATCCGAGTGTTTCCTGGAACAAAAACCAGCGAAAGCTGGGGGTCAGTATGTTTGGGATGAAATCCAATTCCTATGCCTCCCCTACGGCAGGATATGCGGAATACCGTTTTGAGAGAAGCGGGATGCCAGATGATGAAAATGGCAATGCAAAAGCGCCGGGAACCTCGGCAATCAGAAAAACAGATAATACAGCCAGAAAGGACAGGATGGTAGAAACGGCTGGCACTATCGGAAAAAATCCGGGATTTGGCAAAGCGTTTATTGTACAGAAATCGTCAGCTCCTGATTATGGCGCCGGGGATCGGGTACGGCATATAAAGTTCGGGGAAGGGACTGTGCAGTCGGTGATTAGTGGTGCTCGCGATTTTGAGGTGACTGTGGAATTTGACCGGTTTGGAGTAAAAAAAATGTTTGCTTCATTTGCAAAATTGCAGAAAATATAATATTTTTTTGATTTTTGAATAAAATAGGATAGTAAAAAAGAAAAAGAAATGGTATAATCTAAATAATGCACATGACATGTGCCAGGACGATAGAAAGGACGTGGATGAGATGGGAAAGTTTGATACAATGAGCAAGGATGCGCTGACCCGTGTGGAAGAGATTATCAATTCTACCAAGCTGAATGATTTCCTGCACAGGAAGGAAGAGGAGGAGAAGAAGAAAACCTGTATTCTCTGGGTGCTAGCGATCATCGGAGCTGTGGCGGCGATTGCAGCGATTGCCTATGGTGTGTATCGCTTCTTTACTCCGGATTACCTGGAGGATTTTGAAGATGATTTTGATGATGATTTCGACGACGACTTTTTTGAGGACGACGATGACACCACCGCCGCTGAGGATGAGGAAGAGAAATAATAAGAGCAAAGCGTGTCTCCTTTGAGTGGGGCACGCTTTTTCTTTTCAGTGAGCATAAACCGGCGGCTTGCCACAAAGGAAGCCAGTGCGATCAGCGGGAAACGAAACAGGAAAAACAGAGACAACGAGGAGGAGAACATGAAAAAAGGAGAAATTTGGGAAGGAATTGTAGAAGATATAGATTTTCCGAATAAGGGGATTCTCCGGATCGAGGGGGAGAAAGTGATTGTCAAAAATGCACTGCCCGGACAGAGAATACGTTTGGCTATCCATAAAAAGCGGGGCGGAAAGGCGGAGGGAAGGCTGCTGGAGATTTTGGAACCGTCGATTTGGGAGAAGAAGGAAAACGTCTGTCCTCATTTCGGGAGTTGTGGCGGATGTCTGTATCAGAGTTTTCCGTATGAAGAGCAATTGAAGCTGAAAGAAAAACAGGTAGATCGGCTGATTCGCCAGGTTTGTGGTGATTGGGGTTTTGAAGGTATAAAAGGCAGCCCGGTTGCCGAGGCTTATCGAAATAAGATGGAGTTTTCCTTTGGAGATGAATACAAAGACGGCCCATTGGCATTGGGGATGCACCGGAGGGGAAGCTTTTACGATATC
This sequence comes from uncultured Lachnospiraceae bacterium, assembly GCA_910588125.1. Lineage (GTDB taxonomy): Bacteria > Bacillota > Clostridia > Lachnospirales > Lachnospiraceae > Brotaphodocola. The sequence continues at coordinate 6,259 of CAJUPI010000087.1, forward strand.
GTAACTACCCGGGAATGCCGGATTGTGCATGAGGATTTCTGTCAGATTCTGGGTGCGGCCTTGGACTATTTTACAGCGAACGATACGCCTTATTACAAAAAGCAGCAGCACGTGGGATATCTGCGGCATTTGCTGGTGCGCCGGGCGGCGAAAACAGGAGAGATTCTGGTGGCGCTGGTGACGACCACGCAGGCAGAGACACTGGGGCAAGAAGAAAAGGAGCTTCTGAACGGGTGGGGACAGAGGCTTAGAGAGCTGAATTTGGCCGGAAGCCTGGCCGGTATTCTCCATATTAAGAATGACAGCCTGGCGGATGTAGTACAGTGTGATGAGATGGATACCCTGTGGGGCAGGGATTATTTTTATGAAGAGCTTTTGGGAATGCAGTTTTGCATTACTCCCTTTTCCTTTTTTCAGACCAACTCTTTGGGGGCTGAGGTATTGTATGAAACCGTGCGGGAATATGTGGGAGATACGAAGGACAAGGTGGTGTTTGACTTGTATAGCGGAACCGGAACGATCGCACAGATCACTTCGCCGGTAGCCGCCCGGGTGGTGGGAGTGGAGATTGTAGAGGAGGCTGTGGAGGCCGCCCGGGAAAATGCCCGGCGCAACGGGTTGGATAACTGTGTGTTTATTACCGGGGATGTGCTGAAGGTAGTGGGGGAGATTGCAGAAAAGCCAGATCTGATCATTTTGGATCCGCCGAGGGACGGGATTCACCCGAAGGCATTAAAGAAGATTATTGATTTTGGCGTGGAACGGATGGTTTATGTATCGTGTAAACCGACTAGCTTAGCGCGGGATTTGGCAGTGCTTTTGGAGCATGGGTATCGGGTGGAGCGGGGGTGCTGTGTGGATATGTTTCCTTTTACGGGGAATGTGGAGGTTATCTGTTTGCTTTCCAAACTCCGTACAAAACAGAATTATGGAAGTAGAATTAAAAATGAGTGAGATGGATTTGACAGTTGCGGAGAGTAGGGCTACCTATGAGGAAATCAAGGATTATGTACTGGAATATATGGGATTAAAGGTCAGCAGTTTATATATTGCACAGGTGAAGCAGAAGTATGGTATTATTGAGAGAGAAAATTATAACCTGCCAAAATCGGACAACCTCAGACAGCCGAAATGTTCACTAGAGAAAGAAAAGGCTATAAGAGAAGCGTTGAAGCATTTTCGTATGATTTGGTAAAAAACAGGTGGCATAGTGAATGAATAGCAAAAGTGCAACGGACGTTGCACTTTTTAGTAGAATTGAGGTGTACGAGTGAAGAATCGAGAAAATGTGAATCAGAAATCAAATATTATTATTTATACGACAGAAGATGGTCTGACAAAAATCGAAACGACTTTTGACGAAGATACGGTATGGTTATCCATTGACCAGATGGCAGAATTATTCCAAAGAGATAAATCAACGATTTCAAGACATATAAAAAATATTTTTTCCGAAGGAGAACTAGTGAGAGAATCAGTTGTTGCAAATTTTGCAACAACTGCGGCAGACGGGAAAACTTATCAGGTTGATTATTATAATCTGGATGTTATTATTTCTGTGGGATATCGCGTAAAATCCAAGAGTGGTACACAGTTCAGAATCTGGGCAACAAATCTTTTAAAAGAATATATGAGAAAAGGATTTGCATTGGATGATGAGCGCCTAAAGAATTTAGGTGGTGGAGGATATTTCAAGGAATTGCTTGAAAGAATCAACGTAAAAGTCGAGTTTGGCGAGGGTGAGGGCAAAGTACCGCTTGATAATATCGCCAAAAGAGCCGAAGGAGCGGGTTACTTACAAAATGATTAAGGAGTATATAGAAGCGAAATATGGCTTCAAAGTACATACCGCATATATCGCAGAGGTAAAAAGGAAGCTAGGATTGCCGATGTATGATGTTCCTAATGCGGTAGAGGAATTGAAACAGCGAGGAAGCATTCGACGGCGGAGAAAGTGGAAGCAATAAAGGATGTTTTGAAATGATATTACATAATATTATTATCGAAAACAGTTACAGATTTTATAGAAAAGATATAGTATAGGGAGTAAGAACTATGGATTTTTTAAAGGTTAATGATATATATTGTGGTTCAGCAGAAGAACTTATGTTTTGGATAAAACCGGATTCGATAGCAGTTAGCGTATGGTCCCCGCCTTATCATGTTGGGAAGAAGTACGAGAATAATCAGTCTTATGAAGAATGGACTGAGTGGGGGAGTCGAGCTGTATGGAAGATACGTTCTGTTCAACGAAATGATGATCATGAGGCTAAGTTTCCTGTTGAACTCCCAAGAAGGGTCATAAAACTTTTTTCGGATGAAGGAGATGTGGTTCTTGATTGCTTCATGGGAAGCGGAACCTCAGCTGTCGCTGCGTTAATGGAAAAGCGTCATTATATTGGAATAGATAAAGAGGAAAAATATGTGCAGCTTGCAAAAAAGAATATTGAACAATTCTCTTTACAAGCTGCACAAATGTCATTATTTGAATATGGTATAGTAAATTCAGATGAAATTATAGGCGAGTAAATTCTTCTACTCGCCAATGGGCGATTTCGCTCAATAGGGCAAATGAAACACGAACTCGAATTTTACGAGGATCCTTTGATTTGTCGTCTTTACCAGGAAAAAACAATCCGGGGTATTTGCCCAAATAACCTGGATTATTTGAAAGAAGCAATCCGTTGGGAATGCATATATTTTTGATACTTTCTAACGGCTGTCCTTTCAATCCATTTAAAGCTAAATTGAGCATTCGATAAATTGGTTTGACAAATAGATGAATAGTTGGGGCGATGTCTCCATTTGTAAGTGGGTAAATTGGAGAAATCGCAGGATAGAATAAGTGAGTCGTTCTTTTGCCCTTAGCAACCATAGCTGAGTTTTCCATGTCTTCATTCGGATCATTCCAGATACCGTCACCTGACACTTGATACGGTGAAATAACAGTATGATCGAAATTGTCGCGGGGGCCGACTGATTTGATATCAAGGAAAAAGAAAGCGCAGTTGGTAAATCCATGAGTTATATCGGCAATATCTTCAGAATATAACACGAAACGATTATCAGATCCAGAAGGAAGACCAATTTCGGAAACACGATATAATGTACCAATTATACGGCCCAGCTTATGTCCGATAGTATGTTCTCCAACCTCTATCCAAGGGATTTGGTCACCAACAGGTTGGCGACCTCTATCATCAGGAGGGTATTTTGCCCAGAAAGGGTTGAGATATGTTGCTTCGTTATAATCGGCTTCTATTTCATCGTAGTTATTAATTATTATATTACTACGGCTATTAAAAATCGACATTTTTAATAGCCATATTTTTCAAT
>CAJUPI010000088.1 GCA_910588125.1 uncultured Lachnospiraceae bacterium
CGAAACGAAAATCCCCTAACTCGCTTCGCTCAGACAGAGTGGATTTTCGTTTCAACGCAAAACTCAGGGATTTAAGGAATTCTAAATCCCTGCAAAGTCAAAAGCGGCGGACTATTTCCCGCCGCTTCCCGCTCCTTGTTCCATGGCTGAGTATTCTCGGAGCTAAACTTGATGACATTGGTGCGAAAATAATGTCATGATAGGATTGTGGGAGCATGAAATGCGGAGCAATCCGTGGTATCATAGGGGGTCAAAATACCTTTTGACCCCAACATCATGTCATTAAGTTTAGCAGTTTCAGAGGATATGCCTTGAGTTAAATTTGATGAATTCTGGACACGATCTTAATTTTGATTGTCCAGTTTGCTGGTACCAGTACATTAGGAGGCTCAGCGAATACGCTCGGGGAATCCGATTTTCTTTTGTACCTTGCGCAAGGTTTTGTTCGCGAAATATTGAGCCTTTTCTGCATTGTTTTTGATGATAGTATTCAGATAATCTTTGTTCTTGCTCAGGTCTGCAAACCGTTCCTGTAATGGTTTTAACACCCCGACCACAGATTCACCGACGGCCGTTTTGAAATCACCATAGCCTTTGCCGTCGAATTCTTTTTCCGTCTCTGCGGGAGTCTTGCCGGTGCAGGCACAATAAATGTCGATCAGGTTGTGGATGCCGGGCTGCTCTTCGCAATAGCGGATACAAGCTTCGGAATCTGTGACAGCACGTTTGAATTTGCGCATGATTGTATCGGGATCATCCATCAGATAAATGCTGGCATTGGGATTCTCGTCTGATTTGGACATCTTTTTGGATGGATCCTGCAAACTCATGATTTTGGCGCCCACTTTGCCGATATAGGCTTCCGGAATAGTGAAGACATCACCATAAATAGCATTGAAGCGCTGGGCAATATCGCGGGTAATCTCCAGATGCTGCATCTGATCTATACCTACCGGGACCACATCAGACTGATACAGCAGAATATCTGCCGCCATCAATACCGGATAGGTGAACAGGCCAGCATTAATGTTGTCGGCGTGCTTTGCCGCCTTATCTTTGAACTGGGTCATCCGGTTGAGCTCCCCCATATAGGTGAAGCAGTTCAGAATCCAGGCCAGCTCCGCATGTCCGCTGACATGAGACTGATAGTAAATGCAATTTTTTTCAGGATCCAGGCCGGCGGCAATATAGAGTGTCAGCAAAGTTCTGGCCCGTTTGCGAAGTTCTGCCGGATCCTGCCGGATCGTGATGGAGTGCATATCTACAACTCCATAAAAGGTCTCATATTCATCAGCGATACTAACCCAGTTTTTTAGGGCGCCCAGATAGTTGCCTAAGGTCAGGTTGCCAGTCGCCTGCATACCGCTGAACAGTACTTTTTTTCCATCTAACATATGATTATTCTCCTCAGTTTTCGATGAGATAAGTGTAACACCGGGGCAGGGAAAAGTCAACTGTGAGGCTGGCATGGCTCACGGCAAACGCAAGCCTGTTTTATGGGACAAACCGGTATCCAAGACCACGGACGGTTACAATGTGGTCAGGCTTTTGACGGTCGTCTTCTATCTTGCCGCGCAGACGGTTGATATAGACCATGATAGCGTTATCATCTACTGCTACACCAGTCCCCCAGATCTGTTCGTAGATCATATCCTTGGTGTAGACCTGGCCGGGATGCTGTAAAAACAGCAAGAGCAGGGCGGCTTCGCGGGCAGAGAGGATCAGCTCGCCGCCGTTTTTATAAAAGCGCATGGTGCTATAGTTGTAGGAGAAGGGACCGCATTCTAACAGACCAGGCTTCTCCAAAATCATATCACGGTTGCGGCGGATCAGAGCTTTGACTTTGGCGCCGAGGACAACGGGACGAAAAGGCTTGGTGATATAGTCGTCAGCACCGACTGAGAGACCATACAGGGAGTCGTAGTCTTCACTGCGTCCGCTGACGATCATCACAGGGGTTTTGATACCTTGGCTGCGCAGACGTTTGATGACTTCAAAGCCTTCCATGTCACCCAACATGACATCCATCAAAATCAGATCATAGGTGTGCTCGGAAAGGAGCTGCAATGCCAGGGCGCCGCTGTCGGCAGCGGTGGTTTCCAGATCGTTGCTGTGCATAACTTTTTCTAATAATTTACGGATTGCGGGGTCGTCATCTACGATTAAAATTTTGTCAGCCATGGCGGAATCCTTTCGGTATTTGCTTGATATACCCTCATTGGGTATGGGAACACGTTTGGGAATGAAAGAAGAATTGTTGAAAAAGGGGGAGTAATATTGAAAATATTATAATATTAAGGTAATCTTTAGTCAAGAAAAGATTGGTAAGGAGGGCGGGAGATGAGGATGTGGGGAATAAAGGAGGAAAAAGAAGAGAAGGGAAGCCCTCGGGCAGTATGGCCGGCGGGAAAAGTGTTGATTTTGGTATTGGGAATCGTGCTGGCAGCGGCTGTGCTTGTTGGGATGGGGATCTGGAAGGATTATCGCGATGCCATCATCGATGTACAAAAAAGGCAGATGCTTTTGACTGTGCAGAGCCTGGGGGAAAGCATGGAGCTGTTTCTTCAAAATTATGCAGAAGATTTGGAAGGGCTATATCAGCTGGAGGGTGAGCTATGGTTTATAGAGCCGGGAGAGGATGCCAGCAAAAAGGTGGATTCAGAACCGGATCGTTTGATGAGGGATATCTTGCAGAAGTATGTAACGAGCCATAAAAGCTTTGTGAATGATGTGATGGTGGAGAATACGAGTGGCGAGAACAGCAGAAGCATAAAGCATCTGAAAATCTGTCAGGAGTATTCGATCAGCCAGATGGGAGAGGGAAAGAGCCTGCGCCTGGCAGAGCTGGAGAGTGGGGAGATGTGCCTGATTATAAAAAAGGAGGTATTGGGAAAAGGGGCTCTTTCCATTGTATTAGATCTGGAGAAATATTATCAGACCTTAATGCGGGGATTGCGGGTGGGGACAAATGGCTATATGGTTCTGAAAGATGCAGAGGGTATTATCCTGATGCATCCGGAGAGGGCACAGTGGGGGATTGAAGTGATCCATGGCAGGATGCAAATGTACCAGGGAATTGATCTGAAAAGCCTCGAAACGATGATTCAGCATCAGATGGAAGGACAGGAAGGCGTGGAGGAATATTATTCCTACTGGTGGGCAGAGGATGGATATCCAAGAGTACGTAAGATCAGCGCCTACAGCCCGGTACAGGTGGGGGAGGACTTCCTGATTTTGAGTGCCGTGATGGATTATGATGATATTTATATTCCGGTTGTGGAGGGTGTGCTTCGGCTGGTGTTGTTATTTTTGGCGTTTTTTTTGATTATGGTTGCCATGGCCTGGTATATTGCATATATGTTTTTACAGAAACAGAAGGATACAAGGAAGATTGCTTATCTGACAGAGTTGAATCATTTGCTGGAGGAAATGCATCGCAGTGAAGAGACGATCGCACACCAGCAGCGGCTGCAGATCATGGGAACGATGACAGGAGGAATTGCCCATGAATTCAATAATTTACTGACGCCAATCATGGGGTATGCGGATCTGTTGCTGATGGATTTGGAGGAGGATTCGGATCCATATGACAGTGCGCTGGAGATTTATGAAGCATCGGTGAAAGCAAAGGAGATCATTCAGCAGCTTTCTTCCTTGAGCCGTAAAAATATGGAGACGGCATATAAGGATACTGACAGCAGAAGAATGCTGACACGGGCATTGAAAATGGTGCGTTCGGTCTGTCCGTCTAACATTTGCCTGGAGGAGGAGCTTTGCCTGGAAGGGGAGCATATTCTGTGTAATGAAACCCAGATGAACCAGGTAATCCTGAATATCTGTGTCAACGCGATTCATGCCATCGATCACAAAGAAGGGAAAATAAGAGTCAAAGCCCGGGTGGCGGAGCGAAAAGAGCTTGCGGATTTGCCGTCGGTCGATCGGGTACTGCCCTCGTCTTCTGAGAATTGGAATCACTATATCTGTATTGAGATTCGGGATAATGGCTGTGGAATGAGCAAAGAGATCCAAAATCAGATTTTTGATCCGTTTTTTACAACAAAGAAAGGCGGAACCGGCACGGGGCTGGGGCTGGCATTGGTGGAGCAGATAATCCGCTCTCATAAAGGAGGGATTTATGTAGAAAGTGAACCTGGCAGAGGAAGTATGTTTTCGCTTTATTTGCCGGTCAGCGAGGGGAGGAAGACAGATATTAAGACAGGAGCTTTGAAAGAGGGAATGGAGGAGGAACAGAAAGAACAATTGCGTCTGCTGGTAGTGGATGACAATCCGAAGGTTTTACGTCTGTTGGAAAAAGATGCGGCGAAGCTAAAGATTATGTTGAAGTGCCAAATGAACTTTGAGGAGGCACGAAGAGTACTAGAAGAAAGCCAAATCGATAAAGGCTTCGATGCATTGATAACAGAGCAAGAGATTGGCGGAAAAAGCGGAGTGGATTTTTGCATGTCGCTTCAGGGAAAATATTCGGACATGGTAATGATTGTGATGGCAGATCAAGTGACGCGGGAGCTGATAGAGGCGAAACAAAGGCGGCTTGTAGATGCTTATATTGATAAGCCGGTTTCTGTTTCCTCCATATTGGAGGTATTGAAGGGAAAGCTTAATAACCTGTAAGGAAAATCATAATGGAAATTAAGGAAACGTCATGATGGGTGTAAGCTTTCGGGGCTATACTCTTCTCATAACATAAATACAGGGATGTGTGAAGAGGAGGAAAGCATCATGAATGAAACAATGCTTGCGGTTTTGGGATTCGCAACGATCCTTATGATCATTGTGCTGCTGCTTAAAAATGTGACCGTGCCGGCAATTGCTTTTATTGGAGTGTCTACGGTTACGGCATTGATCCTGATTTTGACAGGAACCTTTACCGTGGGAGAGATGGGAGATTTTATCTCAGCAGGCGTTAAGGGTGTGCATTCAACGGCAGCACTGTTTATTTTTTCTGTGCTGTTTTTTGGGATTATGTCAGATGTTGGAATGTTTGATAAGATTATTAATGCCCTGATGAAACGGGTGGGAAATAATGTGGTGGGAGTAGCATTTATGACCTGCATTATCGCCATGATCGGCCATTTAGACGGCGGCGGCGCTTCCACATTTTTGATAACGATTCCGGCCATGCTTCCCGTATATAAGAGGCTGAAAATGCGTCCGACTACACTGCTTTTAATCTGTGTGACGGCTATGGGAGTGATGAACCTGATGCCCTGGGGCGGCCCGACTATGCGCGCAGCATCTGTGCTGGAGATGGAAGCAAATACTCTGTGGATGCGGCTTCTTCCGATGCAGCTGGTAGGAATCGCTGTTGCACTGTTTACTGCGTTCTTCTGGGGAACGGTAGAAAAAAAGCGTGGCGCCGGCGAAAACAGCACGCTGCTGCTGGAGGAGACAGCGGATTCAGAAGAGCTGGCAGAGGCATCCGCCGCTGCGGATTTGGCAAGGCCAAAGCTGTTTGCCTTTAATGTAATATGGACACTGCTGATCATTGTAGCGCTGGTGTTTTTAGATGTCCCTTCTTATTATACTTTTATGGTAGGCTGCGTGGTGGCTCTGTTGGTGAACTATCCGGGAGCAAAATTGCAGGGAAAGATTATCAAGTCTCATGCAGGCCCGGCTCTTACTATGGCTTCTACAATTCTGGCAGCCGGTGTGTTTTTGGGGGTGCTGGAGGACAGTGAGATCATGAATCACATGGCGACTGTGCTGGCTTCCTTTATTCCGCAGTCTATGGGACGTTTCCTGCCGTTGATTATCGGGGTATTGTCTGTGCCTCTGACGCTTTTGTTCTGTACGGATTCCTATTTTTATGGCCTGTTGCCAGTACTGATTGGCGTGGGAAATCAGTTTGGCGTGGATCCGGTGCATACGGCAATTACGATGGTTGTCTGCCGTAACTGTGCTACTTTTATCAGCCCGGTGGTCCCTGCGACCTTTTTGGGAGTTGGCCTGGCCGGGGTGGAGATCAAGGATCACATCAAGAACAGCTTCTTCTGGATCTGGGGCGTGAGCATTGTCTGTCTGACAGCAGGGCTGATATTGGGAGTGCTGACATTTTAGTTATTTATGTATAAACTTCAGGAATGCTTTTTCATAGCGGCCTTGACATCCTTTTTAAATTGCTGCCATTCGTCTTCATGTTCTACATAGTATTTCGGACAGTTTTTGCCGGAAACATCATGGTGGCGAATCAAATCCTTAGGGGAAAGCTCCAGCTCTTTACAGAGCCATGCCGTGAGGCGGACCAGAGAATCATAGGTCTCCTGGCTGAATTTGCCGCTGTCATCTGGATGGCAGACCTCGATGGACAGCGTATCAAAGTTGCGGGGAGCGGCGGCATAGGTTATCTCGGAGATGGGGATAATCTGGATAATCTCTCCTTCCAGGCCGACAATAAAATGGCTACCGCCAACAGTTCCGGGCTGTTGCGGATCCTGGTCGGCCAGATTGTCAAAATAACGGCGATTGGCGGCAGCCGAAGAATCGGCATTTGCGACATAATGGATTACGATATTGTTTACCTGTTTGAGGGTCACATCTGGGCGGGAGAACAGGTTTTTGCGAATAAAATCCTGTTCGATCCAGGATGGGATCGCGATTTCTTTCAGGTTGATATGATAAGGGTGTTCATAGCCCCACAGATAATAACCACCACCGATGCCCGCTGCGGCGCCGATAGCTAGAGCTAACAGCAAAGCAGCAATCCGGGGAATCCGCAATGAGCCTTTTTTCTGACGGCTTTTGCTTGCCGGACGGCGGGAATGCTCATCGATACGCCGGATTTTTAAGTCGCCGTCTTCACGGGGGCGGGGCTGGATCTGGCTTATTTTGTCATAATCTCTTTCATAAATGTTTCTTTTACGTGATTTGCCGGTCATGTCTTTTTTATCGTGCATTATGTACTCCTTGAAGATATATGGTGGCAACAGTATATCACATTTTATGCGGGTTTTCTACTAATATAAATAAGGAAACTGTTCTTTTGCGAAAAACCGGCAGGAAAACTTGCAGAGAAGCGGCAGGTGGGTTATAATTGTCAATAAAACTCAGAAAACAGGCATAGATTGGAGGAGAGCATGAAATTAGTTACCTATCAGGTGGAGCATAAGATTCGGGTGGGGGTGATCAGCGAAGATGGAGAGTGGGTATATCCTATCTCTGCCATCGGGCCGGAATACAGGACAATGCTGGAAGTAGTAAAGCAGATGAGTGAATCAGAAAAGCAGTTTTTGGAGTATGCATCGAAGCAGGAACCTTATACATATCGAGGAGCGGCGCGCCTTAAAGAGGTTCGCCTTTTAGCGCCGATCCCGGTGCCAGAACAAGACATTATCTGCCTGGGAATCAATTATATGGAGCATGCAGAGGAGTCGGCCCGTTTTCGCAAACGGGAGTTTGACGGGAAGCGCCCCTATGCCGTATATTTTTCCAAGAGAGTGAATGTTGCTTCTGCGGACGGAGATGAGATCCCTGCACATGAGGAGCTGGTGGACAGCCTGGATTATGAGGCAGAGCTGGCATTTATCATCGGGAAGGATGCACGGAATGTTCCGGCAGAAGAGGTGAAGGATTATCTGTTTGGTTATACAATTCTCAATGACGTCAGTGCACGGAATGTACAGAACCGGCATAATCAATGGTATTTCGGAAAGAGCCTGGAGGGATTTTCTCCAATGGGGCCTTGCATTTTGACAGCCGATTCCGTGGCGTATCCGCCCTGCCTAGGAATTCGTTCTTATGTGAATGGAGAACTCAGACAAGACAGCAATACCTGCAAGTTGATTTTTAATATTGCTCACATTGTCAGTGAGCTTTCAGGAGGAATGACTTTGAAGGCAGGGACAATCATCTCTACCGGAACTCCTTCAGGAGTCGGGATGGGGTTTGATCCGCCGAGATTTTTGAAGAGCGGGGATGAGGTGAGCTGTGAGATAGATGAGATCGGACGGATTACGAATGTGGTGAAGTGAGTTGTAACCGGCTCTAAAATTTCTGGATTTTGCAAAAAGGGTATGTCGGATTGCTCCAACATACCCTAAAATTCTTAAAGATATTGATATTACGACATTTTTGATTAGCCGAAGTATCTCTTAAGAAGTCCCTCAAATGCCTTCCCGTGTCTTGCCTCGTCTCTAGCCATCTCATGAACCGTGTCATGAATCGCATCCAGATTGGCGGCTTTTGCGCGCTTAGCCAGGTCAAACTTACCAGCAGTAGCGCCGTTCTCTGCCTCTACGCGAAGCTCCAGATTTTTCTTGGTGCTGTCAGTAACGACTTCGCCCAGCAATTCGGCAAACTTTGCAGCATGCTCAGCCTCTTCATAAGCCGCCTTTTCCCAATACAGGCCGATCTCCGGATACCCTTCTCTGTGAGCAACTCTTGCCATAGCCAGATACATACCAACCTCGGTGCACTCGCCGTTAAAATTGGCTCTCAAGTCTGCCATGATATCCTCGCTAACGCCCTGAGCAACGCCTACTACATGCTCGGCAGCCCAGCTTCTCTCACCGCCCTGCTCTACAAACTTGGAAGCAGGTGCCTTGCACTGCGGGCAGGACTCCGGAGCAGAATCACCTTCATGAACATAACCACATACGGAACAAACCCATTTTTTCATAACGAAATCTCCTTTTCTTTATTTAAAATATTTTGTTTATCGCTTGGTGCAAATCAAAACTGTTTAAAAACAGTAATGATTACTGATATTAATTTAGCATACCTTCGGACAAATGTCAATCGGTTTTTGAGAAATATTTTCTGCTAAGATGTGGAAGCCTCGATTTCGGAAGCTTTTCTGCATCCGGCGCAGAAACCATAAAAATAAACCATATGACTGTCAACCGTTCCGCAAAATGCTTTCTGCGCTTGATGCTGCAATTCCTCCTGAGGGGGAAGGGGCAAATCCAGCACAGCTCCGCAATGCCGGCATACAAAATGATAATGGGGAGAAGTATTCCAGTCAAAATGATCTTTGCCATCTCCGCAAGTCAGTTTTTGAACCTCGCCCAATTCCGATAAAAGGTTCAGGTTCCGATAAACGGTTCCCAAGCTGATGTTGGGAAATTCCTCCCGGATATCGGTGTAAATCATGTCCGCCGTAGGGTGATCCGTGCGTTTGGAAAGACTGGCCTTGATCGATTCCCGCTGACGGCTATATTTTAGTGTCTTCATAAGGCAGTTTCCTTTCATAAAAATCAGATAACAATAATCATTATTATTTTATACCAAAAAGAAAACCGCTGTCAATAGTTATATGCAGGAAAGGTAGCGTCATTTTACTTTCGGATGTTAATGGTCAAAAAGCACCTCTTATGGTC
>CAJUPI010000089.1 GCA_910588125.1 uncultured Lachnospiraceae bacterium
TGAGTATGCGAATGCAAGGAGGAATATCACATGATTTCAGCAGGTGATTTTAGAAACGGTATTACTTTGGAGATTGACGGTTCCGTATATCAGATTGTTGAGTTTCAGCATGTAAAGCCAGGTAAGGGAGCTGCTTTTGTCCGGACAAAAATCAAAAATGTCATGACAGGTTCCGTTGTGGAGCGGACCTTCCGCCCGACTGAGAAATTCCCGGCGGCGAGAATTGACCGTGTGGACATGCAGTATTTGTATGCAGACGGTGATTTGTTCAATTTCATGAATATGGACAACTATGAACAGGTGGCGCTGGCACAGGATGTGATCGGCGATGCTCTGAAATTCGTGAAGGAAAATGAGAGCGTAAAGGTTTGCTCTTATAATGGAAAGGTATTTTCTGTAGAGCCGCCGCTGTTTGTGGAGCTGGAGATTACCAACACCGAGCCAGGCTTTAAGGGCGACACGGCGCAGGGGGCGACCAAGCCGGCTACCGTGGAGACAGGGGCCACCGTATATGTTCCGCTGTTTGTCGACAACGGAGACAAAATTAAGATTGATACCCGTACCGGTGAGTATCTGTCCAGAGCATAAGAACACGGCAAAGTCCAAAGAGCAGTGTGGCTGCAAAGTCAGGACAGCTGCCGGATGGCTTTGAACCTGGATGATGAGAAAGCAAGTAAAAGCCAGACCTTGTAGTGTCTGGTTTTTCTTATAGAAGAGAGTGGGTACTCACAGGGAATGGAGGAGAAATTATGAGAGCTATTGCAAAAATTCGGGAGGATATCGCTGCCTGTGACAAAGAATTGGCCCGGCTTCTGGCCCGGCGTATGGATTGTATCGGAGAGGTTATTGCTTATAAGAAATCACATGGTATGCCGATTTTGCAACCGGAGCAGGAAGCCAGACAGAGAAAGCTGCTGGCAGACATTTTGGATGGAGCGCCCTATGAAGAGGAGCAGCTGCAAGTATTTGAGTGCATTTTGAAAATGAGTAAGAAGGTACAGGCGAAGGCGCTGTTTGCCCGGAATATTGCTTTGATCGGCTTTATGGGAGCGGGCAAGAGCACGGTATCTCATTGCCTGAAGGATATGCTGGCAATGGAAGAGGTGGAGACTGACGCCATGATTGTTGAGGCAGAGGGAATGGCAATTACTGATATTTTTGCCAAATATGGAGAGCCTTATTTCCGCAATTGCGAGAGCAATGCTATCATTGAATTGCAGGATCGCCGCCAGGTGATTATCTCCTGCGGGGGAGGCGCCGTGATGCGGGATGAGAATGTGGAAAATTTAAAAAAAAGCAGCCAGATAGTGCTTTTGACTGCCACTCCCGAGACTACATTGGAGAGAGTAAAGGATTCGGATGAGCGGCCGATTTTGAACGGCCACATGAATGTGGAATATATTGCACAGCTGATGGAAAAACGCAGGGAAAAATATGAGGAAGCGGCGGATATTGTGATTGCCACTGACGGGAAAACCGTGATAGAGATTTGCGAAGAACTAATTCGGAAGCTGAATGGGATGGAAGGCGGCCGGGAAGAAAATTGAGCGGTAGAAGGAGAAATTAACGTGAAGAAAATTCTTGATTTGATTTCGGCCCGGATGGAAGAGGCATTTTTGGCGTGTGGCTATGAGGCACATTATGCAAAGGTGGTGATTTCCAACCGGCCGGATCTGTGTGAATATCAGTGCAATGGGGCGATGGCGGCGGCCAAAGCTTATCGGAAAAAACCGATTGACATTGCCAATGAGGTGGTAGCGGCTTTAAACGGAATGGTTGAGGCCACGAATATATTTTCCGAAATCAATGCCGTGATGCCGGGATTTATCAATTTGTGTCTGGCAGGCGGTTTTTTGGCGGATTATCTGAATGGAATGCAAAAGGAAGATAAGCTGGGACTGGACGAGCCGGGGCAGGGGGAGACTGTGATTGTGGATTATGGTGGGGCCAATGTAGCCAAGCCCTTACACGTCGGACATCTGCGCTCAGCCGTGATCGGGGAAAGCATCCGGCGGCTGGGGACATATTTGGGCTATCACATGATCGGGGATGTGCATCTGGGAGACTGGGGCTTGCAGATGGGGCTGATCATCGAAGAACTGCGGGAGAGAAAGCCAGAACTGGTGTATTTTCAGGAGGATTACCAGGGAGAGTATCCCAAGCAGGCGCCCTTTACAATCGCAGAGTTGGAGGATATCTATCCCAGTGCGAGTGCGAAATCAAAAAAAGAAGAGAGCTTTAAAGAACGGGCACAGCAGGCGACGCTTAAGCTGCAGGGCGGCTATGCGCCTTATGTCGCAATTTGGAAGCACATTATGGCGGTTTCCCTGGCAGATCTTAAGAAAAACTATGGCAATCTGGATGTGAATTTTGATCTGTGGAAGGGGGAGAGCGATGCGGGGCCCTACATTCCCTGGCTGATTCAGGATCTGCAGGAAAAGGGCCTGGCACGGGAGAGCCAGGGGGCATTGGTGGTAGATATCACAGAGGACAGCGATTCTAAGGAGCTGCCGCCTTGCATTGTGCAGAAATCGGACGGCGCGGCTCTGTATGCCACGACAGACCTGGGAACCATGCTGGAACGGGAAAAGCTGTATGCGCCGAAGCGTTATATCTACATTGCCGATAAGCGGCAGGAGCTGCATTATACGCAGATTTTCCGGGTGGCTAAAAAGGCTGGTTATGTGCCGGCGGAGACTCCGATGGATTATATCGGTTTCGGAACCATGAACGGGAAGGACGGGAAGCCGTTTAAAACCCGTGACGGCGGTGTGATGCGTTTGGAGCTGCTGATTGCCGATATTGAAGAGGCGGTTTATGACAGGATACGGGAGAACCGGGAAGTTTTGGCGGAGCCGGAGGACGGGACAGAAGAAAGGGCAAAAGCAGAGCAGATGACGGAAGAGGAGGCCCGGGCAATAGCAAAAATCGTCGGGCTGGCGGCGCTCAAATACGGGGATCTTTCAAATCAGGCCGCCAAGGATTATATCTTTGATATGGATCGCTTTACTTCTTTTACCGGAAATACCGGGCCGTACCTGCTCTACACGATTGTGCGGATCCGCTCAATTCTCAAGAACTACCAGGAGGCCGGCGGCAGTGCAGGCAGTGCAAAGATTCTTCCGGCAAACGGGGCTGCCGAGCGGGAACTGATGCTTGAGCTGACACGTTATAATGAGGTGATGGTGGCGGCATTTGCTGAACTGGCGCCGCATAAAATCTGCCAGTATGTCTATGAGCTGGCGAATGCTTTTAATGGCTTTTACCGGGATAATAAAATTCTTACGCAGGAAGATAAGGACAGGCAGGCCGGATGGATTCAGCTGATTACCCTGACACAGGATGTGCTGGTGGCAGGAATTCAGGTGTTAGGCTTTGACGCACCGGAACGGATGTAAACAATAGCGGGTGAAAGGAGCATTTTGATGGCTTTATACGATTATAGCGGCGCTCTGCGGCAGGGGCGGAGGCGGTATCAGGAAGCGGTATCCAAAGGACAGTATCCTTACCTGCCGGTATTGGATGATATCCTGGCAAATACGGATATTGTGTCAGAGGTAAATCTGGGAGTGATCGACATTCCGCTGGAACGGGTGGTGGGAACGAAAACACAGGGCCGGACACAGGCATTTGCCAGCAATTTTATGCCTCTTTTGGGAGAACGGTCGGAGTTCGGGGCTAAGTGGGCGTATCTTTATGATCATCAGATTGAGGAAGGGATTCATGATCCGATCCTGGCTTATGAGTTTATGAACCGCTTCTATGTCCAGGAAGGGAATAAGCGGGTCAGCGTATTGAAATACGTGCATGCTTACAGCATTACCGCATCCGTGATACGGCTGATCCCGCGGCGCAGTGATGACCGGGATACTAAGCTGTACTATGAATTCCTTGATTTTTATCAGGTCTCCTTTAACTGTGATGTCTGGTTCAGCAGAGAAGGCAGCTACAAGAGGCTTTTAGAAGCCATGGGGAAAAAGCCGGATGAAATCTGGTCTGAGGATGAAAGGCAATATTTTAAGGCGACTTACGATCGGTTCTCCAAGGTGTTTTATCATGAGCGCACCGAAGAACTCGAGCTGACCGCATCGGATGCCTTCCTAAAATATGTGGAATTTTTCAGCTATGAGGTGGCGAAGGAGCGGACCGCGGATCAGATGAAAAAGGATCTGCTCCGGATTTGGGATGAGCTGCTTTTGACATCCCGCGGCAGTGAGATTGCGCTGGTAGAAAAGCCGGAGGTGAAGGAAAGCTCTTCCCCGAAGCTTTTGAACTGGCTCATTCCGGGTACCACGGTAGAACCGGAGATGTTAAAGCCGGCCTTTATCTATTTAAAGAGCAAGGAGAGCTCCAGCTGGGTCTATGCACATGAATTGGGGCGGATGGATTTGGAGCAGCGCTTTGGCGGCCGGATGGAAACCCGCTCGTATGAGGATGTGGAGACAGAGGAGGCGCTTTTACAGACGATTGATGCGGCGGTGGCCGAGGGGTGCAATGTAATCTTTACCGTGGCGCCGCAGATGGCGGCAGGCAGCGTTAAGGCGGCTATCAAATATCCCAAGCTGAGAATATTTAATTGTTCGGTCAATATGTCATATTCCTCTATCCGTACCTATTATGCCCGCATGTATGAGCCGAAGTTTTTAATGGGCGCACTGGCGGCGGCAATGAGTGAGCAGGAGAAGCTGGGCTATCTTGCAGATTATCCGATCTATGGCATGGTATCTAATATCAATGCCTTTGCTATGGGAGCGCGGATGATCAATCCACGGGCAAAGATCTATCTGAAATGGACCGGCCTCAGGGAACATCATTGCCGGAAGGAGCTGGAACAGGAAGGGATTACGCATATATCCGGTGAAGACTTGATCACGCCAAGCAAAGCATCCCGGGAGTTCGGCCTGTACTGTAAGACTCCGGACGGGACGGTTGAGAATCTTGCCACCTCTCTGGTGAACTGGGGTAGATTCTATGAACAGATAGTGAACCAGATCTGTCGGGGAGAGCAGGAGGACAAGAGCCTGAAGGGAAAGAAGGCGATCAATTACTGGTGGGGGATGTCTGCCGATGTGATTGATGTGATTTGCTCCAAGAATCTTCCTTCCAGCACTCAGCGCCTGATCGATTTTCTGCGATGGTCGATTCGCTGCGGGTCTTTCCACCCGTTTGACGGAAAGATCTATGCCCAGAAGGGGCAGATAATCGGCGAGGAAGGCCGCGGCCTGACACCAGAGGAGATCATTCGTATGGGATGGCTGTGCGACAATGTGGCCGGACAGATTCCGGCGATTGAGCTGTTTAAGCCGGAAGCCCAGGCAATGATTCGCGCAAATGGCGTCAAGGCGGAGGCGACGGGTACGGAGGAGAAAAAAGGTGAAAATTCTGGTACTGGCAGACTGTGAATCGAAGTCATTATATGAATATTTTACACCGGAGAAAATTTCCGGGGTGGATTTGATCCTGGCTTGTGGAGATCTGAAGCAAAATTATCTGGATTTCTTTGCCAGTATGTCCAGTGCGCCGGTATTGTTCGTGATGGGAAATCATGATGAGCCTTACAGCCAAAATTCTTACGGCGGATGTATCTGCATTGAAGATGATATCTTTGTGTTCCGGGGAGTCCGGATCCTGGGGCTGGGTGGCTCTATGCGCTATCTGCCCCAGGCGGAGAATCAATATACAGAGCGCGAAATGCGCCGCCGGATTCGCCGGCTGTGGTGGAAACTGAAATGGAACAGAGGATTTGATATTTTAGTCGCGCATGCACCGGCGGCAGGGGTCAATGATTTAGAGGATCTTCCTCACCGGGGATTTGCCTGCTTTGGCGAGCTGATCCGGCGCTATCGGCCGAAGCTGTTTGTCCATGGGCATGTACATGCCAATTATGGGACGGGTTTTAAAAGAGTGGATCAGGTCGGTGAGACGACGGTGGTCAATGCTTATGATTATTATATTATTGAATTGCCGGAAGAGGGAGAAAAAACAGTGGGAGCGTTGCTGGATAAAAACGGGTGAGAAATGGCAGGATTCCGGAGAAAGAGACGCGGAGGTTGCCAATGTTATTTCGTTAATTATCTCAGAAGGTACGCCATGGAAAAAGCAGCCGACCATTTCCCGTCCCTTTTTCCATGGCTGAGTATTCTTAAAGCTAAACGGAATGACATTGGAGTGCAAAACAAACCGCCCGCCATTTTTCTATCCTGTGTTCGGATGGCTCATGTACAGCACCGTCTGCTCTTAATGGACAAAGTCCGCTAAATACCAGACAGTATGTTCGTGAACAGCCGGACACAAGGATAAGAGAAATGACGGACGGTTTGTTTTGTACCCCTTTGGTCTCTATATATTTTGCTTTACACACATTCCAACATATTTTTCTGCGCTGTTGCCAGCATCAATTTAATTCGGTTCAGCTGATTTACCTCACTGGCGCCAGGGTCATAATCCACAGCGATAATATTGGATCCTGGATGCCTGCGCCGTAATTCTTTGATCACGCCTTTGCCGACGATATGGTTTGGCAGGCAGCCGAAAGGCTGGGTGCATACAATGTTTTTTACACCGCTGTGAATCAGCTCCAGCATTTCTCCGGTTAAAAACCAGCCTTCACCAGTCTGATTGCCAAGGGACACGAAATCTTCGGCCATATGGGCCAAATCTCGGATGCGGGACGGCGGGGTGAAGTGTTCGCTTTTCTCCAGCTCCCGGCGGGCGGTCCGGCGGAGGAATTCCAATAGAGAGATCCCAAGATTACAAAGCCAGGCCGAAGATTGCTTTCCTCCCAAATGTTCTGCCTTAAAGTTGCTGTTGTAGAAGCAGTACAGCAGAAAATCCATCAAATCCGGCATGACAGCCTCAGCGCCCTCGGCTTCCAAAAGCTCTACGATATGGTTGTTTGCCAGAGGTGAAAACTTTACCAGAATCTCGCCTACGATGCCGACCTTAGGCTTTTCCACGTTCAAACGGGGAAGAGTATCGAAATCTCGAATAATACCCCGGATATTCCGGCCAAACACCATCATGTTCGCAGCTTTGGTGGAAAGGCTGCGGATACAGCGGGCTTTCCATTTTTCATGGAGGGCATTGGAGGAACCTGGTTCCCGCTCATAAGGGCGGGTGGCATAGAGCACACGCATGAAAATGTCTCCATATACGATGGCTTGCATGGCCTTGGTGACGAGAGCAGGGGTGATGGTAAAACCAGGATTGGTCTCCATGCCATTGGCATTGACGGAGATAACCGGAACCTGGGGAATGTTGGCTTTTTCCAGTGCACGGCGGATGAAGCCTATGTAGTTGGAAGCACGGCAGCCGCCGCCGGTCTGACTCATCAGGACGGCTGTGTGTTCTAAATCATATTTGCCGGAAAGCAGCGCTTCCATCACCTGTCCGATGACGATCAACGAAGGGTAACAGGCGTCGTTGTTGACATATTGCAGCCCAACATCAATGGCAGAGCGGGTATCGTTTTGCAGTACTTCCATCCGATAGCCAAACGCCTGCATAGCAGGTTCCAGAAGCTCGAAATGGATGGGGGACATCTGGGGACATAAAAGCGTATAGTCTTTCTTCATCTCTCGGGTAAAGACCATCCGGTTGTAGGAGCTGGATACCACATGGCGCTCATAGTGCTTCTGGCTGCGTACCCGCAGGGCGGCGATTAGCGAACGGATGCGGATACGGGCGGCGCCTAAGTTGTTTACCTCGTCAATCTTTAATACGGTATAGATTTTGTCGGAACCGGTGAGGATTTCCTGTACCTGATCGGTAGTCACGGCATCTAAGCCGCAGCCGAAGGAATTAAGCTGAATCAGGTCAAGAAAATCATTTTGTTTGACATAGGTGGCGGCCCGATAGAGCCGGGAATGGTACATCCACTGATCGGTCACCACCAAAGGCCGTTCGGCATCCGCCAGATGGGAGACTGAGTCCTCGGTCAGGACGGCCAGTCCATAGGAGGTGATCAGCTCCGGAATCCCATGATGGATTTCTGGATCCACATGGTAGGGGCGTCCCGCCAGCACGATTCCATTGCGGTTATGTTTTTTGAGCCAGGCGATGGTCTCTTCTCCCTTTTTCTCCATGTCCCGGCGGGATTTTAGCAGTTCTTCCCAGCCAGCGTGAGCCGCCTTTTGGATCTCAATGGAAGAGATCTGATATTCCTTTCCGAACTCTACAATCAGTTGTTTTGTCAGAACTTCTTCGTTGGTAAATGCGAAGAAGGGATTCATGAAGTGGATATCGAATTCAGCCAGCTCCTCCACATTGTTTTTGATATTTTCGGCGTAGGAGGTGACCATGGGGCAGTTGAAATGGTTGCCTGCCTGAGGCGTTTCATTGCGCTCATAGGGAATACAAGGATAGAAAATCTCCCGGATTCCCTGCTTGATCAGCCAGGAAATATGCCCATGGACCAACTTGGCGGGATAGCATTCGGATTCACTGGGGATGGATTCGATCCCCAGTTCATATATTTTTCTGTTGGATTGGGGAGAGAGCACCACAGAAAAGCCCAGCTTCCGGAAAAAAACGGCCCAGAAGGGGAAATTCTCATACATATTAAGCACCCGGGGGATTCCGATCGTTCCTCTGGGAGCAATGTCCGGGGTGAGGGATTCGTAATCAAACATCCGGTGATATTTGTAGTCAAAAAGATTGGGAATTTCTTTTCTGGATTTTTCTTTCCCCAATCCCCGCTCACAGCGGTTGCCGCTGACAAACTGCCGGCCCCCTTCAAAGCGGTTTACTGTCAATACACAATGGTTTGTACAGCCCTTGCAACGGGTCATGGAGGTCTCATATTGCAAAGCAGTGATTTTATCTAAAGCCATCATAGAAGTTTTTTTCGAGCGGTCATAGCGTTCTCTGGCAATTAAGGCAGCGCCGAAGGCGCCCATAATGCCGGCAATGTCCGGACGGACAGCCTGGCAACCGGATATTTTCTCGAAGCTGCGCAGGACCGCATCGTTATAGAAAGTACCGCCCTGGACCACTACATGCTTTCCCAGATCCGAGGCATTGGTGATTTTGATGACTTTAAAAAGGGCATTTTTGATGACAGAATAAGCCAATCCTGCTGAAATATCAGCTACGGAAGCCCCTTCTTTTTGTGCCTGTTTTACATTGGAATTCATAAATACTGTGCAGCGGGTGCCCAGATCCGTCGGGTTGACAGCAAAGAGAGCTTCCTTTGCAAAGGCTTCCACATCGTAGTTTAAGGATTTGGCAAAGGTTTCGATAAAGGAGCCACAGCCGGAGGAGCAGGCTTCGTTTAGCTGTA
>CAJUPI010000090.1 GCA_910588125.1 uncultured Lachnospiraceae bacterium
TCAGCGGCTGGGCGGCAAAGGAAGTCAAAGCCATGCAGCAGGCGGGCATCATGGCGGGGAAAGGCGGCAACCGCTTTGACCCGAAAGGAACCGCCACCCGCGCCGAGGTTGCTGCCGTCCTGCGGCGGTTTGTGGAAATCGTCATTGACCCGCAGACCGCCCAGGGCTGGATGCAGAACCACAGCGGCTCCTGGCAGTACATGAAAAACGGCAAGCCCGCCACCGGCTGGCTGCAAGACGGCGAAAAATGGTACTGGCTGGACAATAACGGCTGGATGTTCTCCGGTGGCTGGAAACAGATTGGCGGCAAGTGGTATTACTTTTACACAGACGGTTTTATGGCAGTCAATACCACGATTGACGGCTACACCATTGGCCCGGACGGGGCCAGAAAATAGGACGGGAAAGAGGATGTTGCAAAACAAGTCCCCCTCCATTTCTCTTATCCTGTGTTCGGATGGTTCACGTACACACAGTCTGCTCTTAACGGAAAAAATCCGTCAATATCAGACAGAATGTTCGTGAACAGCCGGACACTAGATAAGAGAAATGGAGGGGGACCTATTTTGTAACATTCTCTTTGTTTTATGCTTCCCGCACCTTTTTTCATGGCGTATCTTCTGAGAAAATCAACTGAATGACATTGGTGGGAAGGTTAAGGGCTTTGGAGGACTAAGACAAAATAAAGCGTTACTACCTGGTAAAAGTGTGGTATACTCAAATTATGAGAGGACATTCGAATAGAGGAAATCTTCACAGCCTAAAAATCAATGGTTACTTGCTCACTAAGAGTATCATGAATTGATATAAGGAGAGAATAATGAAACGAATTTACAAGAAAACCATGGCTCTGGCCATGGCAGTGGTTTTGGCAAATTTAAGCGGGTGCGGCGACCCGAAGATCGAAGAAAGCACTGCCGGCCAGACAGTAGAAGCGGCGGGGACAGAGACGGCTGCTTTGGCAGTACAAAAGGAATCGGGCGGCCAGTCAGGGGCAGGTCTGGCAGTAGGGGATGTTATTGCCGGGTTTACGGTGAATTCTCTTTCTGACAGCGAAATGCTACAGGCAAAGCTCGTTGGGTTCACTCATGAAAAAAGCGGGGCAAAGTTGCTTTGGGTAAAAAACAACGATCCGGAGCTGGCGTTTTCTATTAACTATCATACGCCGTATATTGATGAAACGGATACCAACCATGTATTCGAGCATGCGATTATTGCTTCATCGGATAAATATCCCAGCAAAAATCTGTTTTTTGATTTAGCAGGAAAGAGCTACAGTACCTTTGTCAATGCATTTACTTACAACACATTTACATCTTATCCTGTCAGCTCTGAAAGTGAAGAACAGTTTATCAAGCTTATAGACGCGTATTTAAGTTGTATGGTAGCGCCGGATATTCTTAAGAATGAAAATATTTTTAAACGGGAGGCGGTTCGTTATGAATTAGACAGCCCGGAGGATGAGATTCACATAATTGGTACGGTTTATTCAGAAGACTTTGGTTTTTTGACGGATATGTCGATAGAGGCGATGAATAATTTGGAAGATGCGCTATATCCGGGACAGTTTGCTGCCAATGAAATCGGACGCTCTCACAGAAACTATCAGGCACTCACCTATGAGGCCGTATTGGATACGTACAAGCGTTACTATCATTTTGATAACAGCCTGATTTTTTTGTATGGCGATATGGATTATGAAAACATTTTAAGCTTTATTGACAAGGAATATCTGTCAAAAGCTGCAAAAGAGGGAACCGATCTTTCGGCTTATAGAGATGCGGCTGCAAAAGATGGCTATGAGGAAAAAATAGTTTTTGTACCGGCTTATAAAGGGGATCAGACAGAAAATGCTTCTGAGGTTGATTATGCATTCAGCCTGGAGGATACAGCCTGGGAGGATTTGACGGCATGGATTGTGCTGACTGAAGTATTGAACCATGAAAATTCTATTTTTCACACGAATTTAAAGGCACATGGGATACAGAATCCGACAAGTGTTAATATAAATCTGTATAATATAAAGCCATATCTTGTATTTAGCCTGTACTATGGAGAGCCGGAGCAGAGCCAGGAATTTAAAGCAGCGGTGGCAGAAACATTGGCCCGGATTGCCGAGGACGGGGTTGAAGGGGAAATCTTGCGTTCGGTGTTAAAGCAGATAAAGACATCCAATTATTTGCTCAGGGATCAGGGCAACGTAGGGGTAAATATTTTCCCGGAAATTGTCAATTACTGGACACACACAGGAAAGTATGATTTTTACCAGGTTTTTGAGCAGACGCTAAACAAGGTGGAAGCAGATAGCGGACAGGAAATTTTTCGGCGTCTGGCAGCAGAGGTTTATCATGCCGGGAGGAGCGCATTGGTTACCAATGTGCCAAAACCAGGACTTGCCGAGCAGATTCTTGGTGAACGGGATGCTTATCTGGCGGACATGAAAGCCTCCATGACCGGAGATGAGATTCAACAGATGATCCAGGATACGATAGAATTCAGGGAATGGAACGAATCGGAAGGCTCCAATAGTGATTTTATGATTGCTCCGTCGGACATTCCCGATAAAGAGCCTTATACGGATTATGAAAAGGAAGAAGGGGACGGAGTTACCTATTATATGGCTCCGGCAGAGGCGGAAAACGTGGGGAGATACAGAATGTATCTGGATATCAGTGATCTTTCGGATGAAGAACAGATGGAACTGGGGCTTTACAGTATGCTGGCAGGAAATATGGGTACCAGGGAACACACTTTAGAAGAAATCCTGAATTTGAAAAGCGAATATCTGTATTCTTATGGGATAGATTGTCTGTATCCGGACGGAGATGAGGCGTATCCGATGATGAGGCTGGATTGGACTACGCTGACAAAAGATTATGAGGCAGGGCTTAATCTTCTGCTGGAGATGCTGGAAAGCACGGATTTTACCGATACGAAGCGGATTCAGGAACTGCTGGTGAGGGAGGCTGATTTCTATGATTTATCGCGTGCAGGTGATAAGCTGAATGTTGCGCGCGATCTGGCGGCGTCCTATGTCTATCGCAATTATGCTTATCAGGAAGCGTACAGGGGACAGGAATTTTATTATTATCTCGAGGAGATCAAAGATAAGCTGGAAGAAGACAGTGCCTATGGAGCAGTGCTGGCAGAGAATCTTCAGTCTGTTTCCGATAAACTGATAAAAAAAGGGCGTCTGGTATTTTCCTGTGCGGCTCCGGAAGCTGACCTTGAAAAGATAAGAACCATCAGCGCGGATATTTTTAAGGCGTTTCCTTTCAAAGAAACGGGTGAAAGTTCGCTCTCATTGCCCCAAAGGGTGCAGAAGCGGGCCGCGATCCTGGAAAGTTCCGATCAATATGCGGTTATTATGGGAAATTGTTATGAAAATGACGGATTTTCCGGAAAGTATGTGCCGTTTCTGATGGCAGCAGCGGATCGGTATATGGTTCCGAAGCTTCGTTTTCAGATGGGAGCGTATAGTAGCGGCATCAGCTTTTTGGCTGACAACGGAGCAATGATCATATATAGCTACAGCGATCCCAATGCGGCAGAGACGGTAAAAGTTTTTGAGGGGACGGCGGATGCCATTGCAAAGCTGGAGCTGGCCCAGGAGGATTTGGACGGATATATTCTTACGGCAGTCGCCACAGCAAATATGGCCAGGGGCGTGCTGACACAGCCGATCGCAGCCATGGAAAACGAGATTGTAGGGCGTGATACTCGAAAAGCCTGCGATGTAGTCAATGTTATGAAACATGCGGTTGTAGCGGATCAGAAGGAAGCAGCGCAATGTGTCCGGGAAATTATCGAGCAGTCGGGTATCGCTACTGTGGGGAATGAAGCACAGTTAAAGACGGATCAAGACGCATACGATGAGCTTTTGTCCTACAAGGCGAAATAGGCCGGTTAGATATTCGGATTTTGCGGATTATGCATAAAAAGGTTAAGATCAAATCTACCAGACAGGAGGCATTCATGAATCATAATAATTCAGCAAAAACAATTTTCCTTACCAGCAGCCCGGATGCATCGTATCAAGTGGACGGAGAATGGGTGACAGGGCCTTTTACATCAAAAAACGGGTTTTTAAAGCAATTCCGGCAGGCATGTCAGGAAAATCCCCGGGTGTTGCTGATCACGGCAACTCCGGATGATCCGGAAAAAAATCAGGAAATGGCAGAATATTTTACCCGGGTATTTGCGGCGAGCGAGATCGCCGTGAAAACGATGCGGCTGTTAGAAAGAACAACTATGGGCTGTCTGGCAGAGTGGCTCGCCGGCAGCGATGTAGTGATTCTGGGAGGAGGCCATGTGCCGACGCAAAATCGCTTTTTTCGGCAGATAGGGCTGCGGGAGCGCCTGCAGGAT
Organism: uncultured Lachnospiraceae bacterium; assembly: GCA_910588125.1. Lineage (GTDB taxonomy): Bacteria > Bacillota > Clostridia > Lachnospirales > Lachnospiraceae > Brotaphodocola. Next base: position 4,369 of record CAJUPI010000090.1, read on the forward strand.
TTTGGCGGGGTGATCATGGGAATCAGTGCCGGCAGTATGAATTGCGCAGAGGTGGTTTATGCACAGCCGGAGCTTTCCGGGGAGGCGTCAGATCCGAAGTATGAGCGTTTTCTGCCGGGACTGGGCCTGACCCACCTGCAGATTTTACCCCATTATCAGATGGTAAAAGACTATATGCTGGATGGACGGAGGTTGATGGAAGGGATTACATATCCGGACAGCGTGGGCCACAAGTTTTATGCACTGGAGGATGGAAGCTACATCATGAGTGCCGGCGGACGTGAGGTCCTATATGGAAACGCGTTTCTCATTGCCGGCGGAAAGCTTACCCCGATTTGCAAAGAAGGAAGGGCGCTGACTCTTACAGATAACTAAAGGAAAAGAATCATACCATGATAAGGAGAATAATCTGGCATGGAAGGCAATTCCAGACGGCAGGAAAATACAAAATATAAGCTGGCGGATTCCGTAAAGAGATGTATGAAGACAACTCCGGTAGATCGGATCACGGTGAAGGATATCGCCGAGGGATGCGGTGTGACGCGTCAGACCTTTTATCGCAATTTTAAAGATAAATATGATCTGATCAATTGGTATTTTGATAAGCTGGTTCAGCAATCACTGGGACAGATTGAGACAGGCAGTACGGTACGGGATAGTTTGGCCAGGAAGTTTGCCTTTATTTTAGATGAAAAGGCGTTTTTTGGCGGGGCATTTCGATCCGATGATCACAATTCTCTTAAAGAACATGACTTTGAATTGATTTTGCAGTTTTATCATGATTTGTTAGCCCGCAGAACGAATAAATTGTTGGAGGAGGAGTTGCAGTTTCAACTGGAGTTATATTGCCGGGGATCTGTTTATATGACTGTGAAGTGGGTGTTGGGAGGGATGAAGGACACGCCACAGCAGATGGCAGATAAACTAGTAGAGGCGATTCCCCCAAAGCTGGCAAAAGTATTTGAAACTCTGGGATTGCTATCATGAAGCTTATCAGAATTTTTGCCAGGCAATGTTAGACAAAAGATACAAGGCCTTTTGGCATATTTGTACAAAACATTGAGGAAAGTGACAAAAGAAGCAGATTGTCACTTTCTTTTTTGCTCTAAAATCGTTAAAATTATATCATGTTGTTGGGGTCAAAAGGTATTTTGGCCCCTATAATACCACGGATTGCTCCGCATTTCATGCTCTCGCAATCTTAAAACACCTCAAATTCGCTCATTTTTCTGTGAAAATGGCTACTTTTCGGTGTTTTTGCAGGTTCCAAGTTCAAAAATCCTCTTGCAAGCAAGCTTGCATCGGATTTTTTGACCTTTTGACCCTGGTATCATATCATTATGTATTTCATTTAACAGGAGGTAAGTATATCATGGCAAACAGAATTGTATTGAATGAAACTTCTCATCATGGGGCTGGCGCTATCCATGTGATTCCGGCAGAGGCAAAGAACCGGGGATTCCAAAAAGCTTTTGTGTGTTCGGATCCGGATTTGATTCAGTTCGGCGTGACAAAAAAGGTGACAGATGTGCTGGAAGAAGCAGGAATGGCTTATGAGATTTACTCGGATATCAAGACGAACCCTACCATTGAGAATGTGCAGAGTGGGGTGGCGGCGTTCAAAGCTTCCGGCGCGGATTACATTATCGCTATCGGCGGCGGATCTTCCATGGATACGGCCAAAGCAGTGGGGATTATTATTACCAATCCGGAGTTCGAGGATGTGAGAAGCCTGGAAGGGGTGGCTCCCACGAAGAATCCCTGCGTACCGATTATTGCAGTTCCCACTACGGCAGGGACAGCGGCAGAGGTTACCATCAATTATGTCATTACTGATACAGAGAAAAAGCGTAAATTTGTATGCGTGGACACCCACGATATCCCGCTGATCGCGGTGGTTGATCCGGATATGATGGCCAGCATGCCCAAGGGATTGACTGCGGCTACTGGTATGGACGCCTTGACTCATGCCATTGAGGGATATATCACAAAAGGCGCCTGGGAGATGACGGATATGTTCCATTTGAAGGCCATTGAAATTATTTCCGGTTCTCTTCGAGGAGCTGTTGCCAATACGCCGGAGGGCAGAGAGGGGATGGCATTGGGACAGTATATAGCCGGCATGGGCTTTTCCAATGTGGGATTGGGAATTGTGCATTCCATGGCGCATTCTCTGGGAGCGGTATATGATACTCCTCACGGAGTGGCCAATGCGATTTTGCTGCCGACGGTGATGGAGTATAATGCGCCTTGCACCGGTGAAAAATACCGCGAAATTGCTAGAGCCATGGGCGTTAAAGGCGTGGACGGGATGAGTCAGGAAGAATATCGCAAGGCAGCTGTGGATGCAGTGAAAAAGCTGTCGGCGGATGTGGGGATTCCAGCGGATTTAAAAGAAATTGCCAAGGAGAAGGATCTGGATTTCCTGTCAGAGTCGGCGTTTGCCGATGCCTGCCGCCCGGGAAATCCGCGGGATACTTCTGTACAGGAGATCAAGGAGCTGTATCAGGCATTGATGTGATAACTGCCATAGATTTCTTAGAAGGTATGCCTTTGGGGGATGACCTATTAAATTAAAGCCCGGGAATACTCAGCCATGGAACAAGGAGCGGGAAGCGGCGGGAAATGGTCTGCGGCTTTTGACTGTGCAGGAATTCTTGATCCCGAAACCGGAAAAAGCCGCAGACCATTTCCCGCCGCTTCCCGCTCTTTGTTCCATGGCGTACCTTATTCTCCTTCAAACGTCATGTCGAAACAAAAGGCTTTCGACTCTCAAAAAAGGGAAAGGCGTCCAGGGCATCGAGAATATCCTGAAAATCTTCCCTGGGAGCCAGGTCGATATACTGCCGGAGAATTTCATTCTCCTGCTGTTTAAAGGGACCATAGAAGATATCATAGAGGTTATGGCCCCGAATGCAGATCTTGAAAATCTCAAAGTTTTTCTGCAAATCCTCCACAGTAGTAATATCTTTTCCCAAAAGTTCAGTCAGATGGCGGCTGCTTGAGAGGCGGTGAAGATATTCTTTCCATTTGGTGAGAAGGGTATGCCAGAAGGCGGCTTCACTTTCGACAATGCCAAGGCGGACCATGACAGCAGGGTTCAGGAAGTAGTTTTCAAACGAATAATACTTCAGGATCAGGACATTGCGCCGGCGGACCTTGGGCAGCTTATCGATGTCTTCCGCATTGCGTTCGTCGTAGTAGCGGCAGAGCTGGCTGGCCAGCTTTTCCGGATCTTTTCCGTCACCGTCGCGGATCATCAGAAACTGCTCCCGCAGATATACCTGATTCATATATTTCAGGTTGGCATATGTCTTGATATTGGTGCAGCTGTTGGTGGTAATTATTGCGATGCGGGAGAGACGCCCATCGGCATCATGCAATTCGGGGTAATATTTTCGCAGCAGCAGGGGCAGGCGGCTTTTGTCTTGTTTGCCCTCGACGATGAAAACAAAGTTGACGTTTAAAAGGTCGTTCGCACCATAACCAAGGTCATCAAGGATCTGGTCTATATTGGCATGACCGCGCACGAAGGGATGTCCGTCGGGATCTGTGGCTACCTGGCGGAGCTGACGGCTGGTGAAATTGGCAATCAGGTTCGGGGAGTGAGTGGAAAAAATGACCTGATTTTTCTTGGATAACCGATACAGAATAGCCCCGGCAGTCTTTTGGAGGGAGGGGTGCAAAAAGAGCTCCGGATACTCGACCATGATTATACTGGGGATGCGTTTTTCACTGTCAATATAGGTTTCCAGCAGGGACAACATATAGATACTCTTCATACCGTTGCTCAGATCTTCGATGGGCTGAGAATGCGTCTGCCCGTCCCGCCGTGTTTCAGCAGTTACGCGGAATATGGCATCCGGATTGCAGGTCAGGGTATAAAGTATCTCTTCCATGCCACCGTTTTTCCGGTAATTTTCGTTGACCTTTCCGGAAAAACCACTGAGGTTTAACTGATACATTTTGTATTCCAGAAGACGGGCAGTTTCGCACAGCAGCAGTTCTTCTGGCTTTTTCTGGTTGATTAGGCCAATGCAGCTGAAGCACTGGTTGCATAGCTTGGAGGAGCTGAACATACAGGTGTTGGAGCGAAGATGGTGCAGCTGTTCTTCTTCCTGAAACAAAAGAAGATCTTCCTGGAATGCAGTAAGCTGGCGGCCGGTATCGATAAAGTAGAGCCGGGGAAGCAGTTCTGGAATGAAGCGGTTATGTTTGCGGAAACCGTCGTGGTAGCGGATGTCCTGATTGTGGTTGATTATGCAGGTAAAGGAAAGCTGTCTGCCGTCAAAGGAAGGAAGTTTGTTACAGAAATCCTTTTTCCAGGCTTCCAGGCGTTTGTATTGGCTGACACGTCCCTGGAGATGAAGCTGGGCCAGATCCTCAGGCGTGATGCTCAGAACCATGGAAATTTCTATATTTTGATTTTTTTCGTTAAAATCTTCCTGGGATACCGGATAATTTCCCAGGGCAGCCCGGATGGCTTTGAGGATACCTGTTTTCCCTGTGTTATTTTTGCCTACCAGAATTAAGGCATTTTCAATGTTTGGGATCTCCAGAGCCTGAATGGATTTGAAATTGTGGATGGCAAGACGGGTGATCTGCATGGAAGCGCCTCCTTTGAGATGGGGTGGGTGGCTATAAGAATAGTATAGATAAAGATATAGGAAAATGCAAGGTGCAGGTTGCAGAATTAAAAAGCATATGCTAAACTCGTTACAGTTTAGATGCCAATGTCATTAAGTTAATTTTCTCAGAAGGTATGCTATGAAAAAAGGAGCGGGAAGAGGCGGAAAAATGGTCTGCCGCTTTTTCCGGTTTCGGGA
>CAJUPI010000091.1 GCA_910588125.1 uncultured Lachnospiraceae bacterium
GTGTACGTGAACCGTCCGAACACAGGATAGAGAAATGACGGGTGACTTATTTTGCGACACCCCCCTTTGAGCCATTTATTTTCCGAAAAGGTGTAAAGAAAAAACACTTGACACCACCTGCATTTTCCTGTATGATAATGCAGGTGGTGTTATGGAGGATATTGTAAAGCAAAGCTTATTATACGATTTCTATGGTGAACTTTTGACCGAACATCAGCGTGCTATCTATGAAGACGCCGTATTCCATGATATGTCACTGGGAGAGATAGCCCAGGAACAGGGAATCAGCAGACAGGGAGTCCACGATCTGATTAAGCGGTGTGACCGTCTTCTTGACAACTATGAAGAGAAACTGCATTTAGTCAGCAAGTTTCAGCAAACACGGCAGATGGTGGCGGAGATTCGACAGACGCTGCAGCTGTTTCAGAAGACCAGAGATGAGCAGTTGATTCAGCATATAGAACAGCTATCCGAAAAGATTATGGAGCTTTAACAGCAGGAGGATTACTATGGCTTTTGAAAGCTTATCTGATAAATTGCAGAATGTATTCAAGAGTCTGCGTGGCAAGGGCCGCCTGACCGAAGCGGATGTGAAAGCCGCTTTGAAAGAAGTGAAGATGGCGCTTTTGGAGGCAGATGTCAGTTTTAAGGTAGTCAAGCAGTTTATCAGCTCCGTACAAGAGCGCGCAGTGGGAGAGGAAGTGCTGGGGTCGTTGCAGCCGGGCCAGATGGTGATCAAGATTGTAAATGAAGAGATGATCCGTCTGATGGGATCGGACACCACGGAGATTTCTTTAAAGCCTGCCAATGAGATCACGGTGATCATGATGGCAGGACTTCAAGGCGCCGGTAAGACTACCACCACGGCGAAGATTGCCGGAAAGTTGAAGGCCAAAGGGCGCAAACCGCTTTTGGCTGCTTGCGATGTATATCGTCCGGCAGCGATTCAACAGCTGCAAATCAACGGAGAACGACAGGGAGTTCCGGTTTTTTCCATGGGGGAGCATCAGGATCCGGTAAATATTGCCAAAGCTGCCGTAGAGCATGCGGCGAAGAACGGATATAATGTAGTGATTTTGGATACGGCAGGCCGCCTGCATGTGGATGAGAGTATGATGACAGAGCTGGTGCGCATTCGGGATGCGGTTGCCGTAGAGCAAACCCTGCTGGTTGTGGATGCCATGACGGGCCAGGATGCCGTAAATGTGGCGTCAATGTTCCAGGAAAAAGTTGGTATCGACGGAGTGATTTTGACGAAATTAGACGGAGACACGCGAGGCGGAGCAGCGCTTTCCATCCGCTCAGTGACCGGTAAGCCGATTCTTTATATTGGTATGGGAGAGAAGCTGTCTGATTTAGAACAGTTTTATCCTGATCGGATGGCATCGCGGATTCTCGGGATGGGGGATGTACTGACTCTGATTGAAAAAGCAGAGTTGGAGCTGGACGAAGAAAAAGCCAGGGAGATGAGCCAGAAGCTGCGCAAGGCTGAGTTCGATTACAACGACTTTTTAGAGCAAATGCAGCAAATCAAAAAGATGGGCGGCTTAGGCGGTATTATGAGTATGCTGCCCGGTATGGGACAGCTAAAGGGCGGGATGCCGGAGGTGGATGATTCAGCCATGAGCCGGGTGGAGGCTATTATTCTTTCCATGACCAAAGAAGAACGGGCCAATCCGTCTTTGATGAATCCCTCGCGGAAACAGAGGATTGCCAGGGGCGCCGGTGTGGACATCAGTGAAGTAAACCGTATCGTCAAGCAATTTGATCAGATGAAAAAAATGATGAAACAGCTGCCGGGTATGATGGGCGGCAAAAAGGGCCGTGGTGGTTTCGGTGGCCTGGGCGGTATGCTTGGCAAGATGAAGATGCCTTTTTAATAAAGAGGCTGGAAGAAAACAGGCGGAGCGGTATACCGCTACAGAGTTTGATAACAATGCGGAATTTTCCGTATTTGTTGATAGAATGCAGCAGAAATAAACGGCTGTAACAAAAGACAGGTTAAGGAGGTGAAACGACATGGCAGTTAAGATGAGATTGAGAAGAATGGGTGCAAAGAAAAAACCTTTCTATAGAATCGTTGTTGCAGATTCCAGATCCCCCAGAGATGGCAGATTCATTGAGGAGGTTGGAACCTACGATCCGAATCTGGAGCCGAGCGCAATTAAGTTCGACGAAGAAGCAACGAAGAAGTGGCTGGCGACTGGTGCCCAGCCGACAGACCGCGTTGCGAAGCTGTTAAAGACCGCGGGCATTCAGTAATGATGAGGTGATTACTATGAAAGAACTGGTAGAGGTAATTGCGAGAGCATTAGTTGAGAACCCGGATGAAGTGGTGGTAACAGAGGCCGAGAAAGATGGCGAGATTGTGATTGAGTTAAAGGTGGCGCCGTCTGACATGGGCAAGGTGATTGGCAAGCAGGGACGTATCGCGAAGGCGATTCGTTCAGTTGTCAAGGCCGCCGCTTCAAAAGAAGACAAAAAGGTTGTTGTGGACATTCAATAGCCAGGATTGGCTGTCGCCTGACAAAGAGAAGCGGCAGCCTTTTTTCTTTTCCGTGCCTGATGCTTGCGTCAGCGCAAGGCGAAGGAAGGGGGCAGGCTTTATGGAAAACATGTTACGTGTAGGTGTGATTTCCTCCACCCATGGGGTGCGCGGAGAGGTCAAGGTATATCCCACTACAGATGATGTGAACCGCTTTAAAAAATTAAAGACTGTGGTGCTGGATATTTCCCCTGAACCGGCAACGCTCCATATTGAAAGCGTAAAATTTTTTAAAAACATGGTTATTTTGAAGTTTAAAGAATTCAATAATATCAATGAGATTGAGAAATATAAGGGAAAGGATTTGTGGATTCGGCGGGATCAGGCGGTAAAGCTAGGACCCGATGAAAACTTTATTGCAGATTTGATTGGACTTTCTGTAGTGACAGAGGACGGTGAAGTGTTCGGCAGTTTGAAGGATGTGTTAAAGACCGGTGCCAATGATGTCTATATCATTCAGGGAAAGGATGGAAAGGAATATTTATTCCCGGCCATTAAGGAATGCATTCTGGATGTAAATCTGCCAGAACAGAAGATTACGGTTCATATCATGGATGGCCTTTTGGATCTATAAGATTTTGCGGGGAGGATACGAAGATGAATTACCATATTCTGACCTTGTTTCCGGAAATGGTTATGGATGGATTGAATACCAGTATCATTGGCCGGGCTGTCAATAAAGGGATTTTGTCTATTGAAGCCATCAATATCCGGGATTTTACCAGAGAAAAGCATGGGCATGTGGACGATGCCCCTTACGGGGGAGGCGCCGGAATGGTTATGCAGGCAGCTCCGGTATGTGCTGCCTATGAAGCCCTGTGTGAGCGTCTGAAAAAGAGGCCAAGAGTTTTGTATATGACTCCTCAGGGAAGTGTGTTTAATCAGTCGATTGCCCGCAATCTGGCAAAGGAAGAGGATCTGGTATTTTTGTGCGGCCATTATGAGGGCATTGATGAGCGGGCACTTGAGATGGTTGTCAGCGATTATTTGTCCATTGGCGATTATGTGCTGACCGGAGGAGAACTGCCGGCGATGGTAATGATCGACTGTATTTCCCGGCTGATTCCCGGAGTGTTGAATAATGATGCGTCAGCAGAGATTGAGTCTTTTCACGATAACCTGTTGGAATATCCCCAATATACCCGGCCAGAGGTATATGAAGGCAAAAGAGTTCCTGAGGTGCTTTTGTCCGGGCATCACAAGAAAATTGAACAATGGCGACGGGAACAATCCATCTGTCGTACCTGGGAGCGGCGGCCAGATCTGCTGGAGACGGCAAATCTTACAGAAAAGGAAAAACTCTTTCTGGAAGAATGGAAAAGCCTGCGCCGGAAAGAGAAAAAGGACTTGCAATTATAAGGAAATTATGTTAATATCAAAGACGTTGTGACTAAGAAAAAGAGATGGTCCTCTGTTGCCTGAAAAGCATTAAAGAACATCAAACATATGAAGGAGGTTCACACAACATGAATGACATTATCAAGAAGATTGAAGATGAGCAGCTGAAAGCATCCGTACCGGAATTCCACGTAGGCGATACCGTTCGGGTGTACAACAAGATCAAAGAGGGAAACCGTGAGAGAATTCAGGTATTTGAGGGAACGGTGATCAAGAGACAGAACGGTGGTGCCCGCGAAACCTTTACTGTCCGCAAGAATTCCAACGGAATCGGCGTTGAGAAGACCTGGCCGGTACATTCTCCGTTTGTGGACAACATCGAAGTGGTGCGGAGAGGTAAAGTGAGACGTGCAAAACTGAATTACTTGAGAGAGCGTGTAGGAAAAGCTGCCAAGGTAAAAGAACTGGTAAAGTAAGGGACAGACGAGGGACAATGAAAATTGTCCCTTGATTTTTATGCACAGGCCCGTGCAGATGAAATATGCCGCTAAGACGGCGCGCAGGTAGGGGAAGATGGCTCTTCCCTACTCGATTGCGCAGGGGCACGTGAGAAAAAATAAGCGAATTCAATTCGGAAGATTTTCCGTTTATCATAGATGAGGGAGTATACGTGGATTTTTATTACAGAGAAGAGATTAGTCCGATTCGGACAGTGATGAGCTGGATTGTAGATATTGTTGTGGTACTTGCCTTTGCCTGGTTCTGCCTGCATTCTTTTGGTGGACAGGTTGTGATTGCCGGCCAGTCGATGATGCCGCTTTTAAATTCCGGTGATGTGGTTTTAATGAACCGGCTGAGCTATGATTTCATGAGTCCGCAGCGATTGGATGTGGTAGTATTTGAACGTGGGGATAACAAAACAAATGTAAAGCGGGTGATTGGGCTTCCCGGGGAAGAAGTACTGATCCAGGGCGGTTACATTTATATCAATGGAGAACGTTTGGAGGCAGGGGAACGGCTGGAACAAGTTTCACTGGCCGGACTCGCTGAAAGCCCGGTAAGGTTAGGGGAAGACGAATATTTTCTTTTGGGGGATAATCGTGACAGCAGCGAAGACAGCCGTTTTGCCAATGTGGGAAATGTAAAGGAGTCGCAAATCCTGGGGAAGGTATGGCTGCGGATTCATCCTTTGATGGACATCCGCCTGATTCGATCTCATTAAGGAGGGCAAATATTTGAACATACAATGGTATCCCGGACATATGACAAAAGCCCGGCGTTCCATGCAGGAGGATATCCGCCTGATAGATCTGATTGTTGAGCTGGTAGACGCCAGGGCTCCTCTTGCCAGCCGGAATCCGGACATTGACCAATTGGGAAAAGGAAAAGCCCGGCTGATTCTTCTAAATAAGTCAGATCTGGCGCAAGAACAGTGGAATATAGCCTGGACGGAATGGTTTCGGAAAAAGGGATTTTATGTAATCGAGGTGGATTCCCGAAGCGGTGCCGGACTTAAAAAAATAAATGCCGTAGTACAGGAAGCCTGCCGGGAAAAGCTGGAACGAGACCGGCGGCGGGGGATAATGAACCGCCCGGTACGGGCCATGGTAGCCGGTATTCCCAATGTGGGAAAATCCACTTTTATTAATTCCTTTGCGGGAAAAGCCTGCACAAAGACCGGCAACCGTCCGGGAGTAACTAAGGGAAAGCAGTGGATTCGCCTGAATAAATCATTAGAGCTTTTAGATACGCCGGGAATCTTGTGGCCCAAGTTTGAAGATCCACGCGTAGGGATTTTACTGGCCCTGTTGGGAACGATCAATGATGAAATATTAGATCGGGATGAGTTGGCATTGGAATTGCTAAAGCTTTTGCAGAATCGTTATCCCAGAGTATTGGAGAAGCGGTATGAAATCACAGATGCCGGAATGGAGCCTGCAAAAATATTGGAAAATATCGCAGCAGTTCGCGGTTGTCTGATGAAGGGCGGCAGCCTGGATTTGCCCAAGGCCGCCCGATTGCTGCTTGACGATTTTCGCAGCGGAAAGCTGGGACGAATTACCTTAGAGATTCCAGATGAAAAATAATTTTCAGATACCATTTGATGGAGAAAACGGAGATTTTACCATGAGAAAATTAAGTGAGGAGAAGCTGGCAGCAGAGCGGGAACGTCTGGAACAGATGAAAGCTTATGAGCAGGCATACGCATCCTATTCTGCTATTTGCGGAATCGACGAAGCCGGACGTGGCCCGTTAGCGGGCCCGGTAGTGGCGGGAGCAGTGATTTTACCAAAAGATTGTGAAATTTTATTTCTCAACGATTCCAAAAAGCTGACAGAAAAGCGTCGTGAAGCATTGTTTGTGGAGATTAAGGAGAAAGCTGTTGCCTGGAGTATCGGCGTTGTGGACGCCGGGGAAGTCGATCGAATCAATATTTTGCAGGCAACGTATGAGGCAATGAGAAAGGCGATTGCCGGTTTGTCTGTCCCTCCGGGCGTGCTTTTGAATGATGCTGTGGAAATTCCTGGTGTAGATATCCCGCAGGTAAAAATTATCAAAGGCGATGCCAAAAGCGTATCGATCGCTGCTGCCAGTATTCTGGCCAAAGTAACGAGGGATCATCTGATGACGGAGTATGATCGGCAATATCCGGTCTATGGTTTTGCCCGGCATAAGGGATATGGAACCAGTGCGCATATTGCAGCAATTCAGGAATTTGGCGGCTGCCCGATTCATAGAAGGTCTTTTATCCGAAAGTTTACTGACCAGCTATAACAGAAAGGCAACTCATTTTCTGCCTGGCCGTTTTGGAAGGAGAGCTCTATGAATCAAAACCGAAGAATCCATGAGAATAAAAGGCGTACCGGAAAAAAGTACGAGGAATGGGCCGCCGATTATCTCCGTCAAAAAGGAATCGAAATCCTAGAACGGAATTATCGGGATCGTACCGGAGAGATCGATCTGATCGGCCGGGATGGGGAATGCCTGGTGTTTATAGAAGTAAAATATCGCCGAAACAGCAGAAATGGGGAACCCTCAGAAGCTGTGACGGCAAAAAAGCAGCAGCATATTCGTCGGACAGCGCAATATTATCTTTATAGCCACCGGTGTGGGGATACCCCATGCCGGTTTGATGTAATCAGCATCTTGGGTGACCGGATCGACTGGATTCTCAATGCATTTTAGATTGCGTAAAGGGGTGGACAGGATGGAATGGAAACGAAAAACGGGAAAGGAAGCTTTGACAATAAATGAGAATCAAGGTGTTGTCTATTTGACTTTTCCGGCATTAGAGGCGACCGGGCTGGTACAGCATGCCTTTTCCACACGTATGGGCGGCGTCAGTAAAGGGAAATTTTCTTCCATGAATTTTACATTTACCAGAGGAGATTGCCCGGAACATGTGATGGAAAATTACCGACGGATGGCAGCCGTATTAGGCGTGGACAGGAGCCGGATGGTATTGTCCTGGCAGACTCACACCACAAATGTGCGGGCAGTGACTGAAGAGGACGCGGGAAAAGGGATTATCCGTGAGCGGGATTATCAGAATATAGACGGGTTGATTACCAATGTGCCTGAAATGACGCTGGTAACCTTTTATGCGGATTGTGTACCGCTGTATCTCTTGGATCCTGTCCATAAGGCTATTGGGCTTTCCCATTCCGGATGGAGAGGCACGGTAAACCGGATGGGCAAAGTTACTTTGGATGCCATGAAAACGGCATATGGAACCAAAGCAGAAGAGGTGATCGCCTGTATCGGCCCCAGTATCTGCCAGGAATGCTTTGAGGTGGGAGAAGAGGTGGCGGAAGCTTTTGGGAAAGCGTTTAAACCGGGCTATCACAATCAACTGTATTATCAAAAGAAAAACGGCAAATATCAATTGGATCTGTGGCGGGCCAATGAAATTATTTTTGAAGAGGCAGGCGTATATCCGGAAAATATTCATGTGACAGATATCTGTACACATTGCAATCCCCGGCTGCTGTTTTCTCATCGCACTTTTGGAAATGAGCGGGGGAACCTGGCGGCATTTTTGTGTCTGAAAAAGGGGGCAAATGAAACATGAAGATTATGATTATCGGTTATAGCGGAAGCGGAAAATCCACTCTTGCAAGATATTTGGGCAAGAAATATCAGGCTCCGGTACTTCATTTGGATCATGTTTTTTGGCTTCCAGGATGGAGGGAGCGTCCCCGGGAAGAAATGCAGAAAATTGTGGCTCATTTTTTGAATTCCCACTCTTCCTGGATCATAGATGGCAATTATCGAAAAACCGGGTACGAGCGCCGACTTGCCGAGGCAGATCGGATTATTTTTCTGTCATTTAATCGCTTTTCCTGTCTGTACCGGGTATGGAAGCGCTATCGAAAATACCGGGGACAAACAAGACGGGACATGGGGCATGGATGTACGGAAAAACTGGACTGGGAGTTTATCCGCTGGGTTCTTTGGGAAGGGAGAGATGCCAAGAATCAGGCGGCATATCAGGAGGTTTGCAAAAGGTATTCTCATAAAGTCTTTGTTATTAAGAATCAGAGACAGCTGGATACTTTCTTTTCTCATATGCGATGAACATAGTATTTTTCGGAGAGGAGGGCACGCCTGGGAGAAAAGAGAGAAGCAGCCGGGCAGCCAGGCCAGAAAAAAGGGCGGCAGAGAGACGGGGCGGCGGCAGTGGGGGTGCCTGCTTCGCTGTTTCGGGATGTAAAAAGTTCTAAAATCTCCGAATTTTGCTAAGTACGAAATGAAAATGCCCAAACTCGCTTCGCTCAGACAGTGTGCATTTTCATTTCAA
>CAJUPI010000092.1 GCA_910588125.1 uncultured Lachnospiraceae bacterium
TGTGCATTTTCGTTTCCACGCAAAACTCAGGGATTTAAGGACTTCTAAATCCCTGCAAAGTCAAAAGCATCCGACCATTTCCCGCCTCTTCCCGCTCCTTTTTCCATGGCTGAGTATTCTCAGAGATAAACTTAATGCCATTGGGATCCGGCCGGTGCATTTTTATATTTTGCTCTGTATCATAATTATACAATGGATAATCAAGAACGGGATTTTTTGTTTTACTGGTGTCCATGTAATCTGAGAGATTATATGTCTGAGGAGAGGAGCAAAAAGAATCGTGGCATTTACACATCTGCACGTTCATACGGAGTATAGCCTGTTGGACGGATCCTGTAAAATTAAAGAGCTGGTGCAGTGCGCTAAGGATTTAGGAATGGACAGCATGGCGGTGACGGATCATGGAGTTATGTATGGGGTGATTGATTTTTACCGGGCAGCCAGGGAGGTGGGGATCAAGCCGATCATTGGCTGTGAGGTCTATGTGGCGCCGGGTTCCCGTTTTGATCGGGAGACTGGCAGCGGGGAGGATCGCTATTATCACCTGGTATTGCTGGCGGAAAACAATCAGGGATATCAGAATCTGATGAAGATTGTGTCGAAGGGATTTATTGACGGCTTCTATTATAAGCCACGGGTGGATTACGAGGTGCTTGAGACCTACCATGAGGGAATCATCGCCCTCAGTGCCTGTCTAGCGGGGGAGGTGCAGCGTTACCTGACCAGGGGAATGTATGAGGAGGCCAAGAAGGCGGCGCTGCATTATCAGGAAATTTTCGGCAAAGGGAATTTCTTCCTGGAACTCCAGGATCATGGAATACCGGCGCAGCGGACGGCGGATCAAGGACTGTTGCGGATGAGCCGGGAGCTGGGGATTGAGCTGGTGGCGACTAACGATATCCATTATACTTTTGCCGAGGATGCGGCGGCTCATGATATTTTGCTGTGTATTCAAACTGGCAAAAAAGTGGCGGATGAGAACCGGATGCGCTATGAGGGCGGACAATATTATTGCAAATCAGAACAGGAGATGCGCCAGCTGTTTCCTTACGCGCAGGAGGCAATTGAAAATACGCATAAGATTGCCGAGCGGTGTAATGTGGAGATTGAGTTTGGCGTCACCAAGCTCCCCCGATATGATGTGCCTGAGGGGTATGACTCCTGGAGCTATTTGAATAAGCTTTGTAATGATGGAATGGCGAAGCGGTATCCGGAAGAGGACAGGACATTGAGGGAACGGCTTTCCTATGAGCTGGATGTGATCCGGAATATGGGATATGTGGATTATTTTCTGATCGTGTGGGATTTTATCCACTTTGCCAGATCCCATGATATTATGGTAGGCCCGGGCCGGGGATCGGCGGCGGGCAGCATCGTGGCCTACTGCCTTGAGATTACGGATATTGACCCGGTTCGTTATAATCTGCTGTTCGAGCGTTTCCTGAATCCGGAGCGGGTGTCTATGCCGGATATTGATATTGATTTCTGCTTTGAACGGCGGCAGGAGGTTATCGACTATGTGGTGGAGAAATATGGTAAGGATCAGGTAGTGCAGATAGTTACCTTCGGTACTCTGGCGGCAAAAGGCGTGGTACGGGATGTGGGACGGGTGTTGGACATGCCTTATGCCCGTTGTGATGCCATTGCCAAGATGATACCAGGGGATCTGGGAATGACGCTGGATAAAGCGTTGCGGCAGAGCCCGGAATTGAGAGAGGTATATCAACAGGATGATGAAGTCAAGTATCTGATCGATATGGCAAAGCGTCTGGAGGGATTGCCGCGCCATACCTCCATGCATGCTGCTGGAGTCGTGATCGGCCAGCGGGCAATGGATGAGTTTGTTCCGCTGTCAAGGGCGCAGGACGGAACCATCACCACGCAGTTTACGATGACTACTTTGGAGGAACTGGGACTGCTGAAGATGGATTTCCTGGGACTTAGAACGCTTACAGTGATTCAGAATGCGGTAAAACAGGTGGAAGAGAATTATGGAATTCATCTGGATATGGGTAAAATTGATTATAATGATAAGGCAGTGCTGGCATCTATTGGCACCGGGAGGTGCGATGGGGTGTTCCAGTTAGAAAGCTCGGGCATGAAAAGCTTCATGAAAGAGCTGAGGCCAGAGAATCTGGAGGATATTATCGCCGGCGTGGCTTTGTATCGTCCGGGACCGATGGATTTTATTCCCCGGTATTTAAAAGGGAAGAACGATCAGGCAAAAGCGAGCTATGATTGTCCGCAGCTGGAACCGATTCTTAGTCCGACGTATGGGTGTATCGTCTACCAGGAGCAGGTGATGCAGATTGTGCGGGATCTGGCAGGTTATACCATGGGCAGAAGCGATCTGGTGCGCCGTGCCATGTCCAAGAAAAAGACGGCAGTAATGGAAAAGGAACGGAAAAATTTCGTCTATGGCAATCCGGATGAAGGGGTTAGCGGTTGTATCGCCAATGGCATTGACGAAAAGACGGCGAACCATATATATGATGAAATGATCGATTTTGCCAAGTACGCATTTAACAAGTCGCATGCTGCCTGTTATGCAGTGGTTTCCGTACAGACAGCATATCTCAAATATTATTATCCCAAAGAATTTATGGCTGCCCTTATGACTTCGGTGATGGATAACAACAATAAAGTAGCAGAATATATTTTAAGCTGCCGTCAGATGGGGATAGCGATTCAGCCGCCGGATATTAATGAAGGGCAGAGTGGATTTTCCGTTGCAGGCGAGGCCATCCGATATGGTTTGTCGGCTATCAAAAGTGTTGGGAGAACCGTGGTTGACGCGATTATTAAAGAGCGGGAGCAGGGCGGCATTTATACTTCATTGGATGATTTTGTGGAGCGGATGAGCGGTAAGGAGATCAATAAGCGGACTCTGGAAAACTTTATCAAGTCGGGCGCTTTGGACACTTTGCCAGGAAATCGCCGGCAAAAGGCGATGATTGCCCCGGAGCTTTTAGAACAAAAGAATAAAGAAAAGAAAAGCTCTCTGACGGGGCAGATGAGTTTATTTGATTTTGCGGGGGAGGAGGATAAAAAACAGTATCGGATCACCATGCCGGAGGTGGCAGAATTTCCCAAAGAAGAATTGCTGGCATTTGAGAAGGATATTCTTGGCGTGTACGTCAGCGGGCATCCTTTGGATGAATATATGGAATTGTGGAAGAATAATATCACTGCCCGTACGACGGATTTTGTTGTTGATGAAGAGACCGGCAGGGCAGTGCTGGCAGATGGCGCATATGTGACCGTGGGGGGGATGATTACTAATAAAGTAATTAAGACGACAAAAACAGGAAAAACAATGGCGTTTGTGACAATTGAGGATTTGGTGGGAACCGTGGAGACCCTGGTTTTTCCCCGGGATTATGAGCGGGGGCGCAGCCTGCTTATCGAGGACTCTAAGGTATTTATCAGAGGGAAGGCTTCGATTGGCGATGATGCAACCGGAAAGTTGATTTTAGAACAGGTGATCCCTTTTGATTCGCTGCCCAGGGAGCTGTGGTTGCAATTTGCAGATAAGGAAGAATATGACAAAAAAAAACAGCAAATTTTGGATATTTTGCGAATGGAAGAAGGCCAGGATGCGGTTATTATTTACCTGAAAAAGGAACGTGCAAAGAAAATTCTGCCTGCAAGCTGGAGAGTATGTGCAAATAAACCAATGAGAGAAAGTCTTTATCCGCTGCTTGGTGAAAATAATGTCAAAGTTGTGGAAAAGGGATTGAAAAGATTAGAGAAATGATTTAAAATAAAAACAATTCAGGTAAGCGGTCACAGGGAAAGATCAGGCTGCCGGCAGGTATCACGATTCAGACGCAGATCA
Source organism: uncultured Lachnospiraceae bacterium (assembly GCA_910588125.1). Classification (GTDB taxonomy): domain Bacteria; phylum Bacillota; class Clostridia; order Lachnospirales; family Lachnospiraceae; genus Brotaphodocola. The sequence goes on from CAJUPI010000092.1 coordinate 3,839, forward strand.
ACGCCGGAAGGCGCGGAATTATAGGAGGAGTAGTATGACAAAAAAGGTTAAAACGATAGGCGTTCTCACAAGCGGCGGAGATGCACCAGGTATGAATGCGGCTATTCGTGCAGTAGTCCGGACTGCCCTGAACCTGGGATTGAATGTGAAAGGGATTATGCGTGGATATGCAGGACTTTTGCAGGAGGAGATTGTCGATTTAAAGAGTTCCAGCGTATCAAATATTATCTATCGCGGAGGTACGATTCTTTATACGGCCAGATGTATGGAGTTTATGACGCCAGAGGGACAGGAGATGGGAGCGGAGATTTGCCGCAAGCATGGGATCGATGGTATCGTGGTGATTGGCGGTGATGGTTCATTCCGGGGAGCCGGCCGTCTAGCGGCGCTGGGGATCAATACGATCGGCGTGCCGGGAACGATTGATTTGGATGTGGCGTGCAGTGATTACACGATCGGATTTGATACGGCGGTCAACACGGCGATGGAGGCAATCGACCGGGTACGGGATACTTCTACCTCTCATGAGCGGTGCAGCATTATCGAGGTTATGGGACGCAATGCCGGTTATATTGCTCTGTGGTGCGGATTTGCCAATGGAGCAGAGGATGTGTTGTTGCCGGAGCGATATGACGGCAATGAGCAGATGTTGATTAACCGTATTATTGCAAACCGCAAGCAAGGTAAGAAACATAACATTATCATCAATGCCGAAGGCATCGGACATTCCACTTCCATGGCCCGGCGAATAGAGGCGGCTACCGGTGTGGAGACGCGCGCGACGATTCTGGGGCATATGCAGCGTGGTGGCACTCCTACCTGTAAAGACAGGGTATATGCATCGATTATGGGTTCCAAGGCGGCAATGCTGTTGGCTGAGGGCAAGAGCAACCGCGTGGTGGCTTATAAAAACGGCCAGTATGTGGATTTCGATATTCAGGAAGCATTGCAGATGAAGAAGGATATCCCGGAGGATCAGTATGAAATCTGCAAGCTGCTAGTTCGGTAATATATTGTCCGGATACTTTAAGAAGCCATATATAAAACAGATACGAAAAATGGATTGAGATTGGGGAATCAGGATACCCGGCAGCCAGGATAGGGAGACTGCCGGGTATTTGTCCCTTTATAGAAAACGGAGAAAAAATGGTACTTTGTGGTTCTAACGGATACGAACAGAAATATTATTTTAATGAAGAATTTGCCAACCTTCCCCAAGCTGTGCAGAAGGAGCTGCAGATTATGTGTGTGTGGTTTACGGAGGAGTGCGGCGGTATTCTTACAATGGAATTTGACGAGGATGGGGATCTGGAGTTTAAGCATACAACATCAGAATACGACGGATATTATGATGAGATAGGTGCGGATTTGAAGATTAAGCAATATCGGGAGGAACGCCGGGAACTGCTTGAGGGGCTGGAGCTATATTACCGGACGTGGTTTTTGATGAAGGAAGATTCGCTATGAAGCTGCGCATAGGAAATGTGGAATTAGAGAATAATCTGATATTGGCGCCAATGGCAGGAGTGACGGATCCCCCTTTTCGAAAAATATGCCGGGAACAGGGATGCGGGCTGTTGTATACGGAAATGGTCAGCGCCAAGGCAATACTCTATCATAACCGAAATACGGAAGAGCTTCTGCGAGTAGAACAGGAAGAGCGTCCGATTGCTGTACAACTGTTTGGTTCAGATCCGGAGATTGTCAGTGAAATGGCGGCGAGGATCGCTGACGGCCCCTATGATATCATTGATTTTAATATGGGCTGCCCGGTTCCGAAGGTGGTAAACAATAAAGAAGGCTCCGCGCTGATGAAAGATCCACATCTGGCAGAACAGATCCTCTCGGCATTGGTGAAGAAGGTGAAAAAGCCGGTGACAGTCAAGTTTCGCAAAGGCTTTGATGAGAATCAGGTCAACGGAGTGGAGATTGCCAGAATCGCCGAAAGCTGTGGCGTGGCGGCAGTGGCAGTCCATGGACGAACCCGGCAACAGTTTTATTCGGGCCAGGCTGACTGGGATATCATCCGTCAGGTAAAGGAGGCGGTGAAGATACCGGTTATGGGAAACGGTGATATCTTCACGCCGGAAAATGCCCGGCAGATGTTGGAGGAGACGGGATGCGACGGACTGATGATTGCCAGAGGGGCCCAGGGGAACCCTTGGATTTTTGGGCGGATCCGGCATTATCTGGAAACCGGGGAGCTACTTCCCGGACCGGACAAAGAAACGATCTGCCGCATGATTCTTCGTCATGCACAAATGCAGGTGGAGCGGAAGGGAGAATTGCCGGGAATGAAAGAGATGCGCAAACACATTGCCTGGTATACCGCAGGCTTCCCTCATTCGGCGGAGGTGAGGAGAAAATGTAACTATGTGGAGAGCATAAAAGGGCTGGAAGAATTGCTGGAGCAGTTTTGTAACGGCTTCGCAAAATCTGCCTGTTCCCATAGCTATTCCCATTCTTGACAATGTAAAGGCTTTGGGATATAATACATGGAATGCACCGAGCCAAAACTGTGTCGTCAGGGTTCTGGCAACTGCGAAGAACCGGCTCATGAGGAGAAGGCCGGTCGGAAGCAGAGTAGTAAAAAAGGAAGGAAATGAGTAACATGGCGGAAAAGAAAAATATTTTAACCTATGCAGGTCTGAAGCAATATGAAGATGAGCTGCAGGATCTGAAAGTAAACCGGAGACGGGAAGTAGCGCAAAAGATTAAAGAGGCCAGGGAACAGGGGGATTTGTCTGAAAACGCAGAGTATGATGCGGCCAAGGATGAACAGAGGGATATTGAACTCCGGATTGAGGAGCTGGAAAAGCTTTTAAAGAATGCAGAAGTGATCGATGAAGATGAGATAGATATTAATAAGATCAGTATCGGCTGCAAGGTTAAGGTTTATGATGCCGATTTTGATGAGGAAATGGAATTCCGGATTGTGGGTTCCACAGAGGCGAATAGCCTGCAAAACAAGATTTCCAATGAGTCTCCGGTTGGTCAGGCACTGTTGGGAAAGAGCGTGGGTGACGTGGTGAATGTGGAGACGCAGGCCGGAGTGATTCAGTATAAGGTGTTGGAGATTCAGCGGGTTTCATAAAAGGGATACCATTATGATAAATCCACGAAAAGAGGAGCAGAAAATGGGCGAACAGCAGAAGCAGCAAAAAAAGCAGAGCCACGAGCCGGATTTAAATCAGTTGTTAAAAGTGCGTCGGGAAAAGCTGGCAGAGCTCCAGGCAGCAGGCAATGATCCGTTTCAGATAACAAAATATGATGTGACCGTCCATAGCGCGGATGTGAAGGAGTGCTATACACAGTGGGAGGGCAAGCGGGTATCGATTGCCGGGAGAATGATGTCCAAACGTGTGATGGGTAAGGCATCTTTCTGCAATATCCAGGATTTGAAAGGGAATATTCAGTGTTATATAGCGCGGGATGACTTAGGAGAAGATAGCTACAAGGCATTTAAAAAAATGGATATCGGTGACATCGTTGGCGTGGAAGGGATTGTATTTACCACAAAGATGGGAGAGATTTCCATTCATGCAAGCTCTATGATACTGCTTTCTAAGAGTTTGCAAATTCTGCCGGAGAAGTATCATGGATTGACAAATACAGATATGCGCTACCGCCAGCGATACACGGATTTGATTATGAACGAGGACGTGAAGAAGACATTTGTCATGCGTTCAAAGATCATCAGCAGTATTCGCCGGTATTTGGACGATCTGGGTTTTTTAGAGGTGGAGACGCCTATGCTGGTCAGCAATGCAGGCGGCGCGGCGGCGCGGCCATTTGAGACCCATTATAATGCCCTGGACGAGGATGTAAAGCTGCGGATTTCCCTGGAGCTGTATTTAAAGAGGCTGATTGTCGGAGGTATGGAGCGGGTCTATGAGATCGGCCGTGTGTTCCGAAATGAGGGGCTGGACACCCGTCATAATCCAGAATTTACCTTGATGGAGCTGTATCAGGCATATACAGATTATAACGGCATGATGGATCTTACCGAGAATATGTTCCGTCATGTGGCTCAGGAGGTTTGCGGAACTACCAAAGTGCCGTATGCAGAGGAGATCATTGATCTGGGGGCTCCTTTTGAGCGGCTGACCATGATTGATGCGATCAAAAAATATAGTGGCATTGATTTCAATGAAATCCGGACTACCGAAGAGGCGAAAAGGCTGGCCGATGAAAAGGAAGTCCACTACGAAGCCCGCCATGAAAGAGGAGATATTATCAATCTGTTTTTTGAGGAGTTCGTAGAGGAACATTTGATTCAGCCTACCTTTATTATGGATCATCCGGTGGAGGTGTCTCCGTTGACCAAGAGAAAGCCGGATAAGCCGGAGTTGGTGGAGCGGTTTGAGCTGTTTATCTATGGCCGGGAGATGTGCAATGCCTATTCGGAACTGAATGATCCCATTGATCAGCGGGAGCGGTTCAAAGCGCAGGAGGCGGCACTGGCGGCCGGGGATGAAGAGGCGAATACGACCGACGAGGATTTCCTGAATGCGCTGGAGATCGGGATGCCGCCGACGGGGGGAATCGGGTATGGAATCGACCGGCTTGTTATGCTGTTGACGAATTCGCCGGCGATTCGGGATGTTTTATTGTTCCCGACGATGAAAACGCTTGGCAAAGAAAACCAGTAAAATCAAGGGTTTG
>CAJUPI010000093.1 GCA_910588125.1 uncultured Lachnospiraceae bacterium
TCAATTCCCGCAGTCTATTTGCCATTTGCAGCTTCAGTCCATAGGACAGCTTTGGCGAAATCGGAAAAAGCAGCAGGCCCTTTCCGGCCGCTGCCCGCTCCTTGTTCCATGGCGTACCTTCTGAAAAAATCAACAAAAAGAAAAAAGTGACAGGAGGGATCGATACGATGGCGCGGAGAAGATGGGGGAGGGAACCAGATCTCCCCACTCTAGGACAGTTGGAGAAAGAACAGAAGCGTCTGGATTACCGGAAGAGCTATGGAAGCTCATTGCTGGGGACGATCTATGCGCTGATAATAGTGGCAGGGATATCGATGTTGCTTTCATCGCTGCTAATTTCAGTCCTGAAGATCTATGGAAACAGTATGGAGCCGGGGCTGGAGAGCGGGGATACGGTGGTTGCCATAAAGAGCAGCCGGTTCCAAAGAGGGGATATCGCGGCATTTTATTATAACAATAAGATTCTGGTGAAACGGGTGATCGCATTGCCTGGGGAACTGGTGGAGATCGATGAAAACGGGGCGGTATCCGTCAACGGGACAGTGTTAGAAGAGCCATATGTGAAGGAGCTGAGCCTGGGAGAGTGCGATATCCGGATGCCATATGAGGTGCCGGAGGATCGGTGGTTTGTCATGGGGGATAACCGTCAGGAATCGGCAGACAGCCGTGCGGTGGCAGTGGGGTGCGTATCGGCAGAACAGATAGTAGGAAAGGTGGTTTGGAAGGTCTGGCCGTGGCAGGGGTTTGGGCCGGCGAAATAAGGAAATATCTTTGAATATTAGTAGGGAGATATTGCAAAATAAACTCCCCGTCATTTCTCTATCCTGTGTTCGGATGGAGAAATGGCGGGGAGTTTATTTTGTAACCAACATCATGACATTGATCTTACAACGCTCTCTTTGGCGTATAAAGAAGATAACAATGTCCTATCATTTGGCAAGAAAGCGGTTTTAGGCTATGTCAGAGAAACTCCGCCCGAGACGAGGATACGGCGAATCTCATCAAGCTGTGCTTCGGTGACTGCCTGCAACGGTTGGGAGACCGTACGGCTGCCCAGTCCGAAAAGCTCCAGGATCCCTTTCATGCCGGCCATCCAGCAGCCGCTGACAAAGATCGCTTTGCGTATGGCATTGATTTGTTCCTGAAGCTGGCGCGCCTCCTCAAGACAGCCTGCCTGACAAGCGTTTTGAAGCTGTACAAACAGGCCCGGGACGAAGTTGGCCAGGCCGGGAATACAGCCCACGGCGCCCCAGAGCATGCTTACGCAGCAGAGTTCCTCTGCTCCGTTTAGAACAGCAATATCTTTATCCTTTAAAAGGATCATGGCCCGTTGGAGCTGCTGCCAGTCGGCGGTGCTGTCTTTGTAGGCTACGATATTATCGTATTCCGCCAGCCGGGATATGGTTTCCGGCAGAATATTGGCATGGGTAGTTTCCGGGATGTTGTAAACCGCAATTTTCAAGCCGGTGGAACGGCAGATGGCATCGTAGTGGCGAAGGATCTCATCCTGGCCAAAACTGGTGAGATAAAAAGGGGGCGTGCAGACGGCGATTTTGCCACCACATTCTTCAATCGTTTGCAGCCGTTCAATAACCCGGCTGGTGGAAGTATCGATTGCGCCGCAAAATACGGGGATCCGGCCGCCGGATGCGGCCAGGGCGGTCTTCATCGTTTCCTGCCAGACGTGATCCGACAGACGTAGTGCCTCACCGGAAGTACCATTGACAAAGATTCCGGAGACGCCGTTTTCGATATCAAAAGAAATCAGCCTTTGTAAGGCATCGGAGTCCAGCTCTTCCCGTGGAGTAAGCGGAGTGACAATCGGGGGAATAATGCCGGTATAAGTTAATTTATTGTTCATGACAATCCTTTCTTTGTAGAAAATATTGATGAATGGCCGTTTTTTATTGCCAAAAAGGGTAATGCAGATCAGATATCTGCTGCTTTATCTGTCCGGGAACGGGGCCCTTTGCAGCTTTCCCGTTCTACAATGCCGGGCTGAAAGAGGTAATATTCAAAATCCAGCAGAGGCTTTTCATTTAAAATTCCCCAGAGCAATTCCGCGGCCTTCTCCCCGATCTCATAATTTTTATACGATACAGAGGTGAGAGAGACCGGAAGGCGGTTGCAGATATCTGTGTTGTCATAGCCGATAATGCCGATGTCATCAGAGACGCTTAAGCCATGCTTCTGGATAGTCTGGCAGCACGCCTCGGCCACCTGATCGTTGAAACAGAAGATTGCGTCCAGAGCATCTTCCCCTTGCAGCAGCTCTTTAGTGGCCTGGGCGATATCCGGATCAAAGCGGATCAGGCGGCGATTGATGGGAATATCTTCCTCCATCAGCATAGAGATATAGCCCTGACAGCGGTCAATGCTGGTTTTATATTTTAACCGCGCCAGATAGGCGATATTGCGGTAACCATGGCGGATCAGGTGCTTAGTGGCAATATATCCGCCATAGAAGTCATTGGAGGTAACGGTAGGCACGTTGATGCCTTCTACACTGCGGTTACAGAAGACAAAGGGAGTCCGGGCGGAAGCAAGCTGGTTATAGAGCCGGAAATTGACCCGGATATCATTGGATACTACGGGTACAATAATCATGCCGGATACGCCGGAACAGAGCAGGCGCTTTACATACTGCTCTTGCTTATCAGAATCATTGTCCGAATTGCAGATGATAATATTGATCCCGTAACGCTGAGCTACATTTTCCGCCCCACGAACCAGACCGGGATAGACGGCGTCCATAACATTGGGGACGATGACGCCCCAGGTGCCGACCGGTGAAAGGCCTCCGTCCGTCAGGCCCACGACATAAGTCCCGCTGCCGTTGCGGGAGGTAAGAAAGCCCTCCTCCTCCAGCTCGCGGATCGCTTTATCAAGGGTTGTGCGGGTGGTATCCAGCTTCCGGCAGAGAACCGGACGGGAGGGAAGCCTCTCCCCGGGCATATATTTACTGATTTCCTGAAGCAGGGCCTGTTTGATCTCCTTGTAGCGCAGCATATGTGAATTCTCCTTTTGTGTGAATGATATACGGAATATTTATGTTATCACTTAAAGACAGAAAAACCGCCGTCCACCATCAGATTATGTCCGGTTACGTAATCGGAGGCTGGCGAGGCCAAAAACAGGGCAGCTCCCTTGATGTCCAGTCCCATGGTTCCCATGCGTCCCGCCATAGTAGCACCGGCGTAATCGTTGACAAAGCCTTGAGGCAGATCTCCCTTGTCAAAGCCTCCGGGAGATATACAGTTGACCTGCACTTGATAAGGTGCCATAAAGGCGGCCAGATCTCGCGTCATACCGATGACGCCGGCTTTGGAGGCGGCATAATCGACAGGCTGTTCCATCTTATGATTCCGGCGGTACATGTCCCGATCCCGGCCGACGACGCCGGCGATGGAACCGATATTGATGATTTTGCCGCTGTTATGCCTGGCCATATAGCGGCCTACGGATTGGCAACAATATAAAGGGCCGAGCAGGTTAGCGGTGATCATGTCGGAGATATCCCGGGGATCCCGTTTGAAAAAGTTGCCTTCGGAGGCGCCGGATCCGCCGCCGGCATTGTTGATCAAAATATCGATATGTCCTTTCCAGGCGTACACAGCATCAGCCATGGCTTGTACCTGTTCAGGGAAACGCTGATCGACCTGAAAGAGAAAAACTTGAGTCCCATAATTTTCAGAAAGTTCTGTAGCTGCCTTTTCAAGCTTTTCATGATTGCGTGCAGCCAGGGCAATATGGCACCCCATGGCAGCCAGCGCCCCGGCCATATCAAAGCCCAGCCAGGAATGGCCGCCCGTGATCAGCGCCACTTTCCCGGACAAATCAAACATGGTTTGGATGGAATCTTTCATAATATCCTTTCTGGCGTAAACGTGTCCGGCAATTTGCTTTTGCCGGAAAACACGATGAAAAACGCCCGCAGGCGGCAGTGCCGCAAGTAATGTTGACTATTATCGGTCAGATATAAAAAACCAGTTAAACAAAAAGGATTGATCGAATCGGAAAATGATAAAATTTATATTCCATGTAGAAGATATAACATTAAAAAACCGGAAAGTCAAGAGAGATATTGGAAGTTTTGCTAATTGTTTGTTGTAAAAAACAGGAAAATATCAAAATCTGACCGATTTAACCTAATATCTGACTGTTTTTAGGTATATCAGTTGACATCGCGACAACTTTCGATTATGATGAAGGCACTGAAAAGGTTGATCGAAGAAATTATCAGAAAGGAAGGTTATAATGGCAACATGATGACAAATACGTTTTTTAAAAACAACCTGAAGGAAAAAATGAAAAAGCGGCCGGTATTTGGTATGACGATTTGCAGCGGTTCGCCGGCGATTATCGAGATGTTAGGATATGGCGGACTGGATTTTGCTTTCATTGATACCGAGCATAATTCCAACGGGGTTGGCGACTGCCGGGAACTGATACTGGCCGCACGCATGGGAAATGTCGCACCTCTGGTGAGGGTGGGCAGTCCGGATGAGGTTGAGATCCGCAAGGCTTTGGAGTTGGGAGCGGAAGGCGTGATTATTCCTCATATTAAGACGGTGGAGGAGATGGAGGCTTGCGTGCGGGGAGCCAAATTTCCGCCTCTGGGCCGCCGGGGTCTGGATTTCGGTGTTCGATCCGCCGGCTACGGACTGCGGGAATATGAAAATTCGGACTATATCAGTTACAGCAATGACACAGAGCTGGTCATTCCCATGATGGAGGATTTTGAGTTTACGGCCCGGATGGATGAACTGATGGCAGTTCCGGGGATCGATGCCATCAATTTTGGCCCGGCGGATTATGCCAATTCCCTGGCATTGCGCACGGGCTACAGCACCGACGAACCCCAGGTCTATGACGCCCTGCAAAAGCTCAGAGCTTATTGTGAGCCTAAGGGCATCGGTATCATGGCTCCGGCCAATCCGCCGACGCTGGAAAGCGCAATGGATCTGATTCATAAGGGGGCGACGATGATTATTATGTCCAGTGATTTTAATATCTGGAGTGCCAGCGTCCGCTCCATCCGCGAGGAGATCGGGAAGGTGCTGAAGGCTCAGGCTCAAAAATAAGAAACAGAAAAAACAGCACTGTAAAAGACAAAATCATAAAATTGGAGGTTACGGGTAATGAAAAAATTAATATCGGTTCTTCTTTGCGTTGCTTTGATGTGCAGTATGACAGCTTGTGGAAAATCAGATTCTACGGGAGGAGGGACAGCAGCTCCGGCAGAGACAGCCGCCGCTGAGCCGGCTCCGGCAGAGACAGCAGCAGAGACAACAACGGCTCCGGACAAGGTGTATACCATGAACTGCGGAATATCCATCGCTTCGGGCACGCCGCGGGAGGAAAGCTGTGATGTCTGTTATGCAGAGAGCTTTAAGGAATACGTGGAGGAGCATTCCGGGGGAGCCATCAAATTTGACATTTTTTATGGGAACAGCTTGGGATCGGATGCCGATGTTGTGGCGGGGTTGTCCAACGGATCGGTGGAATTCTACTGTGGTGATATTACTACGGTATCTTCCTATTATAATCCGGCATTGTTGTTTTCTATCCCTGGCGCTATTGGCTCAATCGAGGAGGCAAATCGTCTGTTTGACAGTGAATGGGGACAGAAATTTTTCGATGAATGTGCAGCTACTTCCGGAATCCGTATTCTCTGTTCCGTAGGGAAGGGATTCCGCAATTTTACCACAGTAAAGCATCCGATCAAGACCGTGGATGATGTGGCAGGACTGAGCTTCCGCGTGCTGAACAATCCTTTATATATCCGAATGGTGGAATCATTGTCCGCCAGTGCAGTACCCATGGATATTTCCGAGCTTTATACGGCACTGCAGAATGGCGTGGTGGATGGCCATGAAAATTCGATTCCCAATATTTTGCAGGACAAGACTTATGAAGTAGAGAAATATCTGGTATTGGATGCACATACCGGCAGCTATTTCTGCGGCATGATCAGCGATTCCTTTTATCAGTCTTTGCCAGCCGACTTGCAGCAGGTGGTACAGGATGCCAACGAGTATGCAAAAGAGCAGGTGAAGGAAACGGCGAATAACATTTTGACCAATGGTATTGAAACCCTGCGCGACAATGGGGTAGAGGTTTATGAACCGACAAAGGAGGAGCTGGACGCTTGGCATGCCGCCTATGCAGAGCAGTGCATGGAGCTGGCAAAAGAGCAGATTGGAGCGGAGATCGTAGATGATTTCGTAGCGGCCGTAGCCGAGTATGGCAAGGAGTAGGGATATCCGAAGGAGGAATTTTACTTGGATGGGATGAAGAAGATTTTTCATGTGCTGAGAAAAGGCTCGGATCTGGCCGGCAAGGTGGTTCAGGTGCTGAATGCGGCATTGGTATTCGGGTGCTTTCTGGCAGTGTTTTTCCAGGTCATCAACCGGTATATTCTGGTAAAACAGACTCTGTTTCACTGGAATTCTGTCACCTGGACAGACGAGCTTTCCCGTTTTTTGCTGGTGGGGATCACCTATTTTTCCCTGGGGCAAATCTATAAGTACGGGCAGATGTCCCGGGCAGATATGGTATATTCCCGCTTAAAACCGGGGGCTAAAAAAATTTTGTATCTGTTGGAGATGGTAATGATTGCCGTCTTTCTGGCCGCCATGATTCGATATGGAATCGCATTTGCCGGAGCCAACAAAATCTACAAATCAGAAATGCTGCGGATTCCCGGCAATATCCTGTACCTGATTCCTGTGGCAGGAGGGATTTTAATCAGCTATGAGCTGCTCACGGAGCTGACCGGCGTACTTTGCGGAGAAATAGAGCCGTTTGAAAGCCTAACCAGGCCGGATGATTGAAATATGTTTTGAACAAATGGCAGGTGACATGTGATAGCACCTGCCGGTATATTGAATGAGGAGGGGGAAAATGCTGCTGCCATTGTTGCTGCTTTTATTGTTTCTGGTGTGCTGCTTTATCGGCATACCCGTAGGCTTCTGCATCGGTTTTACCACCTGGGTTGCCTTCCTTTTGCTGGACGGAAAGATGATTGTGCTGGCACAGAAACTGTTTTCCGGCGTCAACAGCTTTTCATATCTTTGTATTCCATTGTTTGTACTATGTGCAGAGATTATGACCCGGGGAAAGCTGATTAATAAAATCGTAGAGTTTTGTAATGTCCTGATCGGCCATGTAAAAGGCGGACTGGGGTATGTAAATGTCCTGGGGAGCATGGTATTTGCCGGCATTTCCGGATCCGCTTCGGCAGATATGGCAAGTCTGGGACTGATTATGGCGGATACCATGACGGCGGCAGGGTATAACCGGAGGTTCTCCGTGACTCTGTCGGCGGCTTCCGCCACGATTGCGCCGCTGATTCCGCCGTCCACGATCATGATTATCTTTGCTTCGGCGGCAGGAGGGGTATCGATCGGGAAGATGTTTGCCGGCGGGTTGCTGCCGGGGGTGGTGTACGGCATAGCTCAGATTGCCATTTGCGCCTACTATGCCCGGAAATACGATTTTCCTTCCACCGGACGCCGGGCCTCCTTAAAAGAGATATGGAGTACTTTTAAAACCTCAGCGGTGGTTCTGGCCCTGCCAGTGATTATTTTCGGCTCTATTGTCACAGGCATCTGCACGGCCACGGAAGCGGGATCCCTGGCCGTATGCTATGCGTTGATCGTAACATTTGCCCAGAAGCGCATGAATGGTAAGGATTTGTTCCGGTGCCTGGTAAATACGGCCCGCTTAACATCCTCTGTCACATTTATCGTGGCCACGGCCTGTGCTATGGGCTGGGTGGTATCGGCTTTGCAGATTCCGCAAAAGCTGGCGGTTTTCTGCCTGGAGTTCATTACCACGCCGATCATGTTTCTGATGTTTGTCAATGTGCTTCTGCTGATTGTGGGCTGCCTCCTGGACGGCGCACCGGCAGTACTTCTGCTGGCGCCGATTCTTTGTCCGGTAGCGGCAGAATACGGGATCGATCCAATCCATTTTGGCATTGTGATGTGCATGAATCTCACAATCGGGCTGATCACTCCGCCGATAGGTATCTTGTTGTTTGTGGCGTCGAATGTCACCGGAACTAAGCTGAGCGAGCTGTATAAGAGTGTGTGGCCTTTTGTGGTCACGGCGATTGCTGTGCTGTTGGTGATAACTTATGTGCCGGGAACGGTTACTTTTATTCCGAATTTGATGAGGTGATTTCCTTGTAGGTGCGATGGGTACGCCATGGAAAAAGGAGCGGGGAGGGTGTTGCAAAATAAGTCACCCGTCATTTCTCTATCCTGTGTTCGGACGGT
>CAJUPI010000094.1 GCA_910588125.1 uncultured Lachnospiraceae bacterium
AAATCCCCAAACTCGCTTCGCTCAGACAGAGTGGATTTTCGTTTCCACGCAAAATTCAGGGATTTAAGGACTTCTAAATCCCTGCAAAGTCAAAAGCAGCAGAGCATTTCCCGCCTCTTCCCGTTCCTTTTTCCATGGCTGAGTATTCTCAGGGCTAAACTTAATGATATTAGAAAAACAGGGGGAAGACAATCATGAGATGTAGAGAATTGATAGGAAAACTGGATGAGCTGGCGCCCTTTTCCTATGCCTGCGAATGGGACAATTCCGGTTTTCTGGCCGGACGCGGGGACAAGGAAATTCACAATGTGCGTATTGCGCTGGATGCCACAGAGGAGGAAGTGGAGCGGGCGATTGCTACAGCGGCTGATCTGCTGCTGACTCATCATCCGTTGATCTTTAAACCGCTAAAAGCGGTAAATGATGAGGCTTTTGTCAGCCGGAGGATTTTGAGATTGATTCAGGCGGATATTTGTTATGTGGCAATGCATACCAATTTTGATATTGCACCGGGATGTATGGCAGATTTGGCGGCCGGACGGCTGGGTCTGCAGGCGGAAGGGCCGCTGGAAGTGACCGGGGAATATAACGGAGTGCCGGTTGGCGTGGGAAAGATTGGTACGCTGGAACGGGGAATGAGAGTAGAACAGTTGGCGGAACTGGTAAAGAAGAGGTTTGATTTGCCTTTTGTGACAGTATATGGGATGGATCAGGTGACAGAACCGGTGATGCGGGTGGCAATTTCACCGGGAGCCGGAGGCAGTATGATTGAGAATGGGATTGCTTGTGGGGCCCAGGTACTGATAACCGGAGACATCGGGCATCATGGGGGGATCGATGCGGCGGCTTGTGGGATGGCGGTGATTGATGCCGGGCATTATGGCCTGGAACATATTTTTATACCGTTTATGAGGGAATATCTGGAACAGCCATCGATGGGAGGGCTGGAGATTACAACAGAAAAGATTCATCTTCCACTGCGGGTGGTGTAGCCAGGGAAAAATGTCGGGCGCATGATATAATGTCATTTAGTTGATTTTCTCAGAAGGTACGCCATGGAAAAAGGAGCGGGAAGAGGCGGGGAATGGTCGGCTGCTTTTTCCGGTTTCGGGATCAAGAATTCTTAAAATCTCTGATTTTTGTGAAGGGCGAAACGAAATGACATTGGAGCATGATATCAATACAAGAAGAACCTTTAAGGAGGAGGTAAATTATGGTACAAATAACAGTAGAGAACGAAAGACGGGAATACGAGGCAGGGACTCTTTTAAAGGAGGTGGCGGCAGAATTTCAGCCGCAGTTTGACAATGACATTTTGCTGGCATTTGTCAATGGAAAGCTACAGGAATTACACAAGGTGGTGCGTAACGGATCCGAAGTGCGCTTTCTGACTGCGAAGAACAAACCGGGAATGCAGACCTACCACCGAAGTGTGCTTCTAATGTGCTTAAAGGCTTTTCATGAGGTGCTGGGAGAAGAAAAGCTGAAGAGGCTTTCGGTTAATTTTTCTTTAGGAGGCGGTCTGTTTCTGGAACCGGCGGGTGATTTTGTGGTGGATCAGGCGCTGGTGGATCAGGTGAAGGCGAAGATGCGGGAATATGTGGATGCCAAAATACCGGTGATGAAGCGGAATATCAGCACGGACGAGGCTGTGGATTTGTTTCATCATTATAAGATGTATGATAAGGAGCGGCTTTTCCATTATCGGCGCGTTTCCCGGGTGAATGTCTATAATCTGGGCGGATTTGAAGATTATCATTATGGGTATATGGTACAGCATACGGGATATCTGAAATATTTTGATCTGGTGCCCTATCAGCAGGGAGTGGTGCTTTTGCTGCCGGATATGTCAGATCCGACACACGTGCCGGTATTTGCGCCCCAGGAGAAGCTGTTCCAGGTGTTGAAGGAATCCGGAGAGTGGGGAAGAAAACTGCATGTATCGAATGTCGGCGCCCTCAATGAGCGGATAACAGCAGGCGGGATGAATGATTTGATATTGATTCAGGAAGCGCTGATGGAGAAGAAGATGGGGGATATTGCAGATCGCATCGCCTTGGAGCCAGACAAAAAATTTGTGATGATTGCCGGCCCTTCCTCTTCCGGAAAAACTACATTTTCTCACCGGCTGTCGATTCAGCTGCGGGCAAAAGGATTGGTGCCTCATCCCATTGCAGTGGATAATTATTTTGTAAACCGGGTGGACAGTCCCAGGGATGAGCAGGGGAATTATAATTACGAATCCTTAAAATGTATTGATGTGGAACAGTTTAACCGCGATATGCAGGATTTGCTGGCCGGAAAGACGGTAGAGCTCCCGGAATATAATTTTATCAGCGGGGAGCGGGAATACCGGGGCAATAAGCTGAAGCTGGGGACAGAGGATATCCTAGTGATAGAGGGGATCCATTGCTTGAATGAAGAATTGTCTTACAGCCTGCCTAAAGAGAACAAATTCAAGATTTATATCAGTGCCCTGACACAGTTGAATATTGATGAGCATAACCGGATTCCGACGACAGACGGCCGCTTGATCCGCCGGATGATTCGGGATTCCAGGACACGGGGCGCATCGGCTCAGGATACGATCCGCCGCTGGCCTTCGGTGCGCCGCGGGGAGGAGGAGAATATTTTCCCGTATCAGGAGGAAGCGGATGTGATGTTTAACTCAGCTTTGGTCTATGAGTTTGCCGTGCTTAAGCAGTACGCAGAGCCATTGCTGTTCAGTGTGCCGAGAGACAGCGCCGAGTACCTGGAGGCAAAACGGCTCCTGAAATTCCTGGATTATTTTCTGGGAGTCAGCAGCGAGGATATCCCCAAAAATTCAATCCTGCGGGAGTTTATCGGGGGAAGCTGTATTAAGGTATGACAGTTGACAGGGCACTTTATTCGAGTTATAGTATATATAGCTTATCGGAACACGCTTCTGTTTCGATAAAAGGCACATGCTTTTGTGCCGCGAATCCGATTATAGGAAGCCGTTTTTGTTTCCTGTAATATAATTATTTTGCTGAGTAAGACAGATGGCCGCTGCCGCAGTGCCGAAAGGCGGCGGGAGAGGAAAGTCCGGGCTTCACAGGGCAGGATGCCAGATAACGTCTGGCGGAGGCGACTCCAGGGACAGTGCAACAGAAATATACCGCCGGCAGCTGCCGGTAAGGGTGGAAGGGCAGCGTAAGAGACTACCGCCCGCCTGGTAACAGGCGGGGCACATGTAAACCCCATCCGAAGCAAGACCGAACAGAAAGCATAAGGCGGCCCGTCTGCTTTCGGGTAGGTTGCTTGAGCCGGACGGCGACGTCCGGCCTAGATAGATGGCCATCCACGACATAACCCGGCTTACCGTTTTGCTCAGAGATAATTGAGGGCATTTATAATAAGTCATCAACCATTTCCTTATCCCATGTCCGCGGACAGCCGGACACGGGATAAGATGTGGCTAATGGCTTATTTTGTAATCTATGTCATCCTTCCGCCACGGCGTACCTTCGAGGAAACATTAACTTACTGCAAGGTTTTTACGAAGAAAGGCAAAAGAAATCCATGAAAAGAGACAGAGTCCGTGTATGGTATTCCGGACTAGTACCGGCATTGATATTGATGTTGGGAAACAGCATATCCGGATACGCGATGGAGGCGCCGGGAGACGGTGAGCCGGGCTGGTATTACAGACAGGAGAATCATCATTGGTACTATTATAATGAAGAGGAAAAGATACATACCGGCTGGTTGAATTATCATGGGGAATGGTATTGGTTTAACGATGACGGGTGGATGGCAGATGGAGGGATACGGTCGATTGGCGGAATTCCATACTATTTTTTTATCAATGGAAATATGGCATGGAATCAGTATGTGGGGATGAAGTTTTATAATGAAGAGGGGATGCACGCACCGGAGCATGATGTGAGAGTGATAGGAAAAAAATCGCCCAGCGGCGAGGATCGCGATTTGTTTTCCGACTATATGTATGAGATCCCAAGAAGCTGGATCGCCCGTTTTATCAGAGACGGGTGGCAGATGATGTTTTATAAACAGAAAAAATATTTTGCGGCGCCGGACACCAGCCAGGGGATTTATTATGTCTATCACAATGTGGATACGCACTATAAAAAGATAAAATTTACGGATGTGGACAGTGTACTGCAGGCATTTGGCGAATATGTGGGCTATGCCTCCGGCTGTTTTAAAAAGGAGGATGCCCGGATGGAAGCGTTGTGGGCGCAGGAGCCGGCGATTGCTTCGTTTTTGGGAATACCGGACTATTATCAGAATGATGCGAAGTTTTACTTTGGAAAGGTGTTTGCCGCCTATCTGGATGAACAGGATCGGGAGGTATTGCTGCGCCTTTCTCCGGAGACTTGTAGGATAATGGAAGAGATTTTGCTGCTGGAAGAGGATGAAGAGACGCGGGAACGCTTAAGGGAAAAGGCGCAAAGAGAGCAGGAGCTGGCGGACTGGCAGAGAGAACAGACGGCGGCGGAAGAAGGTTTCGGGCCGGGAATCAAACGAGAAGAAAGGCCCAGTGAAATGCCAAAAGGCCAGTAAACAGATGAGGAAGGGGGTCTGCTTGTGAGATACTTATATGGGATAGGGAAAGGGATGGTTTCAGCGGATTTGCTGATGCAGATGGAGTATCTTTTTCGAACCTTGCTGGCATTGTTCTTTGGCTTTTGGATCGGCTTTGAACGAAGAAAGAATACCAAGTCTGTAGCGACGCGGACGTTGTCAGTGGTTGCTTTCGGAGCGGCGTTGTTTATGGTGATTTCCAAATATGGTTTTCTGGATGTGCCGGATTATGACGCGGCGAGAATCGCTGCCCAGGTGATAGGCGGCATCGGTTTTCTGGGAGCCGGTGTTATTTTTGTCAAAAATAATCTGGTAAATGGCTTGACCAGTGCGGCGATTATCTGGGTAACCGCTGGCATGGGGCTGGCATTGGGGGCCGGGATGTACCTGATCGGCATTGGCGCGGCATTTATCATTCTTTTTCTGCAATATGTATTTCAAAATGTTGCTTATTTTACCCAGGAGTCGTATAATGGATGTGTTCGTATGACGATTGTCCAAAAACCAGGAGCAGTGCAGGAAATTGAGGCGTTTTTGTCTTCTCAGAAGATTGAGGTGGGCGGTGCCAAGGTACATAAGAAGAAAAAGGCAGAAATTGCTCTGGAGTTTGATGTCATTTATCCGGTTGGTTTTAACAAAGCGCATTTGCTTTCCGCCCTGGCGGAGAGGGAAGATGTGCTGACTGTCAGTGAGTGATAAGCATGGCGGCGGTTAAACTGCCAGAGGCAGAGGCTTTTACAACGAGGTAAATACGGACGTTTTTTGGGGAAATGGCAAGGTATGGTCCCGTTTTTCAGGACAGGGGAATTTTGGAGAGAGGATTGGGACAGGAGAGGAGGATGCATGGAGAAAGAACAGATACTCAAAGAGACAGAGCTTTTCGTGCTGGATATGGACGGGACGTTCTATCTGGGAGATCAGATTTTAGAGGGAGCCCTGGAGTTTTTGGGGCAGGTAGAGCGATTGGGGAAGCGTTTTGTGTTTTTTACAAACAATTCTTCCCGCTCGCCGAAGGAGTACATAGAAAAGCTGGCGAGGATGGACTGCCGGATTACGCGGCAGCAGATCATGACTTCGGGTGATGTGATGGTGCAGTATTTAAAATGTTTTTATCCGGGGAAATCCATCTATCTTTTAGGGACGCCGGCTCTAGAGGAAAATTTCCGGGAGAATGGGATTAATCTGACCACGGATGTACCGGATGCTGTGGTGGTGGGGTTTGATATGACCCTGACTTATGAAAAGCTGGAGCGGGCATGTACCTATATCCGCAACGGCGCCGATTTTTTGGCAACACACCCGGATATCAATTGTCCGACAGCAGAAGGCTTTATTCCGGATTGCGGTGCTATGTGTGCGGCGATTACCTTATCTACCGGAAAAGAACCCCGATATGTGGGAAAGCCCTTTGCCGAGACGGTGGATATGGTGTTAGAGCTCACCGGTGTGCAGCGGGAACATGTGGCTTTTGTGGGCGATCGGCTATATACGGATGTAAAAACTGGAGTGAATAACGGAGCACGAGGGATTCTGGTGCTTTCCGGTGAAGCGACAACGGCAGATTTGGCGGTATCCGATGTGAAGCCGGATGCTGTGTTTGCAGGACTTGGGGAAATGGGCGATTTCCTGCAAAAAATGAGTATTTAAACATCCTGTTTGTTCTTCGAAAAGAGGAATAAAGGGAGGAAAAGGGCGGGTGTTATCGCCAATGTCATTCAGTTGATTTTTTCAGAAGGTACGCCATGGAAAAAGGAGCGGGAAGAGGCCAGAAATGGTCGGATGCTTTTTCCAGTTTCGGGATCAAGAATTCCTAAAATCCCTGATTTTTGCGAAAAGCGAAACGAAAATGCCCAAACTCGCTTCGCTCAGACAGTGTGCATTTTCATTTCTACGCAAAACTTAGGGATTTAAGGACTTCTAAATCCCTGCAAAGTCAAAATCAGCCGACCATTTCCTGCCTCTTCCCACTCCTTTTTCCATGGCCGAGTATTCTCAAAGATAAACTGAATGACATTGGTGTTATCGCCTTAGGCAAAAGGGTTTACAGGAGGAAAGCAATTATGATTGAGAAGATGGCGGAGATGGTCGGGGTCAGCCCTCAGGTGCTTATTATCACCATCGTTGTTTTTGTAGTTTTGTTTATTATTCTTTATATCAAGATGAGCCTGGATGAGAAGAAGGGGGTAAACAGTGAAGAAAAGGCGGAAATCCGTAAGATCATCAGCAATCTGGTGCCGGACGGCACCCAGTATACAGCGGCATATGCCCATAGTAAGGAGGTCTATGGCAGCGCCCGTATGAGGCGGGAGGTCTATCACTATTATGCCGTGGGCTTCCGGCCGGATCAGCCCAATCATTTGTGGGTGGTTCCGATTGGAGTGGAACACGGGAAGATTGTCTACACGGATCCGATCAAAGCCAGCTCCGAAAATCTCAATTATGTAGGAGGCAACGCCTATCAGCTGCAATTGAATTTCCCGGGCGGAAAGAAAAATGTCTATCTGATCACGGTGAGTGCCAGCAATACAAAGTCCGGCAAGGAATGCCAGGTGAATATCCAGCAAAAAGAAGAGGCTGAGGCATTTGAAAAATTTGCAAAGGATTTCCAGGAATGTGTCAATCGTGAGCGTGGGGTCGACAAAAAGGGCCGCGTGGTGAAGGGATAAAGGGATTGCAAGTGTGAGGAGAGAACAATGAAGATCGGGAATTTAATCAGGAGTTTCAATACAGCGGTGGTGATGTTGCTCTTATTTGGCGGGATGGCGTTATATATGTCAATACCGGATCTGATCATATCTTTTAAGCCAGCGGTCAGCTTTGAAGAGCTTTTAGAGGATGGCACACAGCTGAAGGCGGGAAGTCATGTGGCGGGGAATGTGGTATATGTTCTGGATTACTTTGCCTCAGAAAGCAGTTATACGAAGCGGAGCGACGGCTCCCGCAGCGGCAGCCGCAAATCAGGGAATTATTATTTGATCCCCTCTTCGACGGGGTACTTTGCTTTAAAGAGCCGGGAAGCGGATGTGGCGGCGCTGAACCAGCTATCAGAAGAGACATTTACCTACTTGTCTTCGGGAACCGAGCCTGCGACGGAGTTTTTTATGGAAGGGAAGGCGGAACCTTTAGAGGGGAATCTGGCAAGGTATTTCGAGGAGTATCTGGAGGAGCTGGGATATACGGCAGAAGAGGTCGCTGAGCTGGGAGAGCCGCTAGTGGTCCGTTTTGTCAGCTTTACGGCTGTGAGAGTGATGACAGGACTTGGGGCGCTGTCTTTGGTATTAGGATTATTTCTGCTTCGGCGGAATTACCGGCGGGAAGAGAGAGGGTCGGGATTGCCCAAAGCAGAGGATTTGCCGGAGATGCCATAAAAGGGATGTGAATTTATAACAGAGGGTGTTGCAAAATAGGTCATTTGCCATTTCCTTATCTTGTGTTCGGAAATAGCCGGACAGTGAATAAGAGAAATGACGGGCGGATTATTTTGCAACACCCCTTGTTCTCTTTTTATCGGGCTGGTTCCTGGCCAATGCCATTAAGTATAGCTTCAAGAATACTCAGCCATGGAAAAAGGAGTGGGAAGCGGCCGGAAATGGTCTGCTGATTTTGACTTTGCAGGGATTTAGAAGTCCTTAAATCCCTGGATTTTGCGTGGAA
>CAJUPI010000095.1 GCA_910588125.1 uncultured Lachnospiraceae bacterium
TCACCCGTCATTTCTCTATCCTGTGTTCGGACGGTTCACGTACACACAGTCTGCTTTTAACGGACAAAGTCCGTCAATATCAGACAGAATGTTCGTGAACAGCCGGACACTGGATAAGAAAAATGACGGGTGACTTATTTTGCAACACCCTCCTTCCTTTTTTATCATTTACCATTCCCTTATATCTTATTTACAAAGCTTTTTAAATTCATCTGCCACAAACTGTACCTTTGTACCGATTATCACCTGCACACTTGTTTTTCCCGGTCGAATCACGCCAGCCACTCCAGCCGACTTGATTTTCTTTTCATCCACCTTTGTATAATCTACAACCTCCAGGCGCAACCGAGTAATACAGTTATCAATCGAGGCCAAATTTCCTTTTCCTCCGACACCTTCCAGAATGATTGCTGCTATCTCTGTAAAATTGTCATTAGCAAGCACTACCTTCAATTCGTCTTCATCGTCATCTTCACGTCCAGGAGTCTTCAAATTCCATGTTGTAATAGCAAAACGGAACACCAGATAAAATACAATAAAAGCTGCTGCTCCCAATGGTAAAATCAGCCATGTCTTTTGTGCTGCCGGAAGAGTTGAGGAAAACAGCAAATCCGTACCTCCTGCCGAAAATGAAAATCCTGCACGGAAGCCAAGTAGTACCGTAATTGTAGTAAAAATGCCATACAACAATGCATAAATCACATATAAAACCGGGGCCAGGAACATAAATCCGAATTCAAACGGTTCTGTAACACCGCAAATAAAAGCACATATTGCCGCTGAAGCAACGAGGCCAACAGCTACATTTCTTTTTTCCGGTTTTGCACAGTGAACCATTGCCAATGCTGCTCCTGGAATACCAAACATCATACATGGGAAAAATCCTGACATATACATTCCCAACGACCAACTTACATCCGCTGATGTTTCGCCTGCCCAGAAATGGCTCAAATCACCCAAACCAATCGTATCAAACCAGAAAACATTATTCAACGCATGGTGCAAACCGGTAGGAATCAACAAACGATTTAAAAATGCATAAATACCGGCACCAACTGCATCCATTCCAATAATAGCATTACCAATTGCAATCAAAATACCAAACACAACTGGCCATACGATTAACAAAACTGCAGATACCAAAATAGAAACAACTCCTGCTACAATCGCTACGCAACGCTTGCCACTGAAAAATGACATCCAATCTGGCAGCTTTGTGCCTTTAAAACGATTGTAACACATAGATCCGATCACACCAGATAAAATTCCGATAAAAGGATTTGCAATCTTATTAAATGCTAAAACTTTATCTTGATTCTCAGCGATTGATGGGAATAATGTAGTAACAGCTCCTGTAGAAAGCAATGTAGTAATCATCAACCAGGAAGCTAAGGCCGCTAGGCCTCCCGTTCCATCATTATCCTCTGACATTCCGACACCAACACCTATTACAAACAACAGCGCCATATTATCTATCAACGCCGCGCCTGCCTTCACCAGGAACAATCCCAGCTTTGGAAGAAAACCCACGATATCGCCGCCCTGCATAGAAGCCGGACAGAATAAATAACCAAATCCCATCAAAATACCGCAAATGGGGAGACAAGCCACAGGAAGCATCAAAGCTTTCCCAAGTTTCTGAAGATACTTCATAAATATCCTCCTCTCCATAATTTAAATTAGTGAATTACTATAAATACCTGCACTTTAATTGCAGATCTTTACCATATTTTTTAGATTTCTTTATGAAAAATTTCTATAGCACTTTTATATTTTGTATAATTTAACTATATTTATCTGTGTTTAGTTATTATATCAGTTATATTTCATAATGTCAATCTCTTTATTTATATATATTTTATATAAATTTTATGTTATTTATATTTTCTTACTTTATTTAGTTATATTTACTAATTTATTCACTTATCACATATTCTTTTATTATATTTTATTTTTAATTCTCGCAATCCACAACCAATTTCTTAAAGTATTCAATCATAGTTATCTGATATGATTTGTTTTTCAGTGCTTTCATACTTTAAATTTAAAAAAATATATAAAACCGCTTTTTTATTTTATATTGACAAATCATTTAACCAGTAGTAATATGTTAGCATGCTTGCTTTTTTTAAGAAAGGTTTTTAAATCATGTCCATTGATCATATTGGCTTTCAGATCCGTACTTTATCCAATCTAATCAGCCGTAAAATCAACCAAATGGTTTCCGAAGAGGAAGAAACTCTGACTGCTCATCAAAGCTGGGTTCTGGATTATCTTACCTTGCACAGGGATCAAGAGATCATGCAAAAAGACATTGAAAAAAAATTTTCTATTCGCCGCTCTACTGCCAGTCACATGCTGCAGCTAATGGAAAAAAATGGCTATATTCTACGTATATCAGTGCCTGATGACGCTCGAATGAAGAAACTGATTATCACGGAAAAAGGAATCGAAGCACAAAATCGCATGAAAGACCGCCTCTGCCGGTTTGAGGAAATCTTTCAATCCAATATATCTCAAAAGGACCTTCAATATTTAAAACAGTTGCTTAAACAATTAGAAAAAAATATTCAATAAAAGGAGCAATTCTCACATGCCAACATCATCAATCTGTTGGTATTTCTTTTCTTTAAATTGTAAGTATACTAACATAAAGGAGGTAAAACTTATGAACACGAACAAATACTTATTTGAAGAAGCACCTATTCCAAAAGCTGTAGCTACTATGGCAATTCCCACCATGATTTCTATGTTGGTAGTAGTCATTTACAATATGGCGGATACTTTTTTCATTGGTCAAACCGGTGATCCTATGCAGGTAGCTGCTGTGTCTTTGGCTACTCCTGTTTTTATGGTATTCATGGCACTGGGGAATCTTTTCGGAATTGGCGGCAGTTCTGCCATTTCCCGGGCTTTAGGTGAAAAAAATGCAGAACGAGCAAAACAAATCTCATCCTTTTGTTGTTATGGCTCTCTGGGACTTGGCATCATAATGGCTGCTCTATTTATTTTGGGAATGGATATCATATTAAAAATGATCGGAGCCAGTGAAAATACGATTGGTTATGCCCGAGAATATTTAAGTTATATTTCATTTGGCGGTCCTTTTATTATGTTTGGCACTGCATTTGGTAATATTCTTCGAGGTGAAGGCGCATCTAAAGAATCTATGATCGGTAATTTGATTGGTACATTTACCAATATCATTTTAGATCCAATTATGATTCTCGTTTTTGGTTGGGGAGTTGCCGGCGCCGCTATTGCAACTGTAATCGGCAATATAGCTGCCAGTGCTTTCTACACCGCATATTTTCTTATGAGAAAGTCCTGCCTATCTATTCATCCAAAGGACTTCCATATGGGTAATCAAATTGCTTTCAGCGTTACTGCAATCGGCATTCCTGCCTCTCTCAACAATATTTTGATGAGTTGTGCCAACATCATCCTGAACCTAGCCTTGACGGGCTATGGCGATACCCCGGTAGCTGCCATGGGAGTCGCTATGAAATCCAATATGCTGGTAGTATTACTTCAAATTGGCCTCTGCGCTGGAATTCAGCCCTTAATCGGATATAACTATGGTGCAAAAAATAAAAAACGATTGATGAAAGTTTTTCAATTTACCGGAATTTGCGCTGTAATAATGGGAACTGTCTTAACCACTTTGATGGTCATTGCCAGACAATTTCTTATCCAGGCATTTATTAATGATCCGGAAGTTATTTCCTATGGAATCCAAATGGTTATAGCATTGCAAATGTCCGGTCCGTTAATTGGCATCTTATTTCTATGTATCAATACTATTCAAGGCATGGGTAAAGCATTTCCTTCTCTGATATTAACTATTTGCCGTCAGGGATTGATTTTTATTCCATCCGTATTTATTTTAAATAAGCTTTTTGGCTTGGATGGCATTATTTACGCACAACCCTTTGCTGATTATATATCTATCATTCTGTCTATATTTTTATGTATTAGTTTATTCAAAAAGATTGAATATCAGAAAACCTCTACAGATTCTTAAATTATAAGAGGACGTTGCAAAATAAATCATCCACTATTTTGCGACGTCCTCAAACAAAATTATATAGTTTAATAGATATTCTTTTTATTTCCCATAATAAGCCCGCAAATACATCTCCTTAATCTCGCTCATCAGCGGATATCTCGGATTGGCACCTGTACACTGATCATCAAAAGCCTGCTCTACCATATCATCCAGAGTATCCAGGAAATATTTCTCATCCACGCCATATTCTGCAATCGTCTTTTTCACACCTACAGCCGCCTTCAACTCTTCAATCTTTTCGATCAGCTTCTTTACAGCCTCCTCATCACTGGCAGCCTGAATTCCGACAAACCGGGCACACTCAGCATATCTGGCAAGAGTATGGGGATATTGATATTGCGAGAATGTTCCCATCTTCCGCGGACACTCTTCTGCATTAAACTCCACAACCAAAGAAATCAGTAAGGCATTAGCAATACCATGAGGTAAGTGATGGAAAGCACCCAGCTTATGAGCCATAGAATGACATACACCCAAAAACGCATTGGCAAAAGCCATACCAGCCAGACAAGAAGCATCTGCCATTTTCGAACGAGCTTCTACATTAGATCCATCATTATAACAAGTAGGCAGATATTCAAATACATTCTTCATAGCTTTTAATGCCAGACCATCTGTATAATCCGTAGCCATTACGGAAGCATATGCCTCCAATGCATGTGTCAGCACATCCACGCCAGAAGCACTGGTCAAACCCTTCGGCTGGCTCATCATATTATCAGTATCCACAATTGCCATATTAGGCAATAACTGATAATCTGCCAAAGGATATTTTACCCCTGTCTCCTGATCGGTAATGACTGCAAACGGAGTTACCTCAGAACCAGTACCGGAAGAAGTAGGAATCGCTACAAAATAAGCTTTTTCACCCATCTTCGGGAATGTATATACACGTTTCCGAATATCGATAAACCGCATAGCCATATCCTGGAAATCCACTTCCGGATGCTCATACATTACCCACATAATTTTACCTGCATCCATAGCAGAACCACCGCCCAAAGCGATAATCACATCTGGCTGGAATGCTGTCATAGCTTTAGCACCTTCCTGGGCATTAGCTAAAGTCGGATCCGGTTGCACATTAGAGAAACATTGATAAACAATGCCCAATTCATCCAATTTATCAGTAATCGGTTTTGTATATCCGTTCATATACAAGAAAGAGTCTGTCACAATAAACGCTCTCTTCTTACCCAATACTTCTTTCAATTCATTCAATGCTACCGGCATACAGCCTTTCTTAAAGTATACTTTCTCAGGCGCACGGAACCACAACATATTTTCTCTCCTCTCCGCCACAGTCTTGATATTCAGTAAATGCTTTACTCCAACATTCTCGGAAACCGAGTTGCCGCCCCACGAACCGCAGCCAAGAGTCAAAGATGGAGCTAACTTGAAATTGTAAAGATCACCGATACCACCATGAGAAGAAGGAGTATTAGTCAAAATACGACATGTTTTCATGGCCTCTGCATGCTTTAAGATCTTTTCATGTTCATTTACATTAATATAAAGAGAAGCTGTATGTCCATAACCGCCATCAGCCACCAATCTCTCAGCCTTGGCAAGCGCCTCATCAAATGTTTCGGCCTTATACATAGCCAATACCGGAGATAACTTCTCGTGAGCAAATTCCTCACGAATATCAACAGACTCCACTTCACCAATGATAATCTTCGTATCTACTGGTACATCCACACCAGCCAGCTTTGCAATGGCATGGGCAGTCTGACCTACAATCTTGGCATTTAAAGAACCATTGATTAAGATAGTCTTTCTTACCTTTTCAATTTCATCTGGTTTTAAGAAATAACATCCCCGGTACTCAAATTCCTTTTTTACTTCATCATAAATAGAAGAAAGAACCGTTACTGATTGCTCTGAAGCACAAATCATACCATTATCAAAGGTTTTAGAATGAATGATTGAACTGACAGCCATCTTAATATCTGCCGTATCATCAATAATAACAGGAGTATTACCAGCTCCAACACCCAATGCTGGTTTACCAGAAGAATAAGCAGCACGTACCATTCCCGGACCACCAGTGGCCAAAATAATATCTGCTTCCTTCATAACTAAATTAGTCATATTCAGAGACGGCACATCAATCCATCCAATAATTTCCTCTGGTGCACCGGCCTTTACCGCAGCTTCCAGAATTACTTTAGCAGCTTCGATGGTACATCCCTTTGCCCTGGGATGTGGGGAAATGATAATGGCATTCCGGGTTTTTAAGCAAAGAAGACATTTAAAAATTGCTGTCGATGTAGGATTCGTAGTTGGAATAACCGCTGCAACCAGACCAATCGGTTCTGCCAGCTTTTTGATACCAAATGCCTTATCTTCTTCCACCACGCCACATGTTTTGGTATCTTTGTAGGCATTATAAATATATTCTGCTGCGTAGTTATTTTTAATAACTTTATCTTCCACTACTCCCATGCCAGTTTCTTTTACTGCCATCTTTGCTAATGGAATCCGTAATTTATTCGCAGCAGATGCTGCTTCGTAAAAAATTTTATCTACCTGTTCCTGGGTAAACGTTGCAAATACTCTCTGTGCTTCTCGCATAACTTTCATTTTTGCCTCTAATGCTTCCACACTGTCAACAATTGTTGGAACATTTTGTTCTTTTTTTGCCATTGTTTTTTCCTCCACATTTTTTAGACATCATGATATCGATATTTTATCGATATTTTTTTAACAATCTTATCTTATTTGAATTATACTTTCTCGTTAAATAATTGTCAATATATAAAAATAATTTATATACACGAATTTTCCCTTTATTTTATGTGCTATTTTCTACAATATAACTAATACCCGTTATTATCTTGGCATATTTCCAATTATACCTACTTTTTTTCATCAACTTAAATAAAAAACAACAAAAAAGAATTTCAGATACTTTTGAACAAATAACATCAAAAGAAACTGAAATTCTGCTTAATCCACATTTTATAAAGTATTTAATCATCTGGTTCTAATTCATCAAATAATTCCGAATTATAAAATTCTCGGATGGTTACCCCTAACCCATCCGCTATTTTATTAATATTTACAATACCTGGATTTTTACTCTTTCCGCTAATAATACTTTTATATGTGGAAGAAGGCATACCTGCCCTATAACTTACAGAGTAACCACTCAAATTTTTTTGCCGACATAATTCAACTATTCTAAAACTGGTTGCTTCACGTATTGTCATAATATTCACCTCTTTTTCATAAGTGTAGTCGAATTTGTCTTTCAAACAGGTCGATATAATATCCCATATTTATAATATTACCAAAATTTTCCTTTTTTTGATAAGGCATATAAGTGGAGTATACTTATTTTATAATCCCCCTTAATTCCAGACAAAAGACTACCAACATACAAAATCCGGTAAATATATATCTTATACATATATTCCAAATCAAATTTATAAATAATCTAAGTTATATAATTCATTAACAGAAAAATTCATTTTACTTCCATAAATTAAAAATACCGCCTATTTCATATAAAATAAGCGGTATATAAATCAATATTTTATTTTGAATAAATCTTTTATATCCTATCCTCTCGGATATCCAATGTCATTAAGTTTAGTCCTGAGAATACTCAGCCATGGAAAAAGGAGCGAGAAGCGGCGGAAAAATGGTCTGCCGCTTTTGACTTTGCAGGGATTTAGAAGTCCTTAAAT
>CAJUPI010000096.1 GCA_910588125.1 uncultured Lachnospiraceae bacterium
CCGACTTCAACGGCATTAAGCCGCTGGCAAACGAAGGCAGCGCCGGAAAGATGACCTTCCAGATCGGCCCGAGCGGAAAAGAGACGATTGTGGTGAACAGCCAGGCGATGACTGTCAGTGGTATCCAGGCAGCAATCTGGGATAGCATGCAGGGCTTTGATCGGGATAAGTTTGCAAAGGATGCAACTTATTATACTAACCATGCCAGTGAACTGAAGGATATCAAATATGAGTTTGATAAAGCGGCCGACAGGACTGATGTGAAAAAGCCGGCGACAGCAACGGTGGAGAACGCAGCGACAGGCTTTATTGGCGCAGATGGAAAGGTTTCCCAGGCTTATAAGGATGCAATAGAGGCTGACAGCTCTGACGTTACTGTCGGGAATGTGACGGGGCAAACCGCGGGCTTTAATAACGTTAAATTTAACAGCAAGAGCAGCGCGATGTCCGCTCTGCTGCCGACTCTGAACATCTCCGGCAGCAGCACGGTTGTGGCGAACGCAGCTATTGATACGATTAATTCTGCTATCAATGCGGTTTCCAGCTATCGTGCTAAACTCGGTGCAGCTCAGAACAGACTGGAGCATACTGTCAACAACCTGAAGGTCACCGCTGAGAATATCACCTCCGCCGAGAGCCGGATTCGTGATACAGATATGGCGGATGAAATCACGGCTTTTACGAAGAATAACATTCTTCTGCAGGCTTCCCAGTCCATGCTGGCTCAGTCCAATTCCGTCCCGCAGAGCATCTTAAGCCTGCTTCAGTAATGGAAGCATACTGAGAGATAACGGTTCAGAAGCATGTTAATCTGATAAAGGTAAGATAATTTATCCCGGCAGGGTACGTATATGCGTATTCTGCCGGGATTTTTGTTTTCACGAGCAATGTCCATATGCCGTGCCTGCGACGCGAGGATAGTCCTTTAGGGAACGGGTATTTGGCGAATACCGGCGGCGGTTGCGGGAGTGCCAAAGGCGCGGAGCAATCGGCTTTCATAGGGCGGCTGGTACAGCGTCAAAGGTTGCATGAAATTTCAGATAAATAATCTCGCCAGAATCTATCATATGATATGGTTTTTCCGGGAATAATCTGGTAAAATATTTCATAGTATCGTAAATTGGAATCTGCAAAGGATTTCGGATATTTCGGGATATTCGAATATCAGGAAAAAGGAGGAGAAAAGAGCATGGCAAAAGTATATGCAATGATTGCAGATGGAACCGAGGAGGTAGAGTGCCTGGCAGTTGTAGATATCCTGCGAAGGAGCGGGATCGAGACGGTGCTGGTGTCCGTGAGCGGGACAAAGCACGTGGTCAGTTCCCATAGTGTGAGGATAGAGGCAGATGCCATAGTAGAAGAGACGGACTTCTCCGACGGAGATGCGATTTTTCTGCCGGGAGGAATGCCGGGGGCAGAGAATTTATCGGCATGTAAACCGCTGATCGATGCGCTGTCAAAGGCAGATGCCGATGGCAGGCGGATTGCGGCTATCTGTGCGGCGCCCGGAGTGGTGCTGGGGCGCCATGGGTTTTTAAAGGGAAGGACGGGAACCTGTTTTCCGGGATTTGAGAAAGAGTTTGTGGGAGGGGAGTATACCCGGCAAGGCGTGGTGACCGATGGAAATGTGACGACAGCCAGGGGACTGGGCTTTGCTATTGATCTGGGGATCGAATTGGTGCGCCTGCTGGCAGGAGAGGATGCAGCAAAAGAGGTGAAGGGGAAAATTCAATATTGCTGAAGGAAATGATTTTTGTCTGAGCTTTCTTGTCCATTAAAGGGATCTGAAAAAATGGTCAGACGGCAAAGAAAAACAAGGAATCGTATATACGAACAAAAACTATATATCCGAAAAAGACTGAATTTGAAAGCATTTTCACAAAAATTAGCAGAATTTTGGTTGATTTTTTTCCATTATTTTGAAGAAAAAAACTTTACTAGAAGTTAAAATATGTTATACTTATAACAGACCGTCAGAGGGCTTTTTCGTCATGTCTGAGATTCATGACAGTGCGTTTTATAATGCATGAGAGTTTCACCAAAGACGGAGAAAACTTGTAGAAATGTCTACACATTTTATTTAGGAGGAAAACACTTATGGCAAACAAGTGGGTGTATTTGTTCACCGAGGGAAATGCCGACATGCGGAACCTGCTGGGCGGCAAGGGCGCCAACTTAGCGGAGATGACAAACCTGGGTCTTCCAGTGCCTCAGGGCTTTACCATTACGACCGAGGCATGTACCCAGTACTATGAGGACGGCAGAAAGATCAATGACGAGATCATGGGTCAGATTATGGAGCATATCACCAAGATGGAAGAGATCACCGGCAAAAAGTTCGGCGATAAAGAGAATCCATTGTTGGTATCTGTCCGTTCCGGTGCGAGAGCATCCATGCCGGGTATGATGGACACCATCTTAAACCTGGGCCTGAATGAAGAAGTAGTGGAGGTTCTGGCGAAAAAGTCAGGCAATCCCCGTTGGGCATGGGACTGCTACCGCAGATTTATCCAGATGTTCTCCGATGTGGTTATGGAAGTCGGAAAGAAATATTTCGAAGAACTGATCGACAAGATGAAAAAAGAAAAAGGCGTGAGCCAGGACGTAGAGCTGACCGCCGAGGATTTGAAAGAGCTTGCCAACCAGTTTAAGGCCGAATATAAAGAGAAGATCGGCGAAGATTTCCCCACCGATCCGAAGGTACAGCTGATGGAAGCTATCAAGGCAGTATTCCGTTCCTGGGACAACCCTCGTGCCAACGTATACCGCCGCGACAACGATATCCCGTATTCCTGGGGTACGGCAGTTAATGTACAGATGATGGCATTTGGTAATATGGGTGAGACTTCCGGCACAGGAGTTGCCTTTACCCGTGACCCGGCTACCGGCGAGAAGCACCTGATGGGTGAGTTCCTGATGAATGCACAGGGCGAGGACGTTGTGGCAGGTGTGCGTACTCCTCAGAAGATCGATCAGTTAAAGGAAGTTATGCCAGAGGTTTATGAGCAGTTTGTCGGCATTTGCAATAAGCTGGAAGATCATTACAGAGATATGCAGGATATGGAGTTTACTATTGAGGATAAGAAGCTGTACATGCTGCAGACTCGTAATGGTAAGAGAACAGCCAAGGCTGCGCTTAAGATTGCCTGTGATCTGGTAGATGAGGGCATGATTGACGAGAAGAAGGCCGTAAAGATGATTGATCCGCGTAACCTGGATACTTTGTTGCATCCTCAGTTTGACACGGATGCCCTGAAGAAGGCAGAGCCGCTTGCCAAAGCACTGGCTGCATCCCCGGGCGCTGCCTGCGGTAAGATCGTATTTTCTGCTGAAGATGCCAAGGCATGGGCAGCAAGAGGAGAAAAGGTGGTTCTGGTTCGTCTGGAGACATCTCCGGAGGATATCGAGGGTATGAAGGCGGCTCAGGGTATCCTGACTGTCCGTGGCGGTATGACCAGCCATGCAGCTGTGGTTGCCCGCGGTATGGGTACCTGCTGTGTATCTGGCTGCTCTGAGATTACCATGGACGAGGCCAACAAGAAGTTTACTTTGGCCGGTAAAGAGTTCCACGAGGGTGATCCGCTGTCCATCGATGGTTCTACCGGTAAGATCTATGACGGAATCATCCCGACTGTGGATGCCACTATTGCCGGTGAATTCGGCCGTATCATGGCATGGGCTGACAAGTATAGAAAGCTGAAAGTAAGAACCAATGCCGATACTCCGGCTGACGCGAAGAAGGCCAGAGAGTTAGGCGCTGAAGGTATTGGCCTTTGCCGTACTGAGCATATGTTCTTCGAGGGCAACCGTATCGATGCATTCCGTGAGATGATTTGTGCGGAGACCCTGGAGGAGAGAGAAGCGGCTCTGGAGAAGATCCTTCCCGAGCAGCAGGGTGACTTCGAGAAGCTTTACGAGGCTCTGGAGGGCAATCCGGTTACCATCCGTTTCCTGGATCCGCCGCTGCATGAGTTCGTTCCCACCGAGGAAGAGGATGTAAAGAAGCTGGCTGATGCTCAGGGCAAGAGTGTGGAGCATATCAAGGCTATGATCGATTCTCTGCATGAGTTCAACCCAATGATGGGCCATCGTGGCTGCCGTCTGGCTGTGACTTATCCGGAGATTGCCAAGATGCAGACCAAGGCTGTGATTCGTGCTGCTATCAATGTAAAGAAGGCTCATCCGGACTGGAATCTGGTTCCGGAGATCATGATCCCGCTGATCGGTGATATCAAAGAGCTGAAATATGTAAAGAAGTTTGTAGTTGAGACTGCCGATGCAGAGATTGCTGCTGCAAATGCGGATCTGAAGTATGAGGTCGGTACTATGATCGAGATCCCGAGAGCCGCCTTGACAGCTGACGAGATTGCCAAGGAGGCGGAGTTCTTCTGCTTTGGTACAAATGATCTGACCCAGATGACATACGGCTTCTCCCGCGATGATGCCGGCAAGTTCTTAAACGCATACTATGATGCCAAGATTTTCGAGAATGATCCGTTTGCTAAACTGGATCAGACTGGTGTGGGCAAGCTGATGGAGATGGCTATCAAGCTGGGCAAGCCGGTACGTCCGGACATGCATGTGGGTATCTGTGGTGAGCACGGCGGCGATCCGACTTCCGTAGAGTTCTGCCATAAGATTGGCTTGGATTATGTGTCCTGTAGCCCGTTCCGTGTGCCGATTGCGCGCTTGGCAGCGGCTCAGGCGGCGATTAACGAGGCGTAATCCTATAGCGATATGGGAGTGTAACGACTACCAGATATAGTATGAGGTAAAAAAGGAGAGATATCTGACAGTAAAAAGTTGGGTATCTCTCTTTTCTTAATAGTACTAAAAAATTTAGAGATAATACAGCAAATTGCATAGATTGCTAAAAAATGAAAGTTATGTTAAAATGACTGCAGAGGAGATATATTATGAATAGGAAATTAAAGGTATATTTAGATACACCTGTTATCAGTCATTAGCAGCACGAAGATGTACCCGAGAAGATGGCAGATACAAGACAGCTGTGGGAGATGTTTAAAAATAGAAAGTATGATGTATATTTATCTACGGTGACGTTGAGAGAGATAGAAAGATGTTCAGAACCAAAGAAAACAAAACTTATTGATTATTTGAATGAAATACAATTTACAACATTAGATATTACAGATGATGTTGTGGCAATAGCAGAAAAAATTATTGATATGGGTATATTAACAAAAAAGAGTTTTGATGATTGCCAACATATAGGAGCTGCCATTGTAAGTGAATGTGATTGCATTATTTCATGGAATTTTAAGCATATTGTAAATGTGAAGACAATTAAAGGCGTAAGAGCAATTACAAATCTGGAAGGATATAAAATGATTGAGATATGGAATCCTTCTGTACTGTTGGGAAGTGAGGAATGATTATGGTTGCAAAACCAATTATCAGCCCAGATTTTACCATTAAAGATATTCATAAGATTAGGAGAATACCACTATGAGCTTACAAAAGATATGACAACGCAGGAAAGAATCAGTTTTTACAACGAGGGAGGGAGAGACTTTTTAGAGGAAATTGAAGAAAGAAAGCTGAAGAAAGTATAATGGTCATGGGAGTATTGGTTATCAGTTCTGATCTTACTTTTGAAGACTATATATCTTTAATTGAGCAGGAAAAAAATGCTTGGAGGAAAGTGGTGGTAGCGCGGAAGATAATTTTTTCTGATGGGGTAACAAAAAGTCAATAGAAATGGGAGCGTAAAATAAAGGACCTGTTGACAAACACAAACTCCCTTTTTCCAGATCCAATTTTATATACCATTTTATGAAATGACATAAACAGGCTGGTAAATCCAGTTTTTACACCGCTTTTACCAACCTCTTTAGATTTAATGCCATTGCCGATAAAAGGCATTCTTCAGTTGCTCTTTGAAGGCCTCTTTTCTGTATCTTATTCCGTTTATGTTCCCGCTTTAAAACTGAAAATGTCCCTTCGGACCATATCTGCCTAAGCCGCATGACTCTCAGATAATCGTTGCTTCCCACTTTCACGTTATTGCGGTAAAAAGATGGGTAATAGGCGCTGGCATTGATCCTGACTGTACCCAGATCTGTGGCACATGAGGAAAAATTCGGACATTTTTTACATTGCTTTTTTGAACGACTGTATAATCGGTAATAGTTCTGTGTTGACTTTTTATAGATTAATTTCTGGAACTCTAAATATTCCCCCTTTCTACATACGAAGCGATCTGTTTCTTCTTCATAACAAAATCCTTTTTTCATTGCATTGTTCTGATATTCCCGTATAGCTGTATAACCATTGAGCCCTAATAATTCTATCCCTCTGTGTACCGCTCCTATATCATATCCGCCATCTAATCCGATTTCCTGATATTTACAAGGCTGGCCTTTCAAATGCTCCAGGATGATATCACTTTCCCGTCGGTTCGCAGGATAGCAGTCAACTCCGGTAATAATTCCATGACCGGTGTCCACCGTCATCTCATTCAGATAACCCAGTTCCTCCATATACTTTATAGTGGAACGGTTGATCGTCTCCACCACCTCATAACGGCTGTCCCATGATACATTGGATGGAAGAAACGAACCATCAGCACCCCCTGTTTCTCCCGATACAAGCCCAAGTTCTATGCACTTGAGCACGATTTCATTAAAAATATCCCGAAATATACCGGCATCTTTAAAACGCCACCTTCTATTCTGGCTGAAAGTTGAATGATCCGGCACTTTATGCATAAGATCAATTCCACAAAACAAACGGTAAGCAAGATTAAGAGATACTTCCTCCTCAAGCCTCCGCTCTGATTTAATGCCATAAAGATAACCGATCAGCAGCATTTTTATTAAGATAACCGGATCAATAGATTTTCTTCCGGTATTAGAATAATACGGAGCGGCCTTCTCATATATAAAATCAAAGTTTACACAATTTTTAATCTGTCTCAGGAGATGGTTATCTGGAATCATAGAATCGATATCAAGGATCACCATCTGGCTCTGTCTGCTTTGTCTTCCCATCATAAAAAGTGACCTCCTGTAATTAGATACCATAAGTATACCATACAAAAGGTCACTTTTCTTTAGTTTGTCAACAGGTTCAATAAAGTGTATAAGTTAGAAAGCCATTAAAACTAACTGCACACTTTATTTTTTATATGAGGTGTGCTACACTCACAGAAAGGATCAGGAAAAGATCAGAAAATACATTGTTCCGAAGAGGGTGTTGCAAAATAAGTCACCCATCATTTTTCTTATCCAGTGTCCGGCTGTTCACGAACATTCTGTCTGATATTGACG
>CAJUPI010000097.1 GCA_910588125.1 uncultured Lachnospiraceae bacterium
GATGAAGCGGCAACTATTTAAACTATCAATAACTTAATATTTGCTATACTAGTTGAAAACCGGGCAGGCGGGGACAGCGGACGGACGCATTTGGATAATGAAAATAAAGTGCTGATCGAACAGGCATTGGAATTAAAAAATCAGGAGAATGATACGGTCACGGTTATGGCTGGAGGCTGTGATACGGACCGTGTCTTACTCCGGGAAGCACTGGCAATGGGATGCGATACGGCATGGCTGATTGTAAGACAAAGCCCTTATATCAATCATAAACCATTGCTTTCAGTTGATATGGGGAAAATGGCCAGGCTTGCCGGATTTGATATAATCATTACAGGATATCGTGTGAAAAGCGGTTTTTCCTCCTTTCTCGGAGCGGAGCTTGCGGAGCTTTTAGACCTCGATCAAATCAGCTGTGCATCAAAATTAGCATTATCCAAGAACAACCGCCTGGTTAGCGCAGATATAAAGTACGGGAATGAGTCATTGCGAGTGGAAAACCCATTGCCCTGTGTTGTAACTTTGGCGAACAGTACAGCAAAAAATGAAATCATATCTGTCACAGAAATTTTTCAGTCTTTTGAAAAAGAAATGGTAATCTGGAGAGATGAGGAATTGGATCGTTTAAAATTTACTGAGGAAAAAATTGCGGAAAAATCTTTTTCAGATGCTGTTTTGATAGACAGCTTGAAGAAATCTGAAAAAAGAAAAGAATGTGTATTGTATGATGAAATTTCAGTTGAAGAGGCAGTGGATATCATCATAAAGAATCTCCGGAAACAGAATATCATTAAAGGAACCTGCTTATGAATCGTATCCTTCTGTTTACAGAATACAGAAATGGGATGTTAACCAAAGGGAGCCTGGAAAACGTTGTAAAAGCAAAAAAGCTTGCATTTATTTCGCAGAGTAAAATAATCGTGGTATCCGCCAGGCAAATGACCGATAATGACCAGAAGCTTGTATATGGTTACGGCGCAGATAAAATAATCATATTCAAATTTAAACAGGGAAACCCAAATAATCTGCGGATGCTGACGGATAGCTTTTGTGATCTGATCGAAATGTATCAGCCTTGGTTGGTTCTGTTTTGTGCTGCTGACTTTGCGAATGATATGGCTTGCAGAGTGGGAATCAGAATGGGATTTCCGGTAATGGCTAATTGCCTGGATCTGTATGTGGATGAGAATGATGTAAAAATCGTATACCCGGATGATGCAGGAGAATATATGATCACCTTTCAGGTGAATCGTTTCCCTGCTGTTGTGACCCTGAACCAGGGAATCATGAAGCTCCCGGATCATCCGCTGCTACGGTTCGCCCCAAAACCAGATTATATAGAGGTCAACAGGGAATCTTCCATGAAATTCCAGAAAATAGAGGAACAGGCCTATAAGAATCTGGATATTCGGGATGCGGAGGTACTAATCGCCTGCGGCAGGGGGATTGGCGGGGAAAAGGGTATTCATTTAGCTGAAAAGCTGGCCTCTCTTTTACATGCCGATCTTGGTACATCCCGCGCGAATGTCGATGAGGGATTGATGGATAAAGAATACCAGATTGGGCTGAGTGGAAAAACAGTTAAACCGCGGTGCTACATTGCTTGTGGAATTTCCGGCGCTATGCATCATGTCATTGGTATGAATCAGTCGGAATGGGTCATGGCAATCAATGTGGATCGCAATGAGCCTATATTTGATGTAGCAGATGTTGGAGTGATCGGAGATCTGACAGCCATTTTACCGCGTTTGATAAAAGAATTGGGATTGCCTGCTGATTGATACGGGATTTCATAACGAAGAATGCAAAGCCAGCCTTTTGTCCGGCTTGCTTGATTACTTATCGTTTGATTTAATTCAACAAAAAGGCGAATATTTTACATTTGTTCAGAGCCAGGGCTGGAAATTTTGCAAATTTTTCAATCCTGGCTCTGTGTAGTTACAAATATGGATTTTCTTCTATGAAATTTTTAAATACGTTTGCCACAGGGGATAGATAGCAGTTGTTCTTTTTCCAGACCATGTATAATGTTCTTATGGGGACGTTTTCACGGAAGCGGAGTACAGAGACATTGGAGCTTAACAGATAACCATTATCCGGGATTAGGCCGATTCCCAGGCCTTCAGCCACCATTTGGACAACTGCATAATCATCAAAAACTTCATAGCTTATTTTTGGCGAAAAACCATTCTGTCTGCAAATGTTCATCAGGAGATGGTTCAGCCCGGCGCTGTTATTCCGGTAGGAAATATATGTCTCATTCTGCATCTTCTCAAAATCAATATAGCGTTCTCTGGACAACGGATGTCCTTTTGGGACAATAAATATAAGTTCTTCCGTTTTAAGAGTCAAATGTTCAATGTCCTGAAAATCAGGAGAATCCACATCAAAATCGCCGCAGAATCCAAGATCAATTTTTCCGGCCTGAAGAAAATCAAGAATTAAGCCGGAAACATGATAGGAAATTTCAAAGGATATGTCAGGGTACAGCTCTCTGAATTGTTTTAATTTTACCGGCAGATATTCGGCGCACTGAGTATAAATGCCGGATATTTTAATATGACCTTTTAGGATACCAAGTTCTGTCTGTATATTTTCTATTCCTTCATCCAGATAGGAAAGAGATTTGTGAATATATGGGTACAGCTGTTCGCCATATCTGGTTAGAATAGAATTCCGCCCTTGCTTTTCAAATAATGGAAAACCGATTTCTTCTTCCAGTGACCGGATAGCCTTGCTGAGCGTAGATGGAGTGATATAAAGGCTGTCAGCGGCTTTGCCAAAATTTTTTTTCTCAACTATTTTACAAAAATATACCAGATGCTGCCAATTCATAACATACTCCTTCTTAAAAATTTCTTCTTATTATTTTATCATTATTGTGCTTACTGCAGATTTATTATACCATAGATTTTTTTTGTTAGGGGACATCTGAATATTGAAAATAATTCACTGGTCAGATTCCATTTATTCCAAATGAAAAAAAGTCACTGGTTTAGCGAATTTGACGAAATAGACATAATAAACAGACCGTACTAAAATCAACATGAACAAAAAACAGTTCAAAAACCGCAAAAAAGCAAAATGCAGCGATATGCAAAGGAGGGATTTAATTGAACTACGAAAGCATTCTTTTTGAAACGAAAAAAAGGCATATAGCACTTATTACCGTAAATCGGCTGAAAGCATTAAATGCTTTGAATGATAATGTCCTGAACGAGCTGAATCAGGCTTTTGATGAAATTGAAGCTGATAAAAGTATTCTGGGGCTTATTATTACCGGTGCGGAAAGATCCTTTGTGGCAGGTGCTGACCTGGCTCAGTTGAGGGATTATGGACCGGAGGAAAATCGTGCAAACGCAGGTCTTGCCCAGGATACATTTACGAGGCTGGAGAATCTGCCTTTGCCAACGATTGCGGCAGTTAACGGCTTTGCTCTGGGCGGAGGAAATGAGCTTGCGATGTCCTGCGACATCCGGATTGCCAGCGAAAAGGCAAAATTTGGACAGCCTGAAGTAAGTTTGGGTGTGCCGCCTTGTTTTGGAGGGACACAGAGACTGCCGAGACTTTTGGGATATGGAATGGCAAAAGAAATGATCTATACCGGGAGAATGGTGCGCGCCGAGGAGGCAAAGGAGATTGGTCTGGTCAATCAGGTTGTAGCTCCGGAAGCGTTAATAAGTGCAGCGGAGGAAATGATGGATCAGATCATCGGCAAATCTCCGAGAGGAATCCGCTATTCGAAATTGATCCTTAACGAGACCGTCGATATGTCTTTAGCAGAGGGATTGGAATTTGAGAAAAATATATCGGCTATTTGTTACGGGCTTCCTGATAAAAAAGAAGGATTTCACGCATTTTTGGAGAAAAGGGATCCGGTCTATGAAATGAGGCGCCCGGAATAATGTTAGCCTGCAGGAAGAAAAGTATAACAAGCAACGAGATGAAAAAGGAGGGAAAATGATGCCGAAACCATTAGAAGGGATTCGGGTTGTTGATTTGAGCTATCATGTAGCAGGGCCTGCGACGACTGGCATTCTGGCAGATTGGGGTGCGGATGTAATTAAGGTTGAGCCGCCGTTTGGTGAGCCGGGAAGGCCTACGGGGCTTTCAATTGGAATGAGGGCAGATGATGGCTGTAATCCATATTTCGGAATCGATAATACCAATAAACGGGATATTGCGATTAACCTTAAAACAGAAGCAGGAAAAGAACTTCTGGATGAGATACTTGGCAGCTCTCAGGCGATGGTAACTAATTTCCGTCCAGGAGCATTGAAACGCCTGGGGCTTGATTATGAGACTCTCTCGAAAAAACATCCCCATCTGGTATATGGGTCTGTAACTGGTTATGGAGAGAAAGGTCCGGATAAGGATGCTCCGGGATACGATATTGTTGCTTTTTGGGCGAGATCCGGTGCCATGCTTGATATGGCTGATGCATCAAACGTAATGCCGGTCAATCCGATATGGGCATTTGGGGATTCTGCAACATCTTGTTCCCTTGCAGGAGGAGTTGCGGCGGGTATTATCCAGCAAATGAGGACCGGAAAAGGCTGCAAGGTGTTCACTTCCCTTTACGCGCAGGCACTCTTTAACTGCAGCAGCGCAATTTCATCGGTTCAGTTTGGTGATAAATATCCGAGGACAAGGTTAAAACCTGCAACGGCTATGTCCAATGCTTATCAGTGCAAGGACGGCACATGGATGACTATCAGTCTTTATGAGGAACCGAGGTTTCCGGAGTTTCTGGAAAAAATAGCGGCGAGGCCGGATCTGGCTGTGAATCCTGAATATAACAATGTGGCGGGAGCGAAAAGGAATACGGAGGAGCTGGTTCAGATCATTTCGGCGGAAATCGGAAAATATACAAGATCTGAGATGGAAGAAAAGCTGAAGCAGAACGATTTTGCATACAGTATTATCAGTCATATTACAGATACTGTCCATGATCCGCAGGCCCTGGAAAATGGGTATATTTCGGAATACACTCACAGGGATGGAACAAAGACAATGATGGTCAATCCACCTGTAAAATTTGACACAACAGAAACTTTCTTCCGGTATGATTATCCGCTGTGCGGGGAACATACAGATGAGATTTTAAAGGAATTAGGAATCAGCCAGGAACGTATCGGAGAATTAAAAGAAGCTGGCGCTGTATATCAGAGGGAATTGGGGTCAGCTCTGAAGTGATTGAGGAAGAAGAAAAAAACCAGTATATCAAATTATAATGAAATAATAAATAAACCATATGAAAGGAAGGAAAATTATGAAAAAACCATTAGAAGGAATCAAAGTGATTGATTTAAGTACTTATGTAGCTGGTCCGGGGACTGCCTCTGTTCTTGCAGATTGGGGCGCCGATGTCATTAAAATTGAGGGACTGAAGCCGGAGGAAGGAAGAAAAACCGGAGTCAGTGTAGGGTGTCCCGCCGATGATGGATGCAATCCGTATTTCGGAAGCGTCAATGTAGGGAAACGTGCGATCAGTTTAAACCTCAAGGCAGAGAAGGGCAAGGAAATCATGGATAAGCTTCTTCGGACAGCAGATGTATTTGTGACGAATATCCGTGTGCCGGCATTGGGACGTCTTGGCCTGGACTGGGAAACTGTACATAAGAAGTATCCAAAGCTGATCTTTGCTCATGTGTCAGGATTTGGTGAGAACGGCCCGCAGAAAGACGACGCTGGTTACGATACAGTTGCTTTTTGGGCAAAAACCGGTCTTATGACTGATCTCGGAGAAGGAGCTCCGTTGGCTCCTGTATGGGGATTTGCAGATGGATTTACAAATCCGATTCTTGCAGGCGGTATTGCAGCAGCATTATATGGAAGAACAATTACAGGAGAAGGCACAAAGGTTATGTGTTCCCTCTATGGATTGGGTGTTTACGGACTGCATACTGCTGTAGCATCCACACAGTACGGGGATAAATTCCCGCGTTCCAGAAAAAATCCTTCTTCACCGATGGCAAATACT
Source organism: uncultured Lachnospiraceae bacterium (assembly GCA_910588125.1). GTDB lineage: Bacteria > Bacillota > Clostridia > Lachnospirales > Lachnospiraceae > Brotaphodocola. The sequence continues at coordinate 5,984 of CAJUPI010000097.1, forward strand.
TATCAGTGTTCGGACGGCGAATGGATCATGATCAGCAATTTTGATGACAGACTTTATCCGGTGTTCCTGAACAAGGTCTGTGGGCGTCCTGATTTGGCGGAGAATCCGGCATACAATAACCAGACCTGTTATCCGGAGAAGAACGCAGAGGTTGTTCCGCTTGCTGATGGAGCATTTGCTGCAAAAAGCAGCCAGGAAATGGCCGGGCTTCTCAAAGAATGTGATATTGCATTTAATATTCTTGGGCATTTTAAGGATATTGCCCATGATCCGCAGGCAATTGAAAATAACTATGTGGTTCCGTACACACATAATGACGGTTCTGTGAGTATGATGTCTAAGCCGCCGGTAAAATTTGATGATTACGAGGTAAATAAGATTCTTCCGTATCCGTGTTTTGCAGAGCATACAGAAGAAGTATTATCTGAAGTTGGCATTACGGATAAGACCGAAATTCAGAAACTGGTGGATGAGGGTGTTGTGTGTGTAAAACAATAGTTCGGGAAACATCGTAAGTAAGAAAAAGGAGATACATATGACAAAACGCTATCTATGGAATTGGGCAGTATGGATCGGAGCGGTATCTGGAATCTATTGTGTTTTATATTGCCTGAGTCCTCTGGCAAAATTCGGTGTTATGCCTGCAACATTTACTGCTTTGCCAATTTTTTTTACAGCAGGCGCACAGCGGAAAGAGTATTTTCACTATGCGGCAAGCAATATTATGGGAGTTGTCTGGGGTCTGCTGTATTTGATGGGGATTACTGCGATCGTTAGTTATGTAGGGACAGCGGCGGCAAATGGAATTATTGTAGCATTATTTACGATTATCTGCTGCGCAGTCCACTTTATTCCTGCGGGTGCCACCTGGCTCAATAAGCCGGCTGCAATGTTTGGAGGGATTTCTTCTACCTTTTGGATTGGAGGGGATAAAACAAAGGTAATTCCTTTAATGATTACGCTTGTCTTTGGCGTTACGTTAGCGCTTGTGTGTCAGGAAGGGACAAGCTTTCTTACAAAAGAAGGAAAATGGACCTGGCCAGGTAAAAAATAAGCTGCGAAAGAACTATTGATATCAGGCGTTTAGAAAGCGTCTCGACTTTATCAATATAATGATTTTAATTTTTTAAGTCCAGCTAAGAAATGTCAATAGGTAAAATGAAAAATGTTTAAAAAGTATT
>CAJUPI010000098.1 GCA_910588125.1 uncultured Lachnospiraceae bacterium
CTTCCCGCTCCTTGTTCCCTGGCGTACCTTCTGAGAAAATTAACTTAATGACATTGCTTTTTATACTCCTTCTTTTGCATCGACAGCAGCCTATCTAGATATACCGACTTAAACTGCTTACTGGCCAATACCTGTTTTACCGGCGGCAGCTTTAAGATCGTCCCGAATACTGCTGCCATGGCTCGATGATTGGCGAACGCCTGATTATCAAATACTAAATTCTGCAATGTCCCCTTCTCGATTGCCTGCAAAACAAATCGGTGAGTACTATTTACTGGCGTTATAACCTGAACCGGGCGGCGTTTCAGTTCAATCGCCTTTGTGGGGCAATTTCTGGCGCAAACGCCGCAGCCCAAACAAATTTCCGTATCAATCCTTGCCACCCGCCTGACAGAACTCTCTGAAGCTTTTGACTCTGCCTTCTGTTCTTTTTCCACAGCAATCGCCAGAATCGGACAAACCTTCGCACATTTTCCGCAGCCGATACATTTTTCCCATGATACCTCCGGAATATAATTGGTCGTCGCCACCGGCTGCATAGGGCTGAATTTGCGGGCCGCCTGCAGCGCCTCACAACAACACCCGCAGCAGTTGCAAATAAAAGCCGGATGCTGCCGTACATTTTCTCCGATTTGCACCAGATTGCTGGCATACGAACGCTCCAGGGCATCCATCGCTTCCTCCCTGGAGATCAATCTGGCATATTCCCCATGCTCCGCCAGAGAACGGGCTACATTATCAAAGGTCAGGCACACATCCCAGGGCGCGTCGATTTCACAGGGATGGCCTGCATGATACATTTTATGGCGGCAATAGCAGGTGCCCAGGCCAATGTACTCCGCCTCCTCAACAATATGTGCCGCGCGTTCATAGTCCAATATATGATTCATCTTATCATTCGTCAGCACAGGTTCCTGTACAAACACCCGTCCCAGCCTCGTCTCCGTGGCAAAAAACAAATCTTTTACAAAATCCTCCTCGACATTCATGTACTGATAATACAGCTCGCTGAGATATTTCTGATCTATATCGCCTCTGGTACGCATCAGGGCAAACTCGATAAACCCTGCCATGGGCGGCGGCATTACAAACTGCCTTTCTCCATGATACTCCGAATCCACCAGCAACGCTTTCTCGCAAAGATGATCCAGCAGCTTCTCCGCCTTTGCCTCCGTGGTCCCCCAGACTTTTGCCGCCCGTTTTAATGTGAACGGCCGGACCGGGAGCAACGCAACCCATTTCGCTTCCTTTTCGGTATACAATACCTGAAGAATCTGATACAAGGTCTCTGAAGGCGGTGCGCCCTGGGTAAACCAGTTGATCCGTTCTTCTAAGTTTTTATAAGCATCTCTTGTAGTCAAATGTCCCATAACTTTTCTCCTTTATTTCCTGCCTCTCACGCCAGAAGCGGCGCCACACGCGTGGTCCAGAGATAGCTGATCGGCATAACCAGTACCATAGCCGGTATCATCTCTGCTACCGGAAATTCCTTTACCTTAATCATACGAAATCCGGTAGCTAAAAGCAAAATCCCGCCGCATGCTTTAAAATCGGCAATCATCGCCTCACTGCAAAAAGGAATAATCAGTCCTGCCAGTCCAAATAGCAGCAGGAAAATAATACATTGGGGTATCGCCACAAACGCGGTGGTCAGCCCCAGGGTACAGGAAAAAATCATCGCTGTCGGCAGATCCAGTACCGTTTTGGCCAGCAAGATGCTGTGATCCCCGGTCATGCCGGATACCAGGCTTCCATATATTCCGCTACCGCTGGCACAGAAAAGCACAATACAGGTAATCAAAACACTCTGGTAATCCTCTCCCTGGCTTTCTGTGCCTGCCCGGGTCAATTTTGCAATCCCTTTCTGCATCACCATGGCTCCGGCAAAAATCCGATCTCCCAGATGAATGGCAAGTCCAAAAATCGTGCCCAAGATCACTGCCAGAATCACTGCCGGCAAATTTTTCATCAAAACAATCGAACTGATTCCCATCGCCATCGCGCAGGCGCCAAACGTGGTATTTAAATTGGTCTTAAAATGCTCGCTGAATTGCGGGCCTAGCTTCATCCCTATTAATCCCCCGGCAAAAATCGCAAGTGCATTTACGAGAATTCCTATCGGCATTTTCATCTCTCCTTTTTATCTGTCAGCTCCGGGGAAATCCGTCTGCACAATCTCATTGACTTCATTCCCTATTTCTACTAAAATAAATTCATAAACAAAATATTCATTTCATAAATCCCAGGAGGTTTTTCCATGGCTGTCACTATCAAAGATGTCGCTGCTCTGGCAGGCGTATCCCCGTCCACAGTCTCCCGCACCTGCAAGAATAATCCATCTATCAGCGAAGAAACGAAAGAAAGGGTTCGCCGGGCCATGGCGCAGCTGGGTTACGAACCAAACTTTCAGGCAAGCAATCTGGCCTCCCAAAATTCCCGGACCATTGGTATCATCCTCCCCACCTCTGCCCGGGATGCTTATGAAAATCCTTTTTATCTGGAAGCCATCCGGGGCATCAGCCAATTTTGCAATCACCGGCAGTATATCAACACGGTCATCACCGGCAAGGATGAGGACGAGGTACTTCAGGCCATGCGTACCATGACCCGCAGCGGACAGGTAGACGGCTTCATTGTCTTATATTCCAAACAACAGGATCCCGTCATTGATTACCTCTGTAATGAAGGGCTTTTATATGTTTTAATCGGCAAAGCTTACCAGTTTGCCAACCAGACTATCTATATAGACAACGATAATCTGCTGGCCGGCCAGGAAGCCACCGAATATCTGTATCAGCTGGGCCACCGCAAGATCGCCTACCTTGGCAGCGACAGCAGCCTGATGTTTTCTGCTGACCGCAAAACCGGCTATCAGGCTGCCCTGCTGCGCCATCAGCTTCCTCTGCGGGAAGACTACTGTGTGGAGGTTCCCTCTGTTTCCAGAGATGGGGATGCTCTGATCCACCGCCTGCTGGAAAGTAAGGATCGCCCCACTGCCATTATGGTCAGTGACGATATTCTGGCCGTGGCTCTGGAACGATCCTGTATTGAAACCGGCCTGTCCATTCCGCAGGATCTATCCATTATCTCCTTCAACAACTCCCTGTTTGCCCGGCTTACCTCACCTCAGCTCACCTCCATTGATATCAATTCCTGCCAGCTGGGAATCGAGGCTGCCTCCCAGATGATCAACCATATCGAGAACCCCAACCTTCTCGCCACCAAGATCATTGTACCTCACTATCTGATTGAGCGGGACAGCTGCCGGCGGATTGAGTGATCCGGACAGCGTTACTTAACTGTCCGCCAGTTTTCCGGATTGTCATAATCTTTATGAACCCCGTCATCCTCATACAGCAAATATTCCGCCCCCGGATATCCCAGCACTGTCATATGTGCCGTATCGAGAGCCTTCACGCACTCCGCAGCCTCTGCCACCGGAATACACTTTCCCTGACGGATAAACAGCGGCACCTCAGCTAATTCAATATTCACATAGTGATGTCCGGCAGGAAGGATTTCTTCATATATCGTTCCGTCCGGCAGGAACTTGACAAACTTCATCTCTTCCGGCAGGTACACATACCTTCCTCGGGCATTTTGGGTGTAAACCGGCGCAATCATGATCTCATTCCCCAACATCAGCTGGTCCTCTACCAGCGGCGCATGCTTGTCTTCGGAATATACAAACGCCAGTGGCTTAAAGTACATATCATCCTCCAATGCCGCCTTCATATATTCGCTGTACAGATAAGGCAGCAGGCGATAACGCACCTGAATGACGTGACGGAAATCTTCTGTTTGCTCGAAGCGGAAGCATTCCTGAGCTCGCGTCCCAATCGCCGCATGGTTGCGCATCAATGGGGTAAATACCCCCAACGCAAGCCAGCGAAGCAGCAAATCTCTCGTAGTATCCGCCCCAAAGCCTCCCAAATCCGCCCCAATATATAAAAATCCACACATATTCAGAGACGGCAGCATTTTCAGGTTCAGCAGAATATGAGACCACCAGGACTTGTTGTCTCCGGTCCAGATTCCTCCATAGCGATGCATGCCGATATAGGAAGAGCGGGAAAAAATCAGAAAACGCTTATCTGGGGCGATTCGCTCAAATGCCTCTCCCGCCGCCCTTGTCATATTGTAGCCAAACAGGTTATGGACCTTATCATGGCGGATTCTCTGCCCGCCCACCTGATGGTAGAAGGACTCATAATCCCTCTGGCTGTTGGCCAGACCAAGAAGCTCATTTCTCACCTCCCAGGTGAAGGGTTTTTCTTCCCGGTTTTTCAGGTAATCCGCCATCTTTTCACTGGCTCTCTCGATTCCTTCGGGAGTAAAAAAGATCGCCGGTTCATTCATGTCATTCCAGAATCCTTCGATCCCCTGATCGGTCAAGAATTGATAATAATCTCCGAACCACCGTCTTGCCTCCGGATTCAACACATCGGGAAAATGCGTGTAGCCCGGCCACACGGCCGCCACAAATTCCTTTCCGTCCTCCCGCTGGCAGAAGTACCGGTTTTTGAGCCCTTCTTCATAAACCGGATACCCCTTCTCTATCTTCACACCTGCATCAATAATCGGAATCAGCCGGATATTCTGCGCTCCCATTTCCCGGACAAACTCCGGAAATTCCGGGAAATGTTCTTCATTTAAGGTAAAATCCTTAAAATCCTGCATATAATCGATATCCATATAAATCATATCTATCGGAATATGGTTCTTACGGTAGCCATCTGCCACCTCCCGGTAATCCTCCTTGGTGCGGTATCCCCAACGGCTCTGCCCAAACCCGAAGGCAAATTTCGGCGGTATATAGCTCCTTCCGATCCGTTTGCGGAACTGCTTCACAATCTCATAGGGAGTATTCCCCTCTATCACATACAAATACAGATCCGCTCGCTCGCAGGTAATCTGAAATGTGTCTGCCCGGGTATAGCCAATATCAAAGGTAACCCTTGACGGATAATCAATAAAAAGCCCAAAGTTTTTAGTTCCTGCCACTATGATAAAATTATGGGCAGCATACAGCGAACGGACATCCTCCGTATGCTCAGGATTATCCGTGCAATCGCTGATATAACAGCCCCCTCTTTTATTGATTCCCCGGTTGGCCTCACCCAGGCCATAGACCACATCTTCCCTTGCTAATTGGCAAGTAAAGGAAAAACCGTTTTCCAGGGTAACCGTTCCATAAGCCGGATTCCCGCTCCCTATCTCCACATCTGCAATCACTGCCTCTGTTTCAAAAGGCGTTCCATATACGTATTTCCGAACCACTCCTCTATCCTCCTTCGCTCCATAAAAGCATATACTATTTCCTCCGCACATGCCAGAACCTGCCGCAAAACATTTCTCTAAACCTTTCTTTAAAACAGGAAATGGCCATGCATGCCCGCACAGCCATCTGTTCTGCCGTTTTACTTCAGAACCAGCTTTTCCATTCCTTTTCGGATCCTGGCCAGGGACTCTTCCTTCCCCAACACTTCCATAATCTCTGTGGCTCCCGCCGGCGTCATCTGTTTGCCGGACACCGCGGTACGGATCGGCCACATAACAAAGCCGGTTTTTACCCCTTTTTCCTCCACATATTTAGAAAGGGTTTCATACAAGGCATCATTGGAATAATCCTCTTGCGCCTCCAGAAGCGGCAGTACGTCCGTCAACACCTGTAAGGAAGTCTCGGCCGTGGATTTCATCTTCTTGTGCGTGTACATGGAAATATCATACTCCGGCAGCTCTTCAAAGAAATCAATATGTCCGGCAATGTCTGGAAATACCTCAATCCGGGTCTTCACCATAGCTGCAATCTTTTTCAGATCCAGATCCTTCTTAATCACTTCCCTGATATACGGTTCTGCCATCTCATAAAAGCTGTCAAAATCCATAGCTTTCAGGTACTCTCCATTCATCCATTTCAGCTTTGTCACGTCGAATACTGCCGGAGACTTGCTCAAATTATGGTAATCAAACACTTCCACCAGCTCGTCCAGGGAATAGATTTCCCTGTTTTCCTCCGGCGACCAGCCCAACAAAGCCACGTAATTCACCACTGCCTCCGACACAAAGCCCTGATCGATCAGATCTTCATAAGAGGCATGTCCGCTCCGCTTGCTCAGCTTCTTGTGCTCCTCATTCGTGATCAGCGGGCAGTGAACGTAAACCGGGACATCCCAGCCGAAAGCATCATACAGGCGGTTATATTTAGGAGAAGAAGACAAATATTCATTCCCCCTCACCACATGGGTGATCCCCATCAGGTGATCATCCACTACATTGGCAAAATTATAAGTGGGATAACCGTCTGACTTAATCAATACCATATCATCCAGCTCTGAGTTATCTACCGTGATATCGCCATAAATATCATCATGAAAAGTGGTCTGTCCCTCCCGCGGATTATTCTGCCGGATCACATAGGGCATCCCTGCCGCCAAATTTGCCTCGATCTCCTCTTTTGACAGATGCAGGCAATGCTTGTCATAAGTCATGATCTCCTCGCCGTTCACCGTAGTTTTTAAGGAGTCCAGCCGCTCCTGCGTACAAAAGCAATAATATGCCTCCCCTTTCTCGATCAGTTTTTTGGCATACTCCAGATAAATGCCTGCCGCCTGACGCTCACTCTGGACATAAGGTCCCACCCCGCCATCCTTATCCGGGCCTTCGTCATGAACCAGCCCCGTCTTTTCCAGCGTCCGATAGATAATCTCAGTAGCTCCCTCCACAAAACGCTCCTGATCCGTATCCTCAATCCTCAACAGGAAATCACCGCCGTCATGCTTGGCTATCAGATAAGCATACAGCGCTGTCCTTAAATTCCCCACATGCATCCGCCCCGTGGGACTGGGTGCATATCTTGTCCTGATTCTTGACATATCTCCAAATCTCCTTCAATTAAGATGGTAATTTCCTTTTCGATTATATAATAAGTGCGGATAAAAAGAAAGAGTGTTTGGGGGTTTTCTTTGGAAAGTTGTTATGGGCGGCCTCGAGGGTATGTCTTGAGGGTATGTCTTGAGGGTATGCCTTGAGGGTATGCCTTGAGGGTATGCCTTGAGGGTATGCCTT
>CAJUPI010000099.1 GCA_910588125.1 uncultured Lachnospiraceae bacterium
AAAATGCCCAAACTCGCTTCGCTCAGACAGTGTGCATTTTCGTTTCAACGCAAAACTCAGAGATTTAAGGACTTCTAAATCCCTGCAAAGTCAAAATCATCAGACTCTTTCCGGCCTCTTCCCGCTCCTTTTTCCATGGCTGAGTATTCTCAGAGATAAACTTAATGACATTGGGCAGCTGCCATCCTCTTTTTCTTTAACCTTTAAATTTTCCTGTCACACTCCAGGGGCTTCTGCTGCATTGGCTTCTCCGGTTAATTCCGGAGGTGACGGCTGTTGTTCCGGCTGGGGTGCTGGCCGCTGTTCCGGCTGAGGTGACGGCTGCTGTTCCGGCTGGGGTAACGGCTGCTGTTCCGGTTGGGGCGCCGGCTGCTGTTCTCCCACGCCGGGCCCATGGGCACTGTCTCCTTCCTGCCCGGTAATCACCGGTGATGCCGGGCTTTCCGGCACCGGACTATTCGTTTCTCCAGGGCCAGCAGGGGCCGTGAAACCGCCGCCGGGCCCTGCCACTTCCGGAGCCGGCACTGCCGGACTGCCTCCATTTTCCCCGCCTGCCAGATTTTCTGCATTTCCGTTATCGGCAACCGTAGCAGCATTGGGATCGACCGCCGGAACTGTCTCTTCTGCTGCCGGTGCTGTCTCGGGAGCCGGTGCAGGAGCAGATGCTGCCGCCGGTGCTGCAGAGGCCGTCTTCCGGGAAGGCGCCGATGCTGTCGTCGTCTTGGTGCTGCCGCTTCCGTCCAGATAATAGCAGAGCACCGGAATCCCGGAGGAAATATTTTCAAAAATCGTCCTCGCCGCCGAAGACGGCAGATTAATGCATCCATGAGAACCATTGGTTTTATAGATCCTGCCGCCAAAGCTCCCTCTCCAGCTGGCGTCATGCATTCCGATTCCGCCATTAAATGGCATCCAATAGCTCACCGGGCTGGCATAGCCCTGACCCCGTAACACCGCATTCCGCTGTTTATACGTCAGCGGAAAAGCTCCTCCGGGCGTTCCCATACCGCGAGCCTCATTTCCCGAAACAAAATCCGACTCGATCAGTAGCTGGCCGTCTACATAATAGTAAAGGTGCTGGGCCGAAAGATTGATCTCGACATAAGTATTTCCATAATCATTCTCTCCCCGGGCTGCCGCTGTCTGAGCATATACCGGTTCCCTTTCCTGGCTGTTACCAGAACGAATAATCTCGGAAAGCGCCGCTGCCTCAGCCTTACGGTTGATACGCCAGCCATAATTCCCGTTTGTGATCGTTACCGTCTCTCCCGTTGTCGTCTTTAGCTGTTTTGGCTGATATGCCGTATCATAAGCTACTGCCAGCTGGGCCACATATTCGGCCACCTTCGCCTCATCCAGCTCCAGGCCCCCTTCTTCATTCTCTGTCATCCAGGTATGAATCGTATCGCCATTCAATACCTCTGTCTGATCCCCGAAATGATATGTGACCGTCACATTCACTGCCTTATTCCATTTTTCAGCCTCCGCAAGCAGCTCCGGGTTCTCTGCCGTGATCAGCGCTCTGGCATAAGCTCCTTCTTCCTCCAGAGATATCCGGTCTTTCAGATTCATAATCCCGTTTGCCACGCTCTCATGAACCTTCTTGGGCACTACCCGGGTTCCCCCGGCCTCCGGTATAATTTCATAGCCCACGCCCTCCCGGTATTCTGACAGATAGGCGTCTGTGGGAAGCTCCGTCTTGCTCTCATCCATGCAATCCAGGCCATTTACCACTGCATTCAGCAGCTCCGGATCATAGGCAATCATTGTCTCTATTGTATGTTCCTCGCCCTCCAGCCAGTGAAGCCCCCATTTCAGCGGCTGTTGTCCGGCCAGCAATCGCTCCAGAGAGCCGTCATATTCGGAATGTAATCCAATCTCGTCACCGGAAATCTGCTCTTTGGCCCCTTCCCGTTCCTCAAGAGTCAGCGTATATGCTTTCATCCCTTCGTCAATCATCTGTTTTACCTGGTCCACATCCTTATGGGAAACATCCAGGCCATTGATCACCGTATTGGGAAAAAATGTGTCCCGATACGGAAGGCTTAAATATGTATAGGCACCTGCTGCCGAAACTCCCAGGCAGCAGGTCACGGCCGCCGTAATCGCTGCAATCTTCTTTGCCTTGCTTCCTCCCGGCGTTTTCTTCTGCTCTCCCCCCTGTGCTGCCGGGCTGCCGGTGATTGCCTTGTTTTGTAAATTGTTCGCTTGCTTCTTCCCTTCCATAAACCGAAGTCGCCCTCCAATGCTAAATTCTGCCAGCGCATGTGCCTATGCCGGAAAATGAGATATTACATTTTTCGACACAGGCCAGCGCTGCCAGATTTCATTATATAACAGAGTGGGGGAGGTTTACAAGTAGAAAACGCAGGATCTTCTACTCTCCTATCTTAATCTCCTCGGCAATCCGGTAAGAGTCCTGAACATCCGGATAATAGATGGCAATGCCGATCTGTCCGTATTCCTGCCCGATGATCTGGGCGTAATGGGGAGCCGAACCAAATTGGCTCTCCAGCAGCTGTTCCAGATCATCAATCCCGCGATAGGAGGGCATACGGTTTGTGTGCATAAAGGATTTGTTTTCTGTTCCGGCATAAGCGGCATTTCCGGTCAAAGCCCGGGAGACCGTGTTCCAAAGCATTTCCCCGCTGGCATCCGGTCCGCTGTAAAAGGGGCCATATAAATCCGGATCCTGTCTTTGCATCTTTTCCATCTCCTGGCAGCGATAAGCAGCAGCTACGCAGAGATCATAATTTAAAAGCGTTGGCGCCGCCCCGTTCGCCGCCCGTTCGGCGTTTACCATCTGATAGCCTTTTTCAATGGCCGGCCAGTAATCCTGTACCAAACGTTGCGCCTCGCATAAATCCTCCAGGTTCAGCCCGGTCACATCCATGGGAATCCCCTCTTCAACCAGGGCGCCACTCTCATCGAATTGGCAGGTGCGATACACGATGGTATGCTCTCCGGTCAGCATTCTTCCGTCCGCACCCAGATAATAATTCTTGCCGTTTTCATATACCCAGTTGTTTTTCAAATATTCTCCGCTATTGCCGCGATAATACCAGCCATCCCCGGATTGCTCCCAGCCGGCAGCAAAAGCATTGAGATAAAAAACTGCGGTAAACGCAAAAGCCAACAGCAAAAAACTAAGCCTTTTTGATAATTTTCTCATCACTATTTTCCTCTTTCCCTTTTCCTTTTATTGCAGCAGCCAGATCGTATCAATACTATTGATTTTCTCATCCTGCCCGGTTCCTCCGAAATAGCTGACCGACTTTAATTCCTTTCTCGTTACATAGCCATCATAGATACGTGTACCGTTTCCATCTTCTCTTTGGTATCCGGAATCTGCCACATAAAAGAGGCCCTTATCCGCATCATAATCGGTTAAAAGTGCAGCATGTTTATCTTGTCCCGGAAGTATGTCTTCTCCATCATATATGATAATTCCTTCCGGATGCTTCAAAAGCAATTCTTTCAATAATTCCTTCTTCTGTTCCAACGAAAGTTCTTTAATGGCTTTCGTCTTTGTCTCACTATTTTCCGTTACCGAACAAGCTTTTTGCTCCACCACCGTATACCAGACAGCATCCTGCCCTGTCCCGATCGTCACCGTAAACGGGCGTGACTTTAATCCGTTCTCCACCCATGCATACGGCGATACGCTTTCTTCGTTTATGGCAGAATAAGTATTGACATTTACTTTTCCTTCTATGAATGCCCTGCTGCGCAACAGATTGATTGTGGCAAATAGCGTACAATTGCCTCCTGTTTTTTGTTGTGCATAAAATTTCTCAGGAAACTCCAGGCCGCTTTCCTTCGTTGTCAGGATCCCGTTTTCATTCATAAAATACCACTTATTCCCGATATCCGCCCATCCGGCCACATAGCTGTTGTCCTTAGTCCGTTTTAATCTCCACTGGCCATTGGCTAATTGCTCCCATTTGACTTCCACACCATTGCTCATTTTATGGGCAGGATTTACCGAAGCCGCCGCGCTGCTGCCTTTTCCGCCTCCGGAGCTAGAAGAGCCGCCTCCGCCGCCTCCACCTCCGCCCCCGCCGGAGCCGGAAGCACGTTTTTCCCATTTTGCATAAACGGTGACGTCTTCCTTCATTGTTTCTGTAATTGCTGTAATCTGCGTTTCCGTTTTAAAATCCGGTGTGGTATACCAGCCTTTAAACGTATACCCGCTCCGGGAAGGATCCTCCAGCTTTACTGCTGTTCCGATCTGATATGCCATCGGATTCTGTGAATGATTCGTTCCGCCGTTCAGTTCATAACGAATCTGGCGAATATTCGTTCCGCCCCCGATCTCGGATCCGGTAGATCCGGAAAGCTTCGCCCATTTGGCATATATTGTGATATCTCCGCTCATAGTTTCCGGTATCATAGAAATTCCGGTGCCCGACTGGAAATCCGATGTGGTATACCAGCCTTCAAACGTATCTCCTTCTTTCGATGGCCTCTGAAAAACCACTGCCGTTCCGATCTTATAAGCAGACGGATTCAACGGATGGTTAATCCCCCCATTTAAAATATAGTTGATTTTATATTCTCCAACCGCCTTCCATACTGCATTAACCACTAAATCAGAAGTTATATTGCTGAAATCCTTATCCCAGCTTAACTCATATCCTTCTCTGGCCAATTCAGGGGCAATGGCCGCCTGGCCGCTTTCTACCTGCTGGGAAGAGATATTTTTATCGCCGTCCCGAAAGACCACATTATATTTAACCACTTCCTCTTCTGGCGTCACGGTAACCTTACATCCCGCAAAATGCTGTCCCACATGGGCAAAGGCGTACGCAGTTCCTGTGGACACTGCTGTGATCGTTCCCTGGTTGTCCACCTTGATGATATTCTCATTTGAACTTCCCCACTCCGCCTTCTTCAAATCAAAATCCAGTCCCACGGTTTCCAGGATTAGCGTCAGCTTTTGTCCCTCTGCCAGAGTTTCCTCCTCACGAGAAAAGCGCAGGCCATAAGACAGCATTTCCTCATCTTTTGAAGTACACAAAAATTCGTTCTCCACATCCAGGCGAATCATTGGACGAATCCCCAGATTCCAGGTATCATACTGTATGCCCCCGGCGATGCAGTCGCCTTTCGCCGTCACATGATAAGGGATCAATTGGCCATACGGAGCCGAATTGCGGGTCCTGAGCCAATAGCTGTTGTCATTGGCCGTATTATTCATCTGATAATCTTCGTTAACATATTTGGCGGCTCTTGCCTTGCTATCCCCGTTAGCTGGAAAACCGTACTGAGCATTTTGCATGTCCTCTAACGATGGCAGGAATATCTCATCCACGGTATCATTCCCGTCCTTTATGCCAGAGAATATTCCGGGAACTTTATCCGTAACCAGATTCTCACATAAAAGCGCCCGCTCCTCTTCCATGAACATGTCAGGAAGCAAAGCATCCCGGAGCCATTCGCGAACCGCGCTGTCCTCCCAGGTAGGTATGACGTTTATCCGGCTGTCATAAGCATGGACTCCCAGAATCTCATCGGAGAGCAATAAAATACTGTTCCCGTCATTATTTAAAATCCTCCATTTAACCGGTTCCCGTAAGGTGGATCCGATATATTTTTTTCCGTTCCAGCTATATAGAGAAGAAAAATTCAACTCATCGTACAGATGATCCATAAAGCTAAAATGCTCGGCCCGTTTTCCGCCTTTATAGCACCATCCATAATAGACATAATGTCCCTGCCAGTCGCCGTCATCCGTCCCTCCCGGCAGCGGATTGCCCAGAGGATCGTCAGACATACCCGCCCTGGCTGCTATCCCATAGACGGAGAAATGTTCTGCCATGAACTCAATAGTATTCTCCTTTTGCTGGCTCTGGCTGACCGGCTCTCTTTTATCCTCATCCGAGATATGGAATACCTCGGCGTTTTCCGGCAATTCCTTCATGGAAAATGTTACTTTTACCTCAGAATCCGGCTGAATTTCCTGACCATCAGCAAGAAATTGAATATCAAAAGCCACGATCTGATTTTCTGTCAGGATCTGTTCTACCGGCGTTATGACTGTGACGGTATTTTCCGGTAAGGCGCCTGCTTTTGCATCAATGGTAATCACCACTCCGTCCACTTCCTGCTGTTCATGATAAGCAGGGGGCTGGGTCAGCCAGCAAAAGCCATATTTTCCAGAACGCCGGATCGAGAAAGTGATTTCATCGCTTTCTGAACACCTGCCCGGCAGCAGAGTAATCTCGTCCTCCGATACAGAAATTGCATATGCCTCCGCATCCAAAATGATCTCATCCAAAACAACCGTAACCTTAATATTACCATTCTGCGGCTCAATTTTCTCTCCCTCATGCCAAAAACTCAGATCAAAAATAACCGGGTGATCGATCTTCTTTCCTGTATGTTTATCCTGATCCGGTTTGGATAAATGATATTCACCGTCATTGGCAATGCGGATCTCCGCCTTGGTCCCTTGCGGGAGGACTCCCTTGGGCGCCTGAATGTGGAAATCATACCCATCCGACGTACCCTCCCAATCAAAAGGTACTAAAAGCAAGTCTTCGGATGCATTGCTTTCGGATGCTTTATCTACTTCTTTTTGTAAAATTTCAGAAGGGCTGGCCGTATTTTGAACCGTACTCCGATTCCCTTCATAGGATTGGGCAAAGGCTTTTCCCAATCCGCCATCGGCAAAAATACTGCCGGTGGTTAATGCGGCGATTAAAACAGCCGCAATCCATGATCTTTTCCTCATGTTCTGCCTCCTGTTTTCCTGATTTTGGCTTTTGAGCGGAAATTTCAGACCAGGCTTTATGCCGCTATGTCGATACCCAAAATTCGGGATATTTCCCATATGTATTTTTTACCGCTGCGCTCGCCGGTCAATATTTTATGAATGTATTGCTTATTGCATCCGATCAGGGCAGCCAGTTCCACCTGCGTCATATTTTTATCCACAAGCCTTTTTTTCACTTCCCGTCCAAATTCCGTCAGTTTCGTCTGTTTTGCGTTCATGTGTTCACCTCATTTCATCAAGAAGTCAACATATGCGTGCCAATTTGTAATAATTCCCTGTT
>CAJUPI010000100.1 GCA_910588125.1 uncultured Lachnospiraceae bacterium
ACCTTGAAATGACGGAGTCAGAGTCCGTTGCCTTACCATTTGGCGATAGCCCATCGCTACAACGATGTTTATTATACATAAAAGAGCCTATTCCGTCAAGTACTTTTTTTGATTTTTAAAATATTTTTTATTCTAAAATCTCCTCTGTTCGCTCCGCCTCACTGCTGGATTCTTCCTGCTCCTCTACAGAGATGTGCGTATCTGACTCCTCTTCTGAGATAGATTGCGTCATAGATTCCTCTGTATCTTCTGTCACGGATTCTATTTCTCCCGGATCCTCATCCCCCGTGACTGTAGTCTCGTCTTTCTCTGATTCTGTCTCCTCTGACTCATCCATAAATTCATTATCCGCCCCGTCCGCAACCTCCGGCTTTTCAAAATATCCCTTTACCGTGGTAGCCAAATCGCTGTCTCCTGCCGTCAGGCCTCCCAGGACAAAAACGTATCCTCTGCCGCCCTCCAAGCCGCTTACCTCAAAAGAACATTCATTGCGGGAAGTCTCATCAATCATGGCGGCATAAGAATTTCCCTCCTCATCCCGCACTACTACAGACGGATTCTTCCAATGTATCCGATCCATGAAATATACGTAGACCATGTCATCTTCAAAGTCCACATAATCGATCTCAACCGGCTCTTCCTCTTCTGTCTCCGGCTCAGTAACCGGTTCCCTCGTAGTCTCCGGCACCGTGGTAGTCTCGGCTTCTGTTGTTGGCTCCTCAGTAGTCTCCGGCTCTGTACTGCTCTCTTCCGTAGATATTGCCTCGGTGCTACTAGTCTCCGGCTCCACAGCTTCCGTGGTCTGAGGCGCAGTCTCTGTCTCTTTTACCCGATCAGCCAGTTCTCCCAACGCATAGGAGCTCTCGGCAATCCTTTGGGCTATTTCCTCCATAGACATTGAAGCCAGCTTCTCCATATCGTCAATATCCAGGCCTTCATTCTGATCGATCAGCTCTTTAAGAAAATATGCTTTGCCATAAGAAATATCATATTGCCGGGCAAGGGCTTCCATCTCCTCATCCTCAATGACCTGCTGGTCATAAACCACAGCTTCCACCTGATTTTCTTTTAATGTCTGCTCAATATCTCCCACCACGCTTGCACGCAGCTTTTGTGCCTTGCGCACACTGTCATTGCTTACTGTCACCAAAATTGCATTTTCCAAATCATCCAGATAACCATGAGTCACCATGGAGCCTACCACTGCATTGACTGCCACATTCAAATCCACACCTTCCAGAGCCATATCCTGAATGATATTCGCCGCCTCTGTATTCAAAGCCCGGGCCTCCAATACCCGTTCCCGGCGGTTAATGGAAAGCTCGATACTAGGATTCACGTCAATCCCAATCACTGACTCCACCTTCCAATTCTCCAGATGATAATGAAATGCTCCGCTCCCCATGAGAATCAGGCTTATACAGGCCGCCGCCGCTATTCCCATTCCCCGCATCCGTCTCTGAAGGCGCAGAATTGTCGTCAGATCTTGTTGCTTCGGCACCGGATCCTGAGGCACGGAAAGATCAAGCCGTTCCAATATATTCGGAGTAAGCGTATCCACAGCTGATTTTAAATGCAGTTCAATCTGCCTGGTATTTAATTGTATAATATCTGCATCCTGCTTCACCCTGCTCACTCCTCTCTTAAATATTGTTTCAGCTTTTTAATCGCACGATTATATTTTGACAGTACCGTGGCCAACGGCATCTGCAGATCCGCTGCAATCTCCCGATGCTTCAGCCCGGCTGATGCATGAAGCAACACAATCTGCCTTTCATCTTCCTTTAATATCTCGAGAGCGGATCTCAGTACCATAGCGTCTGCCAGATTCTCCAGCGGAAGACAGACTTCACCTGTCTCCTCCCCATTCAGCTCATCCAATCCCATATCTGCCTGCCGTTTCTGATCCCGGAATTTCATATAGCACAGGTTCCGGGCAATCGTAAAAATCCATGCCAACGGCTTGCCCTGGGAATGATAAGAGGCCGCGGACGTCCATATCTTCAGATAGGTTTCCTGCATCACCTCTTCTGCATCCTGGGGATTCTTAAGAATAGATAATATGAAACTGTAAACAGTTCGATCCGTGTTATGGTACAGCTGGCGAAATGCCTCTGAATCACCGGTACCCACCCGATTTAAAAGTTCCTCGTCGCTCAATCGAATACCCCTTCTGATAGTTTAATGCAACAAAATCAATTCTTATTGCACCATCTGCTAAAGTTTTATTGCCAGTCTCTTCCAGCTATTGCTCCATGCAATAGGTACACTCCACAGTAATCATGCCACAATAGCGCTCATCCCGCTCCTTCAAAAGCTGGCAAATCGCCTCCTGGCAATCCTTTTGCATCTGTTCTGTATAATCCCGTGGCACAACCAGGTCAAAAATCAAATTCACGCGGTTTTCTTCCTCTGCTATCCGGAAATCATGCATGGTCAGCCTTTCATCCAGCTTTATCAGAATCTCTTCCGTCATCTGGCGCAGCCTGCGGACCCGTATATCCTTTACCTCCACCGGATCCATGTGAATCACCAAAAAAATCCCCAGGCTTTTCGCCGCCTCCCGCTCAATCCGATCTACAATCTCATGGGACACTTCAATATCCACATCACTGGGTACTTCTGCATGAATAGAAGCCATACTCCGCCCCGGGCCGTAATTGTGGACTATCAAATCATGACTTCCCATAATTCCTTCATGAGCATTGACAAAATCCATAATTTTCTGATATATCTCCGGATCAATGGGTTCCCCGATAAGAGGCTTGAGCGTATCTTTGGCAATATTAAACCCGGCAATCATAACCAATACTGACACTGCTATTCCTACCAGACCGTCAATATTCACATGCCAAATCCCATATACAATCATGGATAAAATCGTGGCCGACGTAGCTGCCACATCTCCCAGGGAATCTGCTGCTGTAGCAGCCATTACCTTAGAGTGAATCCTTTTTCCCAGCTTTCGGTTAAACAATGCCATCCACAGCTTCACCGCCACTGACATCGCCAAAATCAGCACCGGCACCATGCCAAATGTCAGTTCCTGCGGATGCAGCAACTTTCCCACGGATGTCTTTAACAGCGAAAGCCCTACTTCTATTACAATAAAAGCTACAATAAAAGCAGCAATGTATTCAATCCGGCCATGGCCAAACGGGTGATTCCCGTCTGCCGGCTTCTGTGCCATCTTCACCCCCACAAAACCTACAATAGAAGAAGCGGCATCAGACAGATTATTAAATGCATCTGCCATAACCGAAATACTCCCTGTTATGAGTCCAATGGCTGTCTTCACGGCAAACAACAGAAAATTACAGCAAATTCCCACTACTCCTGCCAAAAGTCCATATGCCGTACGGATTTCCGGCTGTTCTGTCTGCTCATAATTTTTAATGAATATTTTTAGTAAAAGCTCTGTCATCGATTTTCCAAACTCTCCATTTTTCTGATTAGAAAGCTTAAAATCTATCAAAATACCCGATTTCTTCTCCCGGCGAACAGGGGTACTCTACCTTTATCAAACACAAGCCCTCCGCCGGAGCTGTAAAACCGGCCATTTTTCGATCTCTTGCCTCCAGGATATGAGGCATCTGCCTGGGCTGACGTTTCCCCTGGCCTACTTCAATCAGCGTCCCTGTCAGAATACGGACCATATGCTGCAAAAATCCGTCGCCCCAAAAGGTCATTATTACCAGGCTGGTTCCTGGCTCCTGATTAACAGTAATTGCCCGAACTGTCCGGATTGTGGACTTTTTCATTCTGGGATTTCCGCAAAAGCTCCTATAATCATGAGTTCCACACAGCAATCCTGCCGCCTTTTGCATCATTGGAATATCCAAAGCCTCCCCCAGCCCATATTGCATTCTTCGCTGAAATACATTCCGCTTTTCTCCGGTTTCAATCTGATATCTGTACACTTTTTCTATTGCCTGCAAACGGCTGTGAAATCGTTCTGGTACACGTTCCGCCTGCAATATTGCGATATCCTCCGGCAAATATCGGTTTAGATAACTCACTATCTGTCCCGGCTCCCATTCCTTCTGCAAATGAAAGTTTGCCACCTGCCCCATTGCATGTACTCCGGCATCTGTTCTCCCGGAACCATGAACATCAACGGGATGTCCTGCCATCCTTTCCAACACCTGTTCCAGTTTCCCCTGGATCGTATTTGCCGTGTTGCCCTGCTTTTGCCAGCCATTGTACCGAGTCCCCTCATATTGCAGGACTATCTTATAATTGTACCCCAAAATGCGCCACTCCTATTCTCTGTACCATTGCCACCAGCTTTACAAAATCCCCTGCAAAAATACTGCAATAATCAACAATGGCAACACAAATTTCAAATACGCGTGCACCCCAACAGGAAGCTTCAGCCCTTTTCCCTCATTCGCCTCCCGGCTGTAATTTTCCATCCCCCACCCAAATTTCCAGGTGCAGAACAAAAGATACACCAGAGAACCTAAAGGCAACAGTAAATTGCTGACGATAAAATCTTCCAGATCCAATACCGAGCTTCCCGCCCCCAACGGCTCAAACCCGCTTAATACATTATATCCCAATGCACAGGGAAGTGACAGCAAAAGCAATACAATCAAATTGAGAAGCGCTGCCCGTTTTCTCTCCTGATTAAGCAGCTCCATACAGCATGCAATGATATTCTCAAACACAGCGATCACTGTAGAAAATGCTGCAAAAGACATAAACAGGAAAAACAGGCTCCCCCACACCCGTCCGCCGGTCATAGAGACAAATACATTAGGCAACGTAATAAAAATCAGGCTTGGGCCGCTGTCCGGATTTACGCCAAATGCAAAGCAGGCCGGAAAAATGATCAATCCTGCTGTAATGGCAACAAACGTATCCAATACTGCCACATTTACCGCCTCACCCAATAAAGTATTCTCCTTTTTCAAATAACTGCCGAAAATCGCCATAGCACCAATTCCCAGGCTCAAGGTAAAAAACGACTGATTCATTGCCGCCACGATCACATGTCCAATGCCAACCTCCGCCATTTTCCCAAAATCAGGATAGAGATAAAACTTCAGTCCATTGATGCCGCCTTCCAGAGTCAGACCGCGTACTGCCATCACAATCATCAGCGAAAGCAGTCCTATCATCATTACCTTGGTTATCCGTTCCACTCCCTTTTGAAGTCCCATCGAACAAATGAAAATCCCCAATGCCACTACCACGGCCATCCAAAACACGTTGATGCCAGGAGACGCCAGCATTTCTCCAAAAACCTCTCCCACCGCTTCCATCGGCAGGCTAGAAAACTTTCCGGTAAAAAAGCTATAAAAATAATACAACATCCATCCCGCCACAGTAGTATAAAACATCATCAGCATATAATTGCCTGCCAGCGCCACATAACCATGCAGATGCCAGAAAGTTCCCGGCTTTTCTAGTTCCCGATAAGCCTTCACCGGGCTTTTCCTGCTTGCACGCCCAACTGCAAACTCCATGGAAAGCACCGGAACTCCCATGATTGCCAGAAACAACAAATAAAACAGTACAAAGGCTCCGCCTCCATTCTGTCCCACCACATAAGGGAATCTCCATACATTGCCAATTCCGATTGCGCATCCGGCAGACAATAGTAAAAATCCCATTCTTGATCCAAACGTTTCTCTTTGATTCATCGGTATTTCCCCCTTAGAATTTTTAGCCAGCCATTAATTTTCTTAAATGGCTCTTTCTCTATGACACAAAAAGAACCAGCGCCATGGTTGTAAAACCGTATCGCCATTGCGCTGGTTCTCTCTTGGCCTTTCGTTTATTCCTTATCCCATTCGGATAATCGCCTCTGTGATCAGCTTTTTAAATTTAGGAGCCACCTGATCTGCAGTTTCCTTTACTTCAATGTGGCTCAAAGGTTGCTCCGTCATTCCACAAGCCATATTAGAAATACAAGAAATACCGCAGATTCTCATCTTCATATGATTAGCAGCCACTGCTTCACAAGCCGTGCTCATGCCAACTGCATCTGCCCCCAGAATCCGGCACATTCGTACTTCCTGCGGAGACTCAAAATTTGGTCCGGTCAACTGCAGATAAGTTCCTTCCTGAAGCACAATCTTCAAATCCTGAGCAACCTCCCGCAAAATCTGGGACAAATCTTCATCATAAATATGGCTCATATCCGGGAACCGCTCTCCTAATTCCTCAACATTCGGCCCAATCAGCGGCGATGGCACAAAGCTGGCAATCTGCCCCGTAATCATCATAAAGTCTCCGGCATGAAAATTATAATTTACTCCTCCTGCCGCATTCGTCAAAAACAGGATCTCTGCTCCCATCATCTTCATCAGGCGAATCGGCAATACAACATCTTCCATCGGATAGCCTTCATAAAAATGAACACGCCCCTGCATAATCACTACCGGAACGTCACCCACATATCCAAAAACAAAACGTCCCTTATGCCCGCTCACTGTCGAAACCGGAAAACCTGCAATATCATGATAATCCAAGGTTGACTCGATCCGAATCCCATCCGCATAATCCCCTAATCCGGAACCCAATACCAGGGCTACTTTCGGCTGAAGAGGAATCTGCTCCCGAATACTCTCATAACAATTTTTCAAACGTTCATACACTTCTGCCATTGCCTTCCCTCCTCTGTCTGTTATATAAGCATCGCATATTATAAAAACATTATAACTGATATTGCAGAAAAACAAAACCTATTCTTTTATAAATTCTGGCAAAATGTACTAAAAAAGTCCAGTAAATACTGGACTTTTCAAGAGCGACAGACGGGACTCGAACCCGCGACCCCGACCTTGGCAAGGTCGTACTCCACCAACTGAGCCACTGTCGCATATAAAAGATAGTATAAATACTTAAGCATATACCCTCAAAACCACATATTGAAATCATCCGATTCTTCCACAGT
>CAJUPI010000101.1 GCA_910588125.1 uncultured Lachnospiraceae bacterium
TTGATCCCGAAACCGGAAAAAGCAGCAGACCATTTCCCGCCGCTTCCCGCTCCTTGTTCCATGGCGTACCTTCTGAAAAAAGTCAACTTAATGACATTGGATTTTCGCACCTTCTCTTTTTTCTTCACAAATCCCCGCATGACAAAACCAATCTTCTCATATCTTTAATACAGAATCAGCATAGAGGAGACGTACATGAGCGACTGGTATCGCACTTCTGGGGTAAATGTTCTGAAACAAATGCAAGTATCGGAAAAAGGGCTGGATACCCAAACTGCCAGAAAAATTCTGGCACAGGTGGGCGAAAATGCCCTTGAGGAGCAGGCCCATAAAAAAACATGGCAGGTATTCCTTTCCCAATTTCAGGATCTTTTGGTAATCATCCTGATCATTGCTGCTGTGATTTCCATGATTTCCGATAATGTGGAAAGTACCATTGTAATTTTCGCAGTAATCACCTTAAACGCCTTGTTAGGCACCATCCAACATCAGAAGGCACAAAAATCGCTAAGCAGCCTCAAGGCTTTGTCCTCTCCGTCTGCCCATGTACTGCGGGACGGCCGAACCGTGGAAATCCCATCCAGGGAAGTAGTGCCGGGGGATATCCTTTTTCTGGAGGCCGGGGATTTGGCAGTCGCTGACGGCCGCCTCCTGGAATGCCATAACCTGATGGTCAATGAAAGCTCGCTGACCGGAGAATCCGACAACGTGGAAAAACAAACAGACATTCCAGACGGCCGCCAGCTTCCCTTGGCTGAACAAAGCAATATGATATTTTCTGGTTCTCTGATCACCAACGGACGTGGCAGGATCGTAGTTACCGCCACCGGCATGAATACAGAAATCGGAAAGATCGCTTCTCTTATGAATGCTACAGAGGAAAAGAAAACACCCCTGCAGCTTAGCCTTGATCAATTCAGCAGCCATCTGGCGGCCGGTATCATATTGATCTGTGCCCTGGTATTTATTTTGAGCCTGTATCGAAGAATGCCGCTTTTAGAAGCATTGATGTTTGCCGTCGCTCTTGCCGTGGCGGCGATTCCCGAAGCACTGGGTTCCATTGTAACGATTGTCCAGGCTATGGGGACTCAACATATGGCACGAGAACATGCCATCATTAAGGATCTGAAGGCAGTAGAAAGCCTGGGCTGTGTGTCTGTCATCTGTTCCGATAAAACCGGCACATTGACGCAAAACAGGATGAGTGTTCAGGAGATCTATGCCAATAACCAACGGCTCTTCCCGGCTAATCTCAGTCCGTGCCATCCGGTTCATCATTTTCTTCTCTATGCCGCCGTACTTGCCAACGATGCTGCCATGGACGAAAACGCTTCCCTGCACTGGCTGGGAGATCCGACGGAGATCGCGCTGCTGGAAATGGGGCAAATCGCCGGCTTAAACATTCCCAAATTGCGGCAGGAGCTTCCTCGCCTGGGTGAACTGCCTTTCGATTCCTTCCGAAAGCGCATGACTACCTTACACAAAATACAGGATCGGCGGATCCTTTTTACTAAAGGTGCCCCTGATATCCTGCTGGAACGCTCAACAAGCCTTCTCACTACTGCCGGCATCCGCCCTCTTTCCGCCGTCTGGCGGCAACAAATCCTTGCGCAAAACCAGAATTGGTCCGCTCAGGGACTCCGGGTCCTCGCCTTTGCTTACCGGGAACTTGGTGAAACCTCTGAATGTAATTTTACGATGGAACAAAATTATATCTTTCTTGGCATGACGGCCATGATGGATCCACCCCGAATCGAGTCCCGGACCGCCGTGCTGAATGCCCGCCGTGCCGGCATCAGGCCCATCATGATCACCGGAGATCACAAGATCACGGCAATGGCCATTGCCAGAAGAATCGAACTCTTCCGGGAAGGCGACCTTGCCATTACCGGCACAGAATTAGACGCCATGGATGATCAGCAGCTTTTGCAGGCTCTGGGCCGTATCTCTGTCTATGCCCGCGTTTCTCCGGAGCATAAAATCCGTATTGTAGATGCCTGGCAGACTCGCGGCAATATCGTTGCCATGACCGGCGATGGTGTAAATGACGCTCCGGCTCTGAAAAAAGCAGATATCGGTATTGCTATGGGTATCTCTGGCACCGAAGTTTCCAAAGATGCTGCTTCCATGATTCTCACAGATGATAATTTTGCCACTATCATACGCGCTGTCTCCAACGGCCGAAATGTTTATCGCAATATCCGTCATGCGATTCAGTTTTTGCTGTCCGGCAATATGGCCGGAATATTCAGCGTTTTGTATACTTCCCTGTTTTCATTGCCCATGCCTTTTGCCCCTGTGCATTTGCTATTCATCAATCTGCTGACGGACTCCCTGCCCGCGATTGCAATCGGTATGGAGCCCCAGGAAGACGGCCTTCTGGATCAGCCTCCCAGAGACCCTTGCCAGGGAATCCTCACCCGCTCCTTTTTGTCGGGTATCTTACTCCAAGGAGGACTGATCGCGATCTGCACTATGGCGGCCTTCCATATTGGACTGGAAACCGGCGGCGCCGGAACCGCCAGTACTATGGCCTTTGCCACTCTCACCCTTGCACGCCTGCTCCATGGCTTTAACTGCCGCAGCGAGCATTCCATCCTCAGGCTTGGTTTCTCCGGAAACCTCTGGAGTGTCATGGCCTTCGAAACTGGTATTGTCCTCTTAGCTGCCGTACTTTTTTTCCCTGGCCTACAGGTGCTGTTTGCCGTGGCCGACCTAAATCTCAGCCAGCTGATGGCCATCGCCGTTTTTGCCTTAATTCCCACAGCCGTCATCCAGGCAGGCAAAACCTTCTGGGAAGCCCTGGAATAGAAATCTTTTATTCTATAATGGCATACTCAAACATTTCATATCGCAGCTTCGTCCCCTCGGCAATATCTTCCGGAAGAAGAGCACGCGCCACCAGCTTTCCCTCCTCGTCCGGTTGTTCTGTCCGGCGAAGCTGTGCATAATCCCCTTCGATTCGCTCCACTACATATTCAAATGGCCCCATCACAGCAAAGCCTCCCATTCCTTTTCTTTAAATCCCACCAAAACCTGGTTTTCTGTCACCGCCAATGGACGCTTCACCAGCATCCCGTCACTCGCCAGCAGAGCTATTTTCTCGTCGTCTGTCAGGGAAAGCAGCTTATCCTTCAACCCCAGCTCCTTATATTTCAGTCCGCTTGTATTAAAAAAACGCTTTATCTCCAGTCCCGAACGCTCTATCCAAATTTTAAGCTCTTCTTTTGTTGGGTTTTTCTCCACGATATGACGATCCTCATAGGTAATCTGATGTTCATCCAACCATCCTTTTGCTTTCTTACAAGTACTACATTTGGGATATTCCACAAAAATCATATCTTATTCCTCCTGATTTCAAATATCTTCCTGCAATTCCAAAAAATCCTTCCGCACTGGAGTAAAAATATCAAGCAGCACCGTATCCTCCAGAACCACGATACCATGAACCGCATTCGGTTTTACATAATAGGTATCACCCGTATGCAATTCCTTATCTGCACATCCCTCTTCCTGGTAAACAAGGCTTCCGGATACAATGTAACCAATCTGCTCATGCGGATGCGAGTGCTTTGCCCCTACGCCTCCCTTCGGAAAACGCAATTCTACCGTCATCAGCTTCTCACTGTAAGAAAGAATCTTCCTGGTGACCCCTCCGCCTAATTCCTTTGTTTCCACACTCTTGTTTTCTGTGTACATATACTCCTCCTTTATTTGCCGGTGCTCCCGTTTGCGTTTCCCCTACTGCCTCTCTGCCAGCTTTCCAAAAAGCTGCAATTTTCTTCTATCTTACCCCATTACTGTAAAAAACACAACTGACAATCATTTTCTTTCGTCCGAATGTTTCCTTCCATAAGGCAAAAACGCCCGTCTCCCCCACAGTACTGCCAGCATCAGTAATCCGCCAAAAAAGAGCACCGCACCAACCGCAATCGTAAGCAGCAAGGTTCTTGTAATACGCTCCCAGAATGTCGGTGAGGCAGCAATTGCCGGCGGTTCCTCATCCATCTGCACAAGCACCGGTATTTCCCTGGCCGTTTGGCTTTCCTCTTGTATCTCCTGTTCTGCTGCCGGCAATTCATAAACTGCCGCCACGCGCCATGTCTCATATTCCGGAAATTCCGCCACGCCCTTATAACACAATTGATAATCCTGTAACAGCTTTCGCCCGAAGGCAACGGCATCCCGGCATAGCTCGCCCGTTTCATCCTCATAAGGACTCCCGTCCCACCATATATCTGTGATCTGATAATATTCCGGCGAAACCCCGATTTCCTCCAAAAGCAATTCTTCACATCCCTCCAGACGCGGCTTTTCCTCCCCTCGTTCAATCCGGCGATCCCTCAGCAAATAAAAATCCGCATCATATTTATGGAATGTTATCGGAAAAACAAAGTCTTCCTGCCATTCTTCCTTTATCACGTTTTTTTCTTCCAAAAAATAAATGATATCTGCCTGCCGCCCTTCCTTTTCCACTTTTGTTGCCATTGATTGCGGAATCCTGGTCATTCCTTCTGCCCCTTCATAGATTCCTTTCCTCGTCACCGGGCAACTCTGAGACGGCATTGTCAACCGCTCCCGCTCCCAGGACGCCAGGAGATATTCCACCCCTTCTTCCGTCCGGTAGCTTCCTGCCGGTTCCTGGCAATCCTCCTCATTTTCGCATGCTTCAGAATAAATAGTAATCCTCGGCGCCTCCGGCCTGGTTTTGTGTTCCGGCATATACCCGGATGCATATACCTTCATACTTTCTACCACAAACATCTGAAATAAAATCAGACTAACCCACAAGCTGATCTGGAACAACCGGCTCTTCTGTCTCAGCCGTTCATCCCCGGATTGTTTCTCTTCTGTCCTCTTGCATGCTGGCATAGTTTGCCCGTTTTTTGCTCTTCTCCTGTTCAAATAAAAACCTCCTTTACAAATTTCTTTTGACAACCAGTAACTTTGGGAATAACCGGCCAAGAACCGGCCAGCTTCTTAAGAATCCTGACAAGACCTGCCAGGATAATAGAATTATACAAAAAGGAGCCTGAATTTTCAAGCCCCAAAGACAAACTGATATAAATCTTTGTATTCCTGATATGCCGGATATTCCTCCAGATCCTTCAGGCCATCGAGAATCCCTTTCGCATACCACTGGTGGCATGCTCTTCTTTTCTCATTAAACCTTGCCCAGAGTTCATCTCCCAAAACCATATAATCCCGTGCCGTAGCACGCATATTGCTCAGCTTGTCCGCCAGGGTCAAAAGCTTGACTTCATGGGATGCCTCCGCCAGATGGCGTATCGTGTTCCCCTTTCTCTCCTCCCAGGTCAGTGATTTATCCTCGGTCTCTGCCTTCACCAGCGCTAAAACCCGTTCTCCGAATTCCAGTCCCAGCTCCTGTGCTGTCACTGCCGTATCCTCCAACACATCATGCAGATATGCCGCCGCAATCACCTCTTCATCCCCTGTCATCCGCGAAACCAACAATGCCACTTCCATCGGATGATAAATATATGGCATCTTCCCGCCTTTCCGCAGCATCCCTTCATGAGCCTTCATCGCAAATCTCGCCGCTCTTTGTATCATAGCTGTTCCCCTTTACTGAGTATTCTCACTCCGTCACCTGTACCATTCTTTCTCATTAGATATCATACCACATCTCACCATCGCTGAAAAGCCTTTCCTTTTCCAAGTGTAAGAAAAAGTTCACTTGTAAAACTTCCTCTTTTCTGCTATGCTAATATAACGTCCAAAGAATTACTGTCGACATATATCCGCCAGCACCAGAATGACCTGGCCTTTATGAAAATAAACGCAAAGGAGTCCAATACTTATGGAATACCGTCGCAAATCCTCTTATCGTTCAAGCGGAAAATATTATCAAAGCCCTTCCGGTGGCCTGCAGTCCCTTATTCTCTTCTATATCCTGCCCTTTGTTATTTTTAACGGGCTTCTGTTCTATTGTGTCACATCTACCCCTAAAGTGACATTAGAACTTCATGATACCAACGACTATCTCACGGCAGAGGCCGCTATGACGATAGATTCCTGGTTTCCCACCAAGTCTGTCTCTGTCAATATGGATGGGGAGGAGCTGGAGATGACTAAGGGAAAACGGCGGACCTATACCATCCCGGTCACCCGCAATGGCGTGTTGGAGGCCAAAGTAGTCAATCTTAACGGAATGACTTCTACCGTTTTCCGACATGTAAATATCCTAGATGACAATCCGCCCGCTTTTGAAAACGCCACCTTAGAAGACGGCACCCTCACTCTGCGCGCTTCTGACAGCCAGTCGCTGATCAATCCGGACAGTATCTATGCCACGGATTCCACCGGCCAAACCCGCAGCCCCCTGTCTGTGGAGCGAATTGAGAATACTGCTGACAATACGATCAATTACGAAATCCTGTTCGAGATGGATCTCAATGGCCTGCACGTCTATATTCAGGATAAGGCAGGAAATGAGGCTCGCCGGACTTTTCTTACCCATAAAGAAGGAAACCTGGATGTTCTGGAAGTCAATGAGGAAGAAAATACTGGTGGCGACGAAACCGCACCGGCAGAAGCTTCTGACCCGGAGGCCGCGCCGGTCTCCTCTGAAGCTGCCTCTGCCGATCCCTCCGCAGAAAACGAAAGCTCTGCCAATATTATGATTCCCTAAAGCACTTACCACATGCGGCGACGAATGAACCCAAGTAAAGAAAAAGAACTGAGATTGAAAGCAATGTCATTTAGTTAATTTTCTCAGAGGGTACGCCAAGAAAAAAGGAGCGGGAAACGGCAAAAGCGCGGTACTTCACTGCCTCCCCAGGGTACTGCCCGTTTTCCAATGTCATTAAGTTTAGCTCTGAGAATACTCAGCCATGGAAAAAGGAGCGGG
>CAJUPI010000102.1 GCA_910588125.1 uncultured Lachnospiraceae bacterium
GTAACGGTGAATACCGGTCACAGTATGGATAAACATTACCGGCTGGAGGGATGAGGATGAAGTTGTCTCTAAACTGGAATAAATCGTTTGAAGAGATCTCGGCAGAGACGTTGAAGCGGAGGAGGACAAGCCTGTTTATGGCGAATGAGGCGAAGAAGCTGATGAATCCTTATGTGCCGGCAAAGAACCTGGTGTTGGCAAAGAATGTACGGGTATATAACGAGGGGGAGGCAGGGGTGGTGCATTATCTGTCTCCCTATGCTCATTACCAGTACACAGGCCGGTTGATGGTATCATCCCGAACCGGCAGTCCATGGGCGAGGCGGGGGGAGAGTAAAATATATGCCTCTCCTGAAAGAAAATTAAAACATGGGCGGTCGCGTCATACCCTTGCCACATCAGAATGGGATAAGGCAATGGTGACGGCTCGTAAAGATGATCTGGTAAAAGCGGTACAGGAATACATCAGAAAGAGGTAACTTTATGAGTAAGCATGATGCTATGAAGGAATTCTTTCAGGAAAAGGTTGAGAGTGTGGCCAGGCAGACCATAGGGTTTAATTTTGTGCCGGACAGGCCGGACACGATTTCTTTTTTGACCAGCTATTCCGATAAGGTGCGGAAAAATTATATGCGTGTGGGTGCGGAGAAGGAATATGGTTTTCAGATCTCGATTGCGAAGAGTTTTTCGGAGGAAACGGATGATCTGAATCTGGAGGCTATGAATTTTGCTCAGGCTATGATGGACTGGATCGAGGAGCAGAATGAGAAAAAGAAGTATCCTGATTTTGGTCCCGGATGCCGGATTCTGAAGCTGGAATGCTTGCAGAACATGCCGAATCTGGCAGAGGCGGATGTGGATGCGGGCATTGCCTATTATGTAGTGCAGTGCCGTGTGATTTATTTTGAGAAAAAGAAACGGAGAGTGTTGCGATGAAGTTATCAGAACTGATGAAGGATTTTAAGCCAAATCCTGATTATGAGGGGTTTGTCACAAATGACGATTATGTTTTGGCGATCAATACCGGAGATGCCGCATCGGAAAAGGATTATCATGTGGTGGAGATGGGAGTGGAGGGGCTGGACTCCAACCTGAATCCGATTACGGTGGATAAAACGTATATCCGTGCCGGTACATCGACGATGCGGACAGGGACACAGCGTTCTTTTAAGGTGTCTGGGGACCGGTATATCGGTGATCCGGCACAGGATTTCTGCTTGTCCCATGCCATGAAGTATGGCACGGGTAACGCGGTTATTACGGACTATGTATATTTTAATGTCCTTAATGGAAAAGGGGAGAAGGGACGGGTGTCGATCATCGTGAATTCGGATGGGTCGGGGAATGCCGGCGAATCTTCCAGCATTGATCTGGAGTTTAAGAAGTCGGGAAATACTCCTTCGGAGTTTACCTGGGTGACAGAGCCGGTGGAACAGGTATAGGAGGAGCAGGATGCAGATCAGAGGAAGAGAAGTCGATTTTAGGATTACCAGATTGAAGGATGCGGCGGCTATGGATTCGGCCCTCCAAAAAATGGGCAGGGCCGAAAAGAAACTGAATGAGAGGGCGAATTCAGGAATGGCAAATGTGATCGAGGCGTTTCAGGATTACATTCGATTGATGCGGGACTTTTTCGTAGATGCGACTGGAACGGATGTCCTTGAAGGATGCCAGGATGTGGTGGAGGCGAGAGATGCGTATTACTCTTTTCTGGATGAGGTTGGGCGACAGAAAAATGCGGCGCTGGCGCCGTATTCAGAGGATCGGCTGAGGTGAGAGGGTGGATTGCAATATCCTGATCGATAAATTGCCTGTAGAGGTGCAGGTGGGCGGAGTCCGGTATCCCGTAAATTATGGATATCGGGCTTTTATGCTGATTGAAATGGCGTTGTATGATGAGACGGCCGGCGAAGATCAGAAGCTTTTGAACATTTTAAATTTGTTTTACAAGAGGAACATTCCACGGGATATCCCAGGTGCCGTGGATCGTCTGATGTGGTTTTACCGCTGTGGCCGGGAGGGGAAAGAGGGCAGAGGAGGCGGCGGGGGTAAGGTCCGATGTTATGATTTTGACTGGGATGCCTCTTACATTTTTTCGGCTTTTCTTACGCAGTACCGGATGGATCTGCAGGAGACAGCGAATGATGTTTTACATTGGTGGAAATTTCGGGCCATGTTTGAGGCACTGGATGAAAACCTGAAAATGTCCCGGATTATCTATTACCGAACTGTGGATACTTCTGGCATGAGTAAAAATCAGCGGAAATGTATCTTGGAGATGAAAAAGCGCTATGCGCTTCCGGTACATCGGGCAGCGGAATCGCATCTGGGGCTGATGAAACGGAATCAGGATATGCGGGAATATCTGCGAAGGAGGTATCGGGAGGCTTATGGCGGAAAACAGAAAGGCGGTTGAGTGTCCGTATTGTGGATACCGGATGCCGCTTCGGATTGTGGATCGGAAAGCGGCTTGCAGCGGGATTCAGGCAAAGTGCAAGAATAAAAAGTGCTCCCGGGAATTCCTGGTGACTGTCAGGGAGGGGCGGCAGATAGACAGATAGTGCCATAGTGCCAGTTGTCTTTACGGAGGTGAGACGATTGGCAAACGATGGAACGGTAAAAATTGGTGCGGAGCTGGATGAGAGCGGTTTTAAAAAGGGGTTAAAGGGTCTGGGGTCTCTGACACAGGCGGGAATGTCGGCCTTGGCCAAAACGTCTGTTGCGGCGATTGGTGCGGCGGCGTCTGGCGTTATTGCGCTGGGGAAGTATGCGGCGGATGTCGGATCGGATTTTGAAGCGGGCATGTCAAGGGTGTCTGCTATCTCGGGGGCTGTGGGAGACGATTTGACGAAGCTGGCGGATAAGGCCAAGGAGATGGGGGCAAAGACGAAGTTCAGCGCTACAGAGGCATCTGAAGCCATGCAGTACATGGCAATGGCGGGCTGGGAAACGGAGGAAATGCTTTCCGGTATTGAGGGAATCATGAATTTGGCGGCTGCGGATGGTCTGGATTTGGCCACGACCTCAGATATTGTGACGGATGCCCTTACGGCCTTCGGGCTGTCTGCTGCGGATTCGGGACATTTTGCGGATGTCTTGGCGAAGGCCTCCAGCAGTGCCAATACCAATGTGTCCATGATGGGCGAGACATTCAAATATGTCGCGCCGGTGGCGGGTGCATTGGGATACTCGGTGGAGGACTGTTCCGTTGCGATCGGCCTGATGGCAAACAGCAGCATTAAGGGATCCCAGGCCGGTACTTATCTGCGGGCAATCCTGTCGCGCATGACAAAGCCGACGGATGAAGTGGCTATAGCCATGGAGGATCTGGGAATCAGTCTGACAAATTCTGATGGATCTATGAAGTCTTTAGGGAAAGTCATGGAAGATATGCGCGGTGGCTTTGCCGGGCTTACGGAAGAGCAGAGAGCGACTTATGCTGCGATGATAGGCGGGCAGGAGGCGATGTCTGGTCTGCTGGCTATTGTCACGGCATCAGATGACGACTTTCGAAAGCTGACAGCTGCGATCGCGGATGCAGATAGGGCGGCTTCTGAAATGGCTGAAACTATGCAGAATAACTTGCAGGGGCAGTTGACGATTCTGAAAGGGGCTGCGGAAGGCCTGGGACTTGCAATCTATGAGGATTTGCAGCAGCCGCTCACGGATCTTGCAAAAGTTGGGATTGAGGCGGTAAATCAGCTGACGGATGCCTTTAAAGAAGGGGGAGCCTCCGGCCTGGCGAAGGCAGGAGCGGATTTGATTGCGGATCTTCTTCTGGGGGCGGCGGAGAAGCTTCCGGATCTGATTTCTCTGGCGTCGGATGTGGTGGTCAGTCTCTTTGAGGGGATTAATGAAAATCTGCCGCAGCTAATGGAGGCAGGGGGAGAGATCTTAAGGAGCCTGGCGGAGGGGGTTCTGGCGGCAGCGCCGCAGATTGCTTTGACTGCCGGCGGCATTGTGGGATCTCTGGTGCAGGGGTTGATTGATAACATGCCTGCCATTGCGGTCCAGGCTCAGGAAATCCTTTTGGGACTGTTGGCTGGATTTCAGGAAAATCTCCCGGTGATAGTACAGACGGGAGCGGAGTTTCTGACTAGCCTAATCCAGGGGATAGCATCCATGCTTCCGGAGCTGGTACCTGCGGCAATAAATACGATTATCGTGTTGGCGGAGGCGTTGCTTGATAATCTGCCTACGATTATTGATGCGGGAATTCAGCTGATTTTTGCATTGGCTGAAGGGCTGATGAATGCGCTGCCGACGCTTATTGAAAAAGTTCCCCGGATTATAAATGATTTCTGGGATGAGTTTGATGCAAATCTGTGGAAGATCATTCAGGCTGGTGGGGAATTAATCGCAAAGCTGGGGAAGGGGGTCATTGACAGTATCCCTCTGCTGATCGCAAATGCAGGGGAGATCGTAAAGGCGATTTTTAAGACCATCACGCGTCTGGATATGATCGGTATGGGTAAAAAGCTGATTACAAATCTGGGGAATGGTATTAAGGGCATGCTGTCTTTTATCAAAAATTCTGCGAAACAGGTGATTGAGAAGATCAAGCACCCGTTTAGCGAAATGAGCTGGTCGGAGATCGGGAAAAATATCATTGATGGCGTGAAAAACGGTGTACTGAATGCGGCAAGCAGCTTAGTGGATGCGGCCAAAAATACGGTTTCTAATGCCGTAAATGGGGTGAAGAATTTTCTGAGGATCAAGTCGCCGTCCCGGCTTATGCGGGATTTGATTGGTAAAAATATGATCGCTGGTATCGGTGTGGGGATTGAGATGGAATCGGATCATCTGGAGGCGGATGCCAGAAAGAGCGCTGAAGGCGCTGTAAATGCGATGCAGAAGACAATGGATGCGGGGGCGTTTGTTGCCGGTATGCAGGCGGAAGCGGAACGGTTTGCGGGGGCGATGGGATATGAAATTTCTGCGAAGGATAACCGGGGGAGGGATGATGTTCCGGCAGGCTTTTCCGATATCAAAAAGTTTGAGGTAGAAGTGCCGGTATATCTGGATTCCAGGGAGATCGCCAGGGGTACGGCGGAGATCAACGGGGAGCAGATGGAGTGGGAGGATATATCATGATGTATCTGAACGGAAGATCGCTGGAAGAGTATGGGGGAAACCTGGAAGAGAGCTATTCGGTATCTGGTGTAGATGTGACCTGTAATCAGGTAAAAGGGAATCATGGAGGATCTCTGATCCTGCTGAACCAACGCTTCGGATTGAAGGAGATACGGCTTCCTCTGGTGTTTAACGGTTCGGATCCTCATACTGTGCGGGAGCGGTATTCTCAGTTTTGCCGGAATTGTATCGGTGGGAAGAAAGAGATGGTTCTTCCGGATGAGCGGCAATACACAGCGGTACTGACAAAGATCGGGCGGGAGGAGTGGATAACGGAAAATGACATGGCGGTGGAAGTGATTTTCTCAGGCTATTGCCATGGACCACTTCAAAGCGTCAGGAGCAATGTGGTCTACTGTATGAGTACGTTGCCGGTAACGGATTGCATTTTCAGGGTTACGGTGTCGCAGGCAGCTCCATCTTATCAGGTGGGATCTGTGACGTTTCGGGGCGTGTCTGCGGGGGACCGGCTTGTGGCAGATGGCATGAATAAGAGGATTCTGATAAATGACGCACCGGCGGCACAGAGAGCGGACTGGATTCGCTTCCCGGTCCTGGCGTCTGGGAGAAATATGGTGGTCTGTAAGGATGTTCCCATAGTGGAGTATTATCCTGTATATTTTTGAGGAGGCGTTATGCTGCAGCTGATAAATGGTTTGGATAATCCGGTGTTGAACACGGATGATTTTTACGTAACAGAAAAGTGGTCTGGCCTGGATGAACTGGTTTTTACGATATCGATACATGATCCGGCGTATCCTTCGATTTTGGAGGAGGCTTTGATCCGGTATGAACAGCCGTATTTGATTAAGGCTATTGATGGAGGCACCGAAACGGCGAAGGTGAAGTGCCAGCTGGATGTGGATGTGCTGAAAGGGGAGATGCTGTTAGATTATACCAACGGGAGCGCGACAGTACATGATACGGTCGCGGGCGTGGTTCCGGCAGGATGGGTGGTGTTAGATCACAGTGGACTGGATCAGCGCCGTACCATTGCCGGGGAGGCTTATACGCCTCTGGAGGTGGTGCAGGCCTGTCCGGATACCTATGGGGTAGCGATTCGTTTTGATGTGGCCGGGAAGATAGTGCATATTTATAATCCGGATCGTTTTGAGCCCATGGGTGCGTTTGCCAGCCGGGAGTTGAATTTGAGGGAGATTAATTACAAGGGGAAAAGCAGTGGGTTTGCCACCAGGCTGTATGCTTATGGGAAGGATGGGATGAGTTTTGCTTCCATCAATGGGGGAAAGCCGTATGTGGAGGATCATTCTTACAGCGATAAGGTGATATGTGCATACTGGAAGGATGAGCGGTATACGATCGCGGAGAATTTGCTGGCAGATGCGAAGCGGAATTTGAAAGAGATGGCGGTTCCGGCCAGATCTTACAGCTGCAGTGTGTACGATTTGGCTGCTACAAATCCGGAAATGTACGGATTTCTGGATTTTAGTTTGTTTTCGGTGGTCAAGCTGGTTGACGATATAAAGGGGACGAGTCTGGACCATCAGGTGGTGGAGTACAGGTGTTATCCGGAGTATCCGGAGAAGAATGAGGTGACTTTATCGACTGTGGCACCAACGGTTACCGGTACTGTGAAAAACATTCAGCAGCAGATCGAAAGGCCTACCAGTCCTTTTCGGCAGCAGATGCAGCAGCTCATTGATAACATGGCGGCGGCCATCGCCGGTTATGACGGTGGGAATATGGTGATTAC
>CAJUPI010000103.1 GCA_910588125.1 uncultured Lachnospiraceae bacterium
ACTTCTCCACCATATAATGTACAAAATTTCCGCCGATAAAACCGGCTCCGCCTGTTACAATAATCTTCATAGTTTTTGCTCCTTTCTCCATTACCAATTTTCTATTTATAATCTTTTGTAATATATCATACTATAATATATAATTCAATCAAGGCTTCTTAAATTATTCCCCTTCCTCCACCTTCTCCCCTCCCTTCATCTTCTTCTCCTTTTTCACACATTCTCTCATCTCCTTTTCATACCGTGCCAGCCTCCGTTTTCTGGCCTCCTCCCCCACTGTCTCAGACAACATTTCAACCTCATTCATTATAATACACCGCCTTCCTTACTCCACTTCAAATTCAATATTCTCAAACTCTTCCGAGTTAAAAAACTCCGTAATCGTGATATCCAGCCCGCTACAGATTTTAATAATTGTGAAAACCCCCGGATTTTTTGTAGACCCATTCATAATATGCATCAAGGTGGTCAGCGGAATTGCCGAACGGCTTGCCAGCTTATAATAGGTCATCCTCTTTTCCTTGCAAAAAAACATAATCCTTGCTGATAATAGTTCTTGTTCACTCATAAGATATCCTCCCGCCAAATATGGTACTGCCTTTAGTCTATATCTATTTATCCTTAAACTACTTCCAAAAAATATACTAATTGGTAAATTTTTCCATTTTTGACCTGTTTTGAAGCTACCCTATCAAAAAACAGGAAACACCATTTTCTCCATGGTATCTCCTGTTATATTCACTTATTGTTCAAATATCATATTTAATATCATTTATCTGCCAACTCCCCAATTTTCCCCACCAGTTCCTTCGCCATCTCCATCATTGCTTTGCAATCCTTATGATTCCTTTTCTGGTCAATGTAATGAAAATATGGCATCTCTCCCATCTGGAATTTCAACGCCCCCCGATAATCCTGAATCATTTCCGGTATTCCGGCCGTATCCAGTCTGGCGTTTTGATACATGGTCAGCCGCACTTCCTGCCGGTTCACCTTGACCTCAGTCACATAGGCCCGATGAGCCAATGCTTTCAGAGAGGCCACTACCAGCAGATTGTCCACCGGACGGGGGATATCTCCAAAACGATCCATCAGCTCATCCTGCATGTCCATGTGCTCCTCCTCGTTTTCAATGCTGGAAATCCGTTTATAAATATCCAGCTTTTGATATTCATTTCGAATATAGGTGGACGGAATATAAGCATCAATGTCGCACTCTACTACAGTCTCAAACTCCTCTTCTTCGGATCGCCTTCCCTGCAATGCCTGTACTGCCTGATTCAGTAGTTTACAGTACAGATCGTAGCCGACTGCTTCCATATGGCCATGCTGTTCCGCCCCCAGTACATTTCCGGCTCCGCGTATTTCCAGATCCCGCATGGCAATCTTGATGCCGGAGCCAAGCTCTGTGAACTCCCGGATCGCCTGCAGCCGTTTCTCCGCCTCTTCTCGCAAGAGCTTATCCCTCCTGTACATCAAAAAGGCATAAGAGGTCCGGTTCGATCGCCCTACCCGCCCCCTCAGCTGATACAGCTGCGACAATCCCATCCGGTCTGCATCGTGAATAATCATGGTATTGGCATTGGGGATATCCAGGCCGGTCTCAATGATGGTGGTTGACACCAGTACATCAATCTCTCCGTTGACAAAATCATACATGATCTTTTCCAGCTGCCTTTCCTGCATCTGTCCGTGAGCATAGACCACTACCGCATCCGGGGATAGCTCCTGGATGTGGGCCGCCACCTCGTCGATTCCCTTGACCCGGTTATAAACGTAATATACCTGGCCGTTCCTGGCCAGCTCCCGGTTGATTGCCTCGCGGACCATCTCATCATTATACTCCATCACATAGGTCTGGATGGGAAGCCGATCCACCGGCGGCTCTTCTAACACGCTCATATCCCTGATTCCCACCAGGCTCATATGCAGCGTTCTGGGAATCGGAGTCGCCGTCAATGTCAGTACATCGACATTTTCTTTCAACTTTTTGATTTTCTCTTTATGGGTCACCCCGAACCGCTGCTCTTCATCGATGATGAGCAATCCCAGATCTTTAAATTTCACATCTTTGGACAATACCCGGTGAGTGCCAATCACGATGTCCACCAGGCCCTTCTGCAGATCCGTTAATGTTTTCTTGACTTGTGCGGGAGTACGGAAACGAGACAGAAGATCTACATGTATCGGGAAATCTTTCATGCGTTGCAGGAATGTATTATAATGCTGCTGTGCCAGGATAGTAGTCGGCACCAGGTATACCACCTGCTTACTCTCCTGCACGGCCTTGAATGCCGACCGCAAGGCAATCTCTGTTTTTCCATATCCCACGTCCCCACAGATCAGGCGATCCATGATTTTCCGGCTTTCCATGTCGCGTTTTGCCGCCTCGATCGCTGCCTCCTGATCCTCTGTCTCCTCATAGGGGAATAGCTCTTCAAATTCTTTCTGCCACACGGTATCCGGGCCATACTGAAATCCTGCCGTTTGCTGCCTTGCGGCATACAGCTCTACCAAATCTCTGGCAATCTCTTTCACAGCGCTCTTTACCCGGCTGCGGGTGCGTTTCCACTGCTCGCCTCCCAATTTATTCAGCTTCGGCGCCTTAGCCTCGGCGCCGGCATATTTTTGAATGCCATCCAGCCGGGTTGCCGGAAGATAGAGATTCCCGCCGTCGGCATATTCAATTTTCAGATAATCCTTGATCACCTTGTCCCGTTCGATCTTTTCTATCCCCCGGTAAATCCCCAGCCCGTGATCTTCGTGCACAACATAGTCCCCTACAGACAGCTCGGAAAAGCTCTGAATCTTCTGTCCTTCATAGGAGCCTTTTTTTCGTTTGCGCTTTTTCTTCTCCGTGCCAAACATATCTCCTTCCGTGATCACCACAAATTTAATCTGCGGATATTCAAAGCCCCGATGTAAATTTCCATAGACTACCAGGATCTCTCCCGGCTGCACCTGGCGCTCTTCACTGTCCGGGCAAAATGCACTCAATTCATATTCCCGCAGATCACCGGCCAGGCGGCTGGCCCGGGTCCGGGAACCGGAAAGCAGAATCACCCGGTATTTCTCACGTTTCCAGCGCTGCAGATCTTTGATAAGCAGTTCAAAACTGTTTTGATAGGTATTTACGTTTTTCACGTTGAGGCGATACTGGCCATTCACCGTCAGTCCTGGCAGCTTTTGCTCCAGGCCAGTGAGGTAGAGCGTGTTGCCTCGCTGTGCCTGCGCCAGCAGTTCCTTTACCGTATACAAAAGATTCGTCTGGCCTGGCAGAAGATAGCCCTTTTCCAACCGGTGTGACATGCTCTCCCGAAACTCCAGTTCCACTGCCTCGCCCTTCTCCCGCAGGCGGGCCGGCTCATCCAACACAATCATGCTGTTGTTCTCTTTGAAATAATCCAGAAAGGATACGGTTTCTTCCGAAAAGTAAGACAAGCAGGCATCCAGTCCTGCTACCTTTACCCCCTCTTCAATTCCCTCTACCAGTTCCTGCGCGATCCCCTGGAGCCGGTGCGCCTCCTCGGTCAGCATCTGGCTCCTCAGCTTTTCCACCGATGCCCTGGCTTCCTTCCGAATACGTTCTGCTCCTTCCCGGCGCTGATCTTCTGTCAGCACCAGCTCAGATGCCGGATAGATCTCCGTCTCCTCTAGTTGCTCGATCGAGCGCTGGCTCTCCAAATCAAAGGTACGGATAGAGTCCACCTCTGTGTCCCACAGCTCTATCCGTATTGGCTGTTCCTCTGTCAGCGGAAAAATGTCCAGGATTCCGCCGCGGACAGAAAACTGTCCCATGCCGTCCACCTGGCCGGTTCGCTCATAGCCCATCCGGACCAAGCTCTCCTTCCACTGGTTCAAATCCAGCTCCTGGCCGGTCGTCACCTTCATGATCTGGCTCTTAAGCTGGCAGAGCGGAAGCAGGTGATCCATCAACCCGTCCAGAGTAGTCACTACTATCCCGGTGCTATCCTCCATCAGATGACGCAATACCTGTAACCGTTGGCGTGTTATCAGATTTCCATGGATATCTGCGCTGTAAAACAACAGATCCTTGGCCGGATACAGCCATACATCCTGCCGGAAGCAGCCAAAATCCTCATAAATCTCCCGCGCCCGCGAATCATCATATGTCACTACCAGCTTCCAGGATGCAGCGGGAACTGTTTCCTGAATCAGATGTACCTTCTGAGAGTCCATGCAACCACTGACCTGCACCGGCCCCCGCCCATCCTCCAGCTGCCGGTTCAATTCTTCATATTCAATCAATTCTGTCAATGGATTGACAAATATCCTGCTCATACTCAGCCTCCTTTTTATGCTATTCCCAACTGCCCGGCTTCACCTGTCGCCTATTCCTCTTCTTTCTTCTTTGTATTAAAATGATTCATCGCCCGATCCGCTCCCTCGCCGATCATCATCGCAACTGCCTGCGCCGCCTCCTGAAATGCTTCGTCCATCAGCTCCTGTTCTCCCTTAGAAAAACGGCTGAGCACATAGTCCTTCAGATCCATCCGCGGCGGTTTTGCCCCGACTCCCACTTTGATCCGCGGGAATTCCTGAGTTCCCAGATGCGCAATGATATTTTTGATACCATTATGCCCGCCGGCACTCCCTTTCAACCGGATCCGCAGCTGCCCCGGAGGCAGGCTGATATCATCATAAATCACCACCAGCTCCTCTGGCATCACTTTATAATAGTCCACAACCGAGCGCAAGCTCTCCCCGCTGAGATTCATAAATGTCTGGGGTTTCACCAGCAATACCTTCTGTCCCTCGATCATGCCCTTTCCGCAAAAAGCCCGATGCTTCCTCTCGCTGACATCGATATCGTATCGGTCCGCCAGCCTGTCTATCACCTCAAAGCCGACATTATGCCTTGTTTTATCATATTCCTTTGTGGGATTCCCAAGTCCTGCAATTATATACATATGCTATCTTTTCCTTTTCACTTTTTAATAGAAATAGTATACAAAATGACGCATGATCTGTCTATCCTTTTTAATTTCAGGGAATATCCTTGCATTTCCTTCCCCTCCATGTTACACTTTTTATGGCGTTTTGCCCCTATTATATTTATAGAAAGAAGTGATCTCATGAGCACCACCAATTTTGACGTTATCATTATCGGCGCAGGGCCTTCCGGTATCTTTTGTGCCTATGAGCTAATTGAAAAACAGCCGGATCTGCAAATACTGATGCTTGAAAAGGGACGTCCTATAGAGAAACGCGTCTGTCCAAAGCGGACTACCAAAACATGCGTCGGCTGTAAGCCCTGTTCCATCACCACCGGCTTTGCCGGTGCCGGTGCATTTTCCGACGGCAAGCTCTCCCTCTCCCCGGATGTGGGCGGAAATCTGCCAGAGATTCTAGGCTATGACAAAACCTTGGAGTTGATCCGGGAATCCGACAACATCTATTTACAATTCGGCGCTGACAAAAATGTTTATGGCGTTGATCGCCAGAAGGAGATGGAAGAGATCCGGCGCAAAGCTATCCAGGCCAATCTCAAGCTGATAGAGTGCCCTATCCGCCATCTGGGCACAGAAGAAGGCTATAAAATTTACACCCGTCTCCAGGAACATCTCCTGAAAAAGGGTGTCCATATCGAATTTAATACCATGGTTAAGGACATTTCCATCGAAAATAATCAGGTAAAGGGCGTGTTGACAGACAAAGGCGATATGTTCTATGCTTCGGAGATCGTAGCTGCCATTGGAAGAGAAGGCTCCGACTGGTTCAGCCATATCTGTGATGCGCATGGGATCGAGACTCAGGTAGGTACTGTGGATATTGGAGTTCGGGTAGAAGTCCGGGATGAGGTAATGAAATTTCTCAACGAGAATTTGTATGAAGCCAAGCTGGTGTACTATACGCCTACCTTTGATGACAAGGTCCGCACCTTCTGCACCAATCCTTCTGGTGAAGTGGCTACTGAATATTATGAAAATGGCCTGGCCGTCGTCAACGGACACGCCTACAAATCAAAAGAGTACAAAACCAACAACACCAATTTCGCCCTGCTGGTTTCCAAAAATTTTACCAAACCGTTTAAAACTCCGATAGAATACGGAAAACACATTGCCCGGCTCAGCAACATGCTCTGTGATGGCAGGATCCTGGTCCAGACTTTCG
This sequence comes from uncultured Lachnospiraceae bacterium, assembly GCA_910588125.1. Classification (GTDB taxonomy): domain Bacteria; phylum Bacillota; class Clostridia; order Lachnospirales; family Lachnospiraceae; genus Brotaphodocola. Next base: position 6,136 of record CAJUPI010000103.1, read on the forward strand.
GGGATTTCCAGCGTGGCCGCCGTACTACGGAGGAGCGTCTCTGCCGCAACAATCTGATCCCTACCTTGAAAGACGCGGTTCCCGGTGACCTTTCTCTGGTTTTCCCTCATCGAATCATGGTGGATATCCAGGAGATGCTGCTGGCCTTAGACAAGGTCACCCCTGGCATTGCCAGCGATGAAACCCTGCTCTACGGCGTGGAGGTGAAGTTCTATTCCAACAAAGTAGTGGTAAACTCTGATTTTGAAACCAGTATCCGTGGCCTGCGGGCCGTGGGAGACGGAGCATCCGTTACCAGAGGCTTGCAGCAGGCATCAGCCAACGGGCTTTCTGTGGCCCGTAGTATATTAAAAAATGGCAATGTTATTTAATTAATTTTCTCAGAAGGTACGCCATGGAACAAGGGGCGGGAAGCGGCGGGAAATGATCCGCTGCTTTTTCCGGTTTCGGGATCAAGAATTCCTAAAATCTCTGATTTTTGCGAAAAGCGAAACGAAAATCCCCTAACTCGCTTCGCTCAGACAGAGTGGA
>CAJUPI010000104.1 GCA_910588125.1 uncultured Lachnospiraceae bacterium
CTGTCTGAGCGAAGCGAGTTTGGGGATTTTCGTTTCGCTTTGCGCAAAAATCAGGTATTCTAGGACTTCTTGATCCCGAAACCGGAAAAAACAGCAGACCATTTCCCACTGTTTCCCGCTCCTTGTTCCAGGGCGCACCCTCTGAGAAAACTAACGAAATGACATGGATCTTATTTCTCTATTTTCCCAATATCTCAATCGCCTTCTGCACCTGATTATCCTGCTCTAACGGGATCTCAAAGGCCCCCTTAAGCTCTTCTGGTCTCTCCAGCTCCACCTCGACATCCGGTTCCAGCCCCTTCTTGTGCAGATCTGCTCCTCCCGGTGTATAATAATGCGACACTGTCATCTTTACTGCTGAACCGTCATCCAACTGCACCAAACTCTGAACAATCCCTTTTCCAAAAGAAGTAGTTCCCACCAGCTTCGCGCATCCATAATCCTGCAATGCTCCGGCAAGCACCTCGGAAGCGCTTGCTGAATTGCCATTAATCAACACTGCCATGGGAATATCCAGCTCATGCCCATCCTTTTTAGGATATCTGGGATCTGACAACCCCGAATCCGATGCAAAACAGATCTTTCCTCCTTCACTGTAATAGCGATCCCCTTTTCCATCTTTATCCATAGTAGAAACAATCATCCCATCCAATGGCTCTTCCGGAAGAATGTAAGCCGCCATCTCCACTACCGCATCCAAAACACCGCCGGGATTATCACGCAAATCAATAATCAGGCTCTCCATCCCCTGCTCTTGCAAGGAATCCACCGCTTGTTTAAACTGTTCTCCGGTCACCAGTTCAAACTGAGTAACCATGATATAACCTATCTGATTCTCCAGCATCCGCGACTCTACTGTAGTCACCTCCACGATCCGCCTCTGAATATGCAATTCCAGCTCTTCCCCGTCACGGAGCACGGTAATATCTACATAGGTGCCTTCTTCACCGCGAATCTCCTGCTGTACCAGTACATCCAGCTCCATCTCTGACGTCTCAATTTCTCCAACCTTATAAAGAATATCGCCCTTTTTCATCCCCGCTTCCTCTGCCGGAGATCCCTGAAACACCCGCAGGGCTGTAATGATTCCCGAAGAAAAGTTTTGGCTCACCAGCACTCCGATCCCACAATAAACGCCTTCCGTCTCTTCTGTCAACGCTTCATATTCTTCCGGGGTATAATATACCGTATAAGGATCCTCTAAGCCGGAAAGCATTCCTTTATAAATTCCCGCCTCCAGCTTTTCGCTGTCAATATCCTCCTGAAACAAAAAATTACTTTCTACCAGGCTTTGAAGCGTGTTTATCTTCTGATTTATGGTATCTAAGTCCAGTCCTTCCCAATCCTCTGCCTCTGCTGTAATTTGCATCTGTGCCTGATTATCCATCACGGTTTGCCCGATCAGGTTGATCCCTGCTGCAATTCCGACAATAATTAAACCGGCAAATGCAGTTACCAGGGAACCCACCAGCACCCCTTTCCAAAACTTACTTTTTGTTTTAATCTCGTTTTCCACAATAAACTCCTTTTTCTCTATTTAATGATATCTGCACAATGACTTCTTCTCTATGGACTGACATAACCAACAGGATTTATATATTGGCCATTGGCACGAATGCCAAAATGCAAATGCGGCCCGGTAGAATACCCGGTGGAACCTACCTTCGCAATGGTCTGCCCCTGCATCACCGACTGTCCTTCTAAAGCCAGCAGCTGAGAACAATGCATATAAACCGTATACACCCCTCCGCCGTGATTAATCATAATATAGTTTCCTGCCGAGTAGCTGTATGTAGAGATCACCACCGTACCGGAAGCCGCCGCCAAAATTCCACTGCCGGAAGCAGCACCGATATCAATTCCCTGATGGCTGGTGGAAGCCCCTTCCGTCGGCGAACTTCGCTCTCCAAAGCCCGATGTTATCCGGCGGCTGGCAGGACAAGGCCATATAAATCTAATATCCCCAAGGTTTACCGTATTATACGTCTTTCCTGCTGCTTCTGCGGCCTTCCGTGCTTCCTCTTCTTTTCGTTTGAGCTCTGCCTCCAGCTGCCTTACCTTATTTTCCTGAGCTTGGATGTCTTTCTCATACTCGCTGATCTGTCCCTGTGCGGTATCTATCTGGCTTTCAAAATTCTTCAATTCCTGATTCTTCTGTGCCAACAGAATCTCTACTGATTGTTGTTTCGCTTCTGTCTGCTCCTGAAACGTCAAAAGTTCCTCATGCTCTTTTTCTAACTGAGCCTCCCGAATCGCCACAGTCTCTTTGGCGGCCGCATACTCATCCATCTTGCGGCGGTCATATTCTGCAATTTTGTGAATATACTCTGCCCGGTTCATCAGCTGTACCATACTTTTTGATTGCAGCAGCATATCAAGATAACTGGTTTCTCCCTGCTCATACATATATTTTATGCGCAATTTCATGGCCTCATACTGTCTGGACTCCACTTCCTTTGCTATCTTTAGCTCTTCCCTGGTCTGCTCAATATCAGCCTCTTTACTGACAATCTGCTCCTCTAATTGCTCCAGCTCCTGATTCAGGCTACTCAGGCTGCCGTCCAGTTCCCGCACATAAGCCACAGTATCCTGTTTTAATCCCTCCAGATTTTTAAGCGTTGCCTCGACCTTCTTTTTTTCTTCCTCCAGGCTTCCGGCCTTCTTTCGGGCGTCTTCTATGTCCTTCTTCGTAGCATAAGCCGGAATCACCGCTGCCATCAGCAGGATAATCGCCAGGAAAAATCCTGCCCACACCCGGGATTTAACTTTTACACTTCTTTCCATTCAAATCCTTTCTCTCTCAAGTACTTCTATACCTTCATATACTTTCGGATGGTAAAATGGCTTCCAAAAAAACCGATTCCTCCTCCCAGGCACATAGCTACCGCCGCCATGATCGGATAAATCTCTTCCACCGGCAAAAATGTAAAAATACCTGATAGGATCGGAAAGCGCTCCATCAGATAGGCCACTGACCGGGAATATAAAACATAGATTCCTGCCAACGGAATCCCTGCGCCAATCATGCCAATCAGCACGCCTTCCACCACAAAGGGAGCACGTATCATAAAATTGGTAGCTCCCACTAATCGCATAATCTGACTCTCCTGTTTGCGAAAAGCCGCAGCCACCGAAATCGTATTGCTAATCAAAAACATTGCCACTAAAAGCAACACGCCGGTCATTACCAAAGACAAAAGTCCCATCATCCGGTTAAAGCCGGCAAATCCGGCAACCACTGTGCTGGAATAATTTACCTGACGGACGCCTTCCAACCCCTGCATCCACGCCACCAATGTATCCTGGGCAGAGATATCATAAAGATGGATCTCATAGCTGGCAGAACCCGCCAGCGGATTGTCCTGGGCAAATCCTTCTGCCAGCTCTTCCCTTCCGGCAAAATAATCCTTCTGGAAAGAATCCCATGCCTCCTCAGCAGATATATAGATCATATCCTTGACTTCATTTCGCCCACCGATTGCCGCTCCCAGTGCCAAAATATCCGTCTCGCTCAAATTCTCTTCAAACAGCACCGTAATCCCTACGGTACTCTCCATATTTTTCACCATAAATTGAATATTTGTAATGATGGAAAAAAACAGACAAAACAAAAAAACACAGGCAGAAACGGTTGCCACCGATGCCAGAGAAAACCAGATATTCCTGCATATATTTTTTAATCCCTGCTTAAAACAGTACCAGATCACACTAATCCTCATCCTCGTATCCGTCCCTTATCTCATCGCTGATCATCCGTCCCCGATCCAATGTAATCACCCGTCCTCCCATCTGATCCACAATCTCCTGGCTATGGGTCACCACTACCACAGTAGTTCCCATCCGATTGATATCCCACAAAAGATCCATGATCCCGGCGGCGTTTTGATGATCCAGATTGCCGGTAGGTTCATCTGCCAGCAAAATCTCTGGCTTGTTTACCAATGCCCGTGCAATTGCTACCCGCTGCTGCTCCCCACCGGACAGATGTTGCGGCAGCGATTTGTATTTGGAAGACAATCCTACCAGCTTTAACATTTCCGGCACAGACTCCCGAATTCCACGCGAAGAGGCCCCCACCACCCGCTGGGCGAAGGCCACATTCTCAAATACATTTCGATCCATTAATAGCCGAAAATCCTGAAACACAATTCCAAAATTCCGGCGGTAACGCGGGATCTGGCGGCGGCGCATCCGCTGCAGCTCTATCCCATTAACAATAATCTCTCCGGAACTGGGCTCCTCCTCCTTGATTAACAATCGCAAAAGCGTCGTTTTTCCGGAACCGCTACGCCCCATAATAAACACAAATTCTCCATCTCGGATCGTAATATTAATGTCCCGCAGCACACGGTTCCCAGTTCCATAAGCTTTACAAACATCTAAGATTTCTATCATGGCTATCCTCAGAAATCCTGATTTTCCATATACTTCATATACTTTACAACCATCAGCGCAATCTTAAAAGTAATGGCGTCTTCAAACACCCGCAGATCCAGCCCTGTACTCTTCTGTAGCTTGTCCAGGCGATATACCAGCGTATTCCGATGAATGTAAAGCTGCCGGGAAGTCTCTGATACATTCAGGCTGTTCTCAAAGAACTTATTAATCGTAGCCAGAGTCTCCTCGTCAAAATCATCTGGTGACTTTGTCTCAAACACTTCGCGGATAAACATTCGGCACAGAGGAAGCGGCAGCTGATAGATCAGACGGCCAATCCCCAGATTGCTATAGGCTACCACATTCTTACCGCTGTAAAAGATCTTCCCCACATCCAAAGCCATTTTTGCTTCCTTATAAGACCGGGACACTTCCTTGATATCGCCAACAATCGTACCAAAGGAAACATGTACTTTGGTCATCGCCTCCGTATTCAGCATGTCCAGGATCATATTGGCTGTCTTCTCCAGATCCTCATAATCCTCCATCGGCTTTACTTCCTTCACCAGGATGATATTCTTCTCATCCACTGCCGTAATGAAGTCCTTTGTCTTGGCGGCAAACAAGCTACGCACCGTCTCCAGGGCATTGCCATCCTTCTCATGCTTGGTTTCAATCAGAAATACCACTCTGCGCACATTCGTCTCGATATGCAGTTTTTTTGCACGATTATAAATGTCCACCAACAGCAGGTTGTCAAGCAACAGGTTCTTGATGAAATTATCTTTATCAAAACGCTCCTTATATGCCACTAACAAATTTTGCACCTGGAACGCTGCCAGCTTACCCACCATATATACATCATCACTTCCGCCTCTGGCCAATAGAATATATTCCAACTGATGCTCATCAAAAACCTTAAAAAACTGATAACCCTGGATCACCTGGCTGTCCGCCGGCGAATCTACAAAAGACAGGATGGAGCTTTCATATTCTTCTGCCTCGGGAAATGTTGAGGCAAGCACCTTGCCCTCTGTGTCACAGATGCAAAGATCGATTCTGGTAATGCCCTTCAAACCTTCGATTGTCGTCTGCAGAATCTGATTTGAAATCATAGTACACGCTCCTTCTTCAAATATTAGTCATCATCTTATCTTATATCTTAATGCAAACTGTAAAAAAAAGCAAGTGAGTATCTCTACTCACCTGCCTGTTTTTTACATTTTCGCGCTTTGACACCTAATTGATCTTAGTTTGTGATCACCTGCTCTGTCTCTTTATCAAATACATGTACCTTGCTCAGATCCATCGCCAACTTGATAGTATCGCCTGGTCTGGCAGTAGTGCGCGGGTTCACACGTGCAGTGCAGTTGGTCTCCTGCAGATCAAAGTACAGATACACCTCAGCACCCAGCAGCTCATATACACGAACGGTAGCAGAAAATACACTGTCAGGAGAAGCCTTCAAATAAGCGTCTTCATCGTGCAAATCCTCAGGACGAATACCAAGAGTAACCACTTTGCCTACATAGCCCTTCTGATCCAGAACCTTTCCTTTTTCCTCCGGAAGAGTAATGGTGTTGCCATCAAAGGTCAACGTCACACCGCCGCCTGCTTTGCCAACAGTAGCATCTACCAGGTTCATCTGCGGAGCGCCAATAAATCCAGCTACAAACTTATTGCAGGGTTTGTCATACAGATTCTGCGGGGAATCTACCTGCTGAACAATACCGTCCTTCATAACAACGATTCTTGTACCCAGCGTCATGGCCTCTGTCTGATCATGAGTTACATAAATGATTGTTGCCTGCAATCTCTGATGCAGCTTGGAAATCTCAATACGCATCTGGCCTCTCAGCTTTGCATCCAAGTTGGACAGCGGCTCGTCCATCAGGAATACTTTGGGATTACGCACAATAGCACGCCCCATCGCCACACGCTGTCTCTGACCACCGGACAGAGCTTTCGGCTTACGATCTAACAGATGAGACAAATCCAGAATTCTTGCTGCTTCCTGAACCAGCTTGTCGATCTCATCCTTCGGGACCTTTCTCAGCTTCAGTCCAAATGCCATATTATCATATACAGACATATGCGGATACAATGCATAGTTCTGGAATACCATTGCAATATC
>CAJUPI010000105.1 GCA_910588125.1 uncultured Lachnospiraceae bacterium
GCAAAAATCAGGGATTTTAGGAATTCTTGATCCCGAAACCGGAAAAAGCGGCAGAGCATTTCCCGCCTCTTCCCGCTCCTTTTTCCCTGGCGTACCTTCTGAAAAAATTACCTAAATGACTTTGATATCAGTATACCATCATATCCTACAAATTTCTACCCTATCCCTTGCCTTCCGTCTCAAGCTGCGTTATACTAATGAATATTTAGTGCTGATTACAACTTTTCCAAGGAGACTCTCCCGATGGCAAAACAACCCACCAGAACCCCCAAAAACGCCAATACCGGCAATCTCCTCGTCCAGGGCAGTATCCTGGCTATTGCCGGCATTTTTGTCCGTTTTATCGGACTTCTTTATAAGGTCCCGATGATCCGGATTCTGGGACAGGAGGGCATGGGCTATTACAATACTGCCTATGAAATATATAATATCGGGCTGATCCTGTCTTCCTACAGCCTTCCTTTGGCCATGTCCAAATTAATCGCCGCCCGAAGAGTCCGCAAGCAATATCAGGATGTAGAGCGGGTTTATATCAGTGGTATGATTTTCAGCGCGGCTGCCGGAGGCCTGATGACCCTGATTCTGCTGGTCGGCGGTGATTTTATCACTGCTGCTATTTTTAAAAGCCCCAGCAGCGCCCTGCCCTTAAAAGTCATGGCCCCCACCATTTTTGTCTTTTCCATCATGGGTGTGATCCGCGGCTATTTCCAGGGCCGGGGGAATATGATCCCTACTTCTGTCTCTCAGATTCTGGAACAGCTTGTCCATGCCGTAGTCAGCATTGCCGCTTCCTACGCCTTTATGCAATGGTTTTCCGATCAGGCAAACCCCAAATCCTATGGTGCTGCCGGAGGAACCTTGGGCACGCTTTGTGGCGCTATCGTAGCTCTTCTCTATCTGGCCTTTATGATGATCCTCTATCGCACATACAACGCAAAAACCTTAAACCGTCGCCAACAGCTTCCCGTGGAAGCCTGGCCTGATGTATATGCAGCGCTCATTCTCACCTTGACGCCTATTATCCTGAGTCAGTTCGTCTATCAGCTCAGCGGATCGGTAGACAACTCACTCTTTGGCCAAATCATGGATGCCAAGGGCCTGGCAGAAGCGGAACGCGCCACATTGCTGGGTGTTTATGGTGGCGAATACCGGCTCTTATCCAATGTTCCGGTGGCCATCGCCTCCTCCCTGGGGGCATCTATGATTCCCAGCATTGTCCAGTCACGAACCAGCCACAACCTTCGCGAAGTCAAATACAAGATCCGCATGACCATCAAATTCAATATGCTGATCGCTATCCCTTGCGCCGTTGGCATGGGAGTGCTGGCCGGCCCTATTATGCAGTTAATTTTCCATGACAGCTCCGAGCTTTCTGCCAATCTGATGCGGATTGGCGCCTTTGCCGTCGTGTTTTTTTCTCTTTCCACTGTCACCAATGCCGTTTTACAGGGCATTGACCGCATGAGCAAATCCGTCACTCATTCTGCTATCTCCCTGGTATTCCATATCATCTTTGTCTACATTATGTTGAAATATTTGGACTGGAACGTATATGGCCTGGTGATTGGCAATGTGACCTTTGCCCTGGTCGTTTGTATTCTTAACTGGTATTCCATCGGCCGGGCACTGCACTACCGCCAGGAGGTCAAAACCACCTTTCTGCTTCCTCTGTTAGCCGCTGCCATCATGGGAGCCGCCGCCTGGGGGACCTATCAGGGAATCTATGCCCTGACCAGCCGTAACACGGTCGCAATGCTCATTAGCGTTCCCGTAGCTATGATCATTTATGCCATACTGATCGTCGTTTTGGGGGCTGTCACAGAAGATGAGCTTCCGGAAATGCCTTTTGGCAGAAAGCTCTTGTCCCTTTTCCGGAAAATGCATCTTTTATAAAACCTGGTTCAATCCGACAGCTTTCATTTTTTGTTCTAGATATGCTGCACCTTGTCGGGCGCAGCCATCCCGATCGCCAAAGGGCATGGCTTCCACCGACAAATATCCGTCATAGCCGATCTCTTTCAATGCTTTCAAAACCTCGTCATAATTGATATGTCCCATTCCCGGCGCCCTTCGATTAGAATCCGCCACATGCATATGGCCAATCAACGGTCCTGCCAGCCGCAGTACATCTGCCGGATTTTTATCTTCTATATTCATATGAAACAGATCTGGCAGAATATATGTTTCGGATAATTCATACTTCTCAATAAAAGCCATCGTTTCCGGAACATTCAGCAACGTATTTGCTTCAAACCGGTTCATCGGCTCGATACACAACCGGATTCCCGATGATACCGCACACCTTTCAAGCGCATGCATACTTTCCGCCAGATGCTTCAGATTATCCTCCAACGTTTCCCCTTCTGAAACTGTACCCCGAATAATGCCAATTGGCATGGCGCATGGTGCAAAAATGCTGGCCTTTTTGATTTCCTGGCAGTAAATATCCACAGATCTTTTTCGGATCTTCTCATCTGGACTCGAGAAATTCACTCCCTGATCTTTTAAGCAAATACATACCACCAATCCCACTCCCAGCTTATGTTTTTCCAAAAGCCTTTTGATCTGACATAGCTCTCTCTCATTTTTTTCATCAATAAACAAGTCTACTCCGTTATATCCCGCAGCTGCAGTCCGGCCAAACATTTCATCCCACTCTTTTTCATTGGCCCCTGTGTATACAACCGGCCCAAAAGCGGCATCGAAAACAGCTACTGCCAAGCCTTTTTTCATTTTTATTTCACCCCCATTTAAAAAGAACCATGTGGCAAGATAATTTCGCCCTAAATATTTTTGCCCTGGAAGAAAGAGCGTCTGACCACCATCCTACTCCTTTCTCCAGGGCATACCTATGAAACAATATTAACTTAATAACATCGATTTTGCAACTAATTCCCTTTCCAATAACAATCTCTGAAAATTATCAGCCTATCTTTAGAACAGTCCCGGGAACAGCATAGACGGAATCGCCAGCCAAGCCATGGGGAACAGTACCAATAATAACAATACCACGATTGAGGACAGGAAATAAGGAAGCGTTCCCTTAAATGCATCCTCGATGGTGATTCCACTGATGGAAGAAGCAATCAGCAGGCACAGGCCATAAGGCGGAGTAACCAATCCCAGCGCCAACGTAACCACGATAATCAGACCCAGGATAATCGGGCTGATACCTAACGCATTAGCTGCCGGAAGGATGATCGGGACAAACAGGATCATCGCCGGAACCGCATCCATAAATGTACCTACGAACATGAAGAATGCCACCACAACCAGCAAGAATACCAGCCAGCCGCCAGCCATATTGGCAAAGAACTGCTGTACAATCACATTCAGCTGATAATAGCTGAGCAATTCACCCAGGGCATTTGCCGTGGCCAGTGCAAACAGAGACAGCGAAGACATCTTCATCGTCTCAATCAGAATCCTTGGCAGATTCTTCACTTTAATAGTACGATAGAAGAACAAGCCGACCAGCAGTGCATACATGCTGGCAAATGCTGCCGACTCTGTCGGAGTGAACAAACCGGAGACAATACCGCCGATCAAGATAATTGGCGTCAACAGCGCCGGCATAGACTGCCAGACCAGCTTCATGGCGTCTTTGGCCGATACCCGCTCACATTTGGGGAAATTTTTCTTCTTGGAGTACAGCTTAACCACTGCCATCATCGCCAGGCCTAAGAGAATACCTGGCACCAGGCCCGACATGAATAGCGCACCGGTACTGACATTGGCAATACCCGCATATACCACCATCGTAATACTGGGCGGTATGATAGAACCCAGAGTAGAAGATGCCGCCGTAACACCTACGGAAGTTCCCTTGTCATAGCCCTGCTTTTCCATCGCTGGAATAAAGATCTTACCCACGCCAGCCGTATCCGCCTGGGAGGAACCGGAAATACCGGCAAAGATCATGGATACCAACACATTGGAATATGCCAGGCCACCGCGGAAATGTCCCACCAGCGCATTACAGCAATCAATCAGTTTCTCTGTGATCTCACCCTCGTTCATCAGGTTCGCCGCCAGAATAAACAGAGGAACCGCCAACAGGGTAAAGCTGTTCAAACCATTAAACATCTTGGAGAATACAACTGTGTTGGGAATCTGGGCCAGGGAAGCGATACCGGTAAAGGACACTACGCCCAGGGCAAAGGAAATCGGCACACCAAGCGCCACGAAAAGAACAAACATAATAACTAATATTGCACCCATTATTTATTGCCCCCTTTCCCCAGACTTAAGACATCTTCAATAATCTGATATACCAGATAAATAGCAGAAGTAATCCCGCATAACGGCAAGCACAGCCAGGTAGGTCCTCTCTTGAAGGACGGAATGTTCACCCAGGTATAATTCCAAAACTGCTTTGTAACTTTAACTCCATAGTAGGCCATCAAAATAGCAAAGACCAACATAATCAGAGAAATCACGATAGACAAAATCTTTTTTGCCGGTCCATCCTTCAGCATATCGCTGATGGAAGTAAATGCAAAATGACGCTTCTCATATACCATGGCGCCTGCTCCCATAAATACGGCCCAGATAAAGGAATACATGGACACATCTTCCGTCCAGGTAGCCGCAATCCCCAAATAACGGGAAAGCATCTGGAATACAACCGTGAGAAGGAATATGCACAGGAAGAATCCACCGATCGCCACCTGGATCTTCTGCATCATCTCAATCGCTTTCTTCATTTTTCTTCTCCTTTTCTGTTAAAACAAAATTTTAACAGTTTCTTTACACATCTTTAAGCGGAACAACAGCCACCCAGTCTCCCAGGTGACTGCTGCGTCCTGAAAATCTTAATTTACATCCTGGCGCTTTGACACTCTCCGCTAATTTTTATTCTGCTGCTGCACGGATCATCTCCAGCTCGGCAGTCATGTTATTGTCCGCTGCAAACTTATCCTGAATCGGCAGAGCCAGCGCTTTGAAGGCATCAATATCCAGATCCTCGAAATTAGTTACTATCGCTCCATCAGCGATAACCTTCTCCTTAGACTCCTTAAACATGCGATAAACAACCTCACGCTCTTCCTTGGTACAAGCCTCAACTGCCTCGTCGATCCATCCCTTCTGCTCATCGGTCAATCCGTCATAGAAATGGCCATTCATCAGCAGCAGACGAGTGGTATAGTCATGATGAGTCTCTGCAATATGCTTACCATTATCAGTCTTATGATGCTCCTTCAGCATAAAGCTGGTGTAATCGTTCTCAGCAGAATCTACTACGCCCTGCTGCAATGCCTGATACAGCTCACCCCATGCCACGGATGTGGGAATCGCGCCACATGCCTTCCAGAATTCCTGCTGTACCTGAGAAGACTGCGTACGAATCGTCATGCCTTTCAGATCATCCGGCTTGGTAATATCTTTCTTTCCATAATAATCACGTACAGAAGAAGACCAATAAGCCATAATCCGGAAGTTATTTCCTGTCTTCTCGCTAACGGTTGTCTTCATCTTCTCACCAAACTCACCATCCAGGCACTTCTCCCAGTGATCAAAACTGTCAAACAGATAGTTCAGAGAAAAGATATCTACCTCCGGTACGCCGATAGCCGTCATAAAACCAGGGGATGCAACTACCATAGACGCCGCTCCCATCTCCAGCTTTTCAATCAGCTCGTTCTCATTCTCACCCAAGGTTCCTTTATGTACCGTCACAGAAATCTTGCCGCCGGAAATATCCTCCAATACTTCTTTGAACTTATCCATACCATAGGAATACGGATTGTCCAGAGATGTCTGGTTTGAGGCAATGATCAGATTCAGCTCGGCATTCGCCGCCGGCGCTTCCGGAGCTGCTGCTTCCCCGCCGCCTGCTGCTGTCGTCTCTCCGCCTGCTGCCGGAGCTGCTGGTGCCGGTGCCGCCGCCGGCGGGGTCGGTCCACAGCCTGCCAGAGTTCCTACTACCATGGCTCCTGCCAGTAACAATGATAATGTCTTCTTCATAATAAAATTTCCCTTCTTTTATTAAATTATTTTTACGCTCCGCCTTCCCCTCGGCAGTGCCGTAAAGTACTGCTTAACATTGCCAGTTGATGCCTGCACCCTCTTACATCGCCCGGATCGCATTCCACTTCTCTTCGATCACCGGGATACCGTTCTCCAGGTTATCCTTCCGGTTGTTGATCTCGATCTCTCCCGGATAGAATACCTTACCGCCTTCCTGCGCAGGAATAGAGGACTTGATATCTGCTACCAACTCTTCCACAATCCGATCTGTAGTATCGGCATCCTGGAACTTATTCGGGTCAATAGCAATCATAATCTGGGATAATCCCACCTCATCCCCAAACG
>CAJUPI010000106.1 GCA_910588125.1 uncultured Lachnospiraceae bacterium
GGATCGCCCCCGCAGCCGGCGCATGGTCCCCCTCACGCCTCTCGATCACCGGATCAACCTGGATCAGCTGCTGGCGATCAACCATGCCATGAAATATCCGGTAGCCTATGTGCAGGGGCCGCCGGGGACCGGGAAAACCAATACCATTATCAACACGATTATCACGGCATTCTTTAATGAAAAGACGCTGCTTTTCGTGGCATATAACAACCATCCGATCGACGGCGTGGTGGACAAGTTGAGCCATCTCAGCTATCAGGGACAGCGGATCCCGTTCCCGATAGCGCGGCTGGGAAATGCAGAAAAAGTGCGGGGGACGTTGGCGGCGCTGGCAGAGCTGTATGAGCAGGTACGATCGATTCCGGTTTATGAGCGGACGCTTTATCGCAACCGGGACAGCCAGGTGGAGAAAATGCGTCAATTATCAGAGTTGCTGCGCCGATATGAGGATGTGCTGGAACTGAAAGAGCGCCGGGAGACGATTGAGCAATTGCTGGAATACAGCCGCGGCCGCAACCGTTCCATGCAGATGCTGCCTTTTGAGACGGACCTGGGAGGACGGCAGCTGCAGCAGCTAAACCGTCAGATGGCGCGGTTGGGAGAGATTACCGATCAGGACGCGTTGTCGCTTTTGACTGAGGATGTGGAGGAACTGAAAAAATATCTTTACTATGCCTCGGTCCAATGCATCCGCCGTTTAGACGAGCCCGGCAGCAGCCGGCTGAAGGAAATTCTGCTGACAGAGAACGAAGGGCAGCGCCAGGAAGCCTTTCATCGATATCTGAAAGACAGGGATGGGCTGAGACGTTTTTTGCGGATATTTCCGATAGTAGCGACCACGTGCGTTTCCGCGCACCGGCTCGGAAGCCCGGAGGCATACTTTGATATGACAGTGATGGACGAAGCCAGCCAGTGCAATACGGCGGTGGGGCTGGTGCCTGTGCTCCGCGGAAAAAATCTGATGCTGGTGGGTGATCCCCAGCAGCTGAATCCGGTGATCCTGCTCGACGAGGTGACCAATCAGCGGCTCAGGAAGAAATACGGGGTGTCGGAAGAATATGATTACCGCAAAAATTCCCTGTACAAGAGCTTTCTGGCCTGTGATTCAGTCAGCGATGAGGTGCTGCTGCGCTACCACTACCGCTGTAACCGTAAGATAATCAATTTTAACAATAAAAAATATTATAATTCCCGGTTGTTGATTCGCACTGAAAGCAAACAGCAGCAGCCATTGGTTTATGTCAATGTCAAGAATAGCAGGAGCAGCCAGCGGAATGTGGCTCCGGCTGAAGTGGAGGAAATTTTACGTTATGCCATGGAGCATAAGGACAAGTCCATCGGAGTGATTACTCCCTTTGTGAATCAAAAAAATGCCATCGAAGAGGAGTTAAAAAAGAGAGGGCTGGATCATGTGGCGTGCGGCACCGTGCACGCTTTTCAGGGAGATGAAAAAGATGTGGTGCTCTTTTCTACGGCGCTCACCGACGATACCTACCCGGGGACTTATGATTGGCTGAAAAATAATAAAGAACTGATCAATGTGGCGACCTCCCGGGCCAGAGAGCAGCTGATTGTGCTGGCCAATGACCGCAACCTGGAGCGGCTGCACCGGCAGTCCGGCGAGGATGATCTCTATGATCTGGTTCGCTATGTCCGTTCAAAAGGGACATCAAAGATTGCAGCGCGGGAAAACGATTCGCGCGCATTGGGAATCAAGCCTTTTTCTGCAACGACAGAGGAGATCTTTTTGCAGACGCTCAATCACGCGTTAGAAAACATATGGCTGTCACAAAACCGCTTTTCGGTAGAGAAGCAGGTGGCAGTGTCACAGGTGTTCGAGGAAAATGGGAATTACGGGGATCTTTTTTATTCCGGCAAATTTGACTTTGTGGTGTATGAGCAGGGCAAGGAACAAAGGCATCCGGTGCTGGTGATTGAGCTGGATGGCATGGAGCATTTAGAAGAGGACGTAGTGGCGGTGCGGGATAAGAAAAAACGGGAGATCTGCCAGGCGCACCAGGTGGAGCTGATCCGGGTGGAAAACAGCTATGCAAGGCGGTATCAGCATATCAAGGGGGTGCTGGAGGCGTATTTCAGAGTCAGGAGGTGAGATATGAATTAGAGGGGGTACGCCTTGCAGGAAGCGGAGGGAGAGGGGGCTTTGGCTGGGCGGCAGTTGGCTGGCTTGGCTGGTTTCGGGATAAAGAAGTCCTAAGATTTCTCGATTTTGCGAAAAGCGAAACGAAAATACACAAACTCGCTTCGCTCAAACAGTGTGTATTTTCGTTTCAATGCAAAATCGAGAAATCTAAGGACTTCTAAATCCCTGCAAATGCCAAGCCAGCCAACTGCCCCAGCCAAAGCCCCCTCTCCCTCCGCTTCCTGCAAGGCTGGGTATCGCGGGGGTCTTATTGTGGTTTAATTCGATATACTTGTATCTGTTTTTTAAAGGCCGGATATTAATGATATTCATTAAATTGAGGCTTGGAATATCCAGCCCTGGAGAAAAGAGGGGACAGCCGGTCAGCCAGCCGAAATTTTTGACATTTGCAGGGATTTAGAAGCACTTAAATTTCCGGATTTTGCGTGGAAACGAAAATGCACACTGTCTGAGCGAAGCGAGTTTGGGCATTTTCGTTTCGCTCTTAGCAAAATTCAGAAATTTTAGTGCTTCTTACATCCCGAAACCGGAAAAAATTTCGGCTGGCTGACCGGCTGTCCCCTCTTTTTTCCAGGGCGTACCTTTCAAAAAACATAATCCAAATGACATGCTTTTACATTTTATGGGTAGACATTTGAGTGAAATCTGGGTAAAATGGCATCATACTGGATAATATAAAAGGCATTGGACGGGGAGAGCGTAATGATTGATTTGCATGGCCAGATTTCTTTTGCTTTTTTGAAGAAGCGGCGGTTTACCGGGAGCTTTCAGGGGATGCGTTATCTCTTGCAGAAGCAGGAACGGGAGCCGGACAAAGGGGAAGAGCCGGCAGAGACAAAGACTGTGCTGGAGGCGGTGATTTGGCCAGAGCCGTATAGCTATGAGGTGACGGAGGCGGATAAGAAGCATGGAAGGGATTTTTCTTTTTGTGAGGAGGGGCTCTGGGAGGCGATAGACTGGCTGAACAGGGAGTTTGAGGCGGGACATTTTTAGAGTATGTTTGAATATACGGGATGACAGTTCAGGAGGGTGAAGCAATGAATATCAAGCAGGTTACCAGTGTGTATTTTAGTCCCACGGGCAATACGAAGACGGCCGTGGAGCTGATTGCCGGGCAGCTTCCCTGGAAACAGGAGCGGCTGGATTTGACGGATGCCGGACGGCGGCCGGAATATCATTTTATGGAGAATGAGGCAGTAATCATCGGAGTGCCAGTCTATGGGGGACGGGTGCCGGCGACGGCCGCGGAACGGTTGAAAAGGCTTCATGGCCGCAAAACGGCAGCCGTGTTGGTGGTCACATATGGGAATCGTGCTTATGAGGATGCGCTTTTGGAGTTGAAGCTGATTCTGCTGCGGCAGGGCTTTTGCCCGCTGGCAGCGGCTGCGGTGCCGGCAGAGCATAATATTGTGCGCAGTATTGCTTCCGGGCGGCCGGACAAGACGGATCGGAGGCGGTTAAAGCAATTTGGCCGGGAGCTGGGGCGGCGGTTTTGGGAATTGTCGAGCAATTATCGAATCGGGGATTTAAAGGTGCCGGGGCACAGGCCGTTTCGGAAGTTCCACGGGGTTCCTTTAAAGATCAAAGTAGGTTCTTCTTGTAAAAGCTGTGGCACTTGTATCCGAAGGTGTCCGGTGCAGGCAATCTCACGGACGAATCCGCGAATTACCGATAACGAGCGCTGCATTGTCTGCATGAGATGTGTGAAACAGTGTCCGTCGGGCGCGCGAAAGATCAATAAAATGGTGTTGCTGGCAGTGGCGCAGAAACTGAAAAAGGTTTGCCGGGAGCGAAAGGAAGCGGAATTCTTTATTTGACAGGGAGTATAGGGGATGGCGAAGATACGGAAGCATTTTTATTTTTCCGGCCGTGTACAGGGTGTGGGATTTCGGTTCCAGGCGTGCCGGATTGCGCAAGGACTGGGGCTTACGGGATATGTACAGAATCTTTGGGACGGCCGGGTAGAGCTGGAGGCGCAGGGGGAGGAGCGAGTGATCTGGGATTTGATAACGATGCTTCACAAACAGCCTTACATTCGGATTGAAGATATGGAAACTGCGGATATGGCTCTGAAGGAGGAGAAAGGGTTTCAGATGGCGAACTGAGAGCGGGGGCTCCGGTTGTCAAAAGGGGTGTAACGGAAAAGAGGAGGATATGGCAATGACACAACGAGAAGTGCTTGAACAGGCAAGAGCGTCTCTGGGACCGTATTGTAAGGGCTGCGAGATTTGCAACGGGCGCGCCTGCAGAAATCAGATTCCGGGGCCGGGCTCAAAGGGAGCGGGAGACACGGCCATTCGCAATTATGATAAATGGAAGGAAATTCGTGTATTGATGGATACCATCTGTGAGAACCGGCCTGTGGATACCAGTTGCCATCTGTTCGGCCAGGAATTTGCGTATCCGTTTTTTGCCGGTCCGGCAGGGGCCGTGAAGCTGCATTACGGGGAAAAGTATGGGGACAGGGAATATAATGAGATTCTGGTTGCCGCCTGTGCCGGGGCCGGTATTGCTGCTTTTACCGGGGACGGGACCGATCCGGAGGTGATGCGGGCGGCGACGTCGGCCATTAAAGCCGGGGGCGGTCGGGGAGTCCCCACTATAAAGCCCTGGAATCTGGAAACGATCCGTGAGAAATTAAAACAGGCGAGAGAGTCCCGGGCTTTTGCCGTTGCCATGGATATTGATGCCGCCGGCTTGCCTTTCTTAAAGAACATGACTCCGCCGGCAGGAAGCAAGACCACGGAGGAATTGGCGCAGATCATCCGGGAGGCGGGCCTGCCCTTTATTGTCAAGGGAGTCATGACGGTCCGGGGTGCTTTAAAGGCGAGAGAAGCCGGGGCGGCCGCTATCGTGGTATCCAACCATGGCGGGCGGGTACTGGATCAATGCCCGGCGACAGCGGAGGTGCTGCCGGACATTGCCCGGGCGGTGGACGGCGCTATGACAGTATTGGTAGACGGAGGTATCCGCAGTGGTACTGATATTTTTAAGGCGTTGGCATTGGGAGCGGACGGAGTCCTGATCTGCCGTCCTTTTGTGACGGCGGTCTACGGCGGGGCACATGAAGGGGTAGAGGAGCTGATCACCCGTCTGGGTGCAGAACTCAGGGATACCATGGCTATGTGCGGGGCGCATACGCTTGCAGAGATCACCCGGGATATGGTTTGGAAAATGTAACTTGCTCAGGTATAGCTCTTGTCAAGCTTCATCTCCACTTCCACTTCTTCTACGATTCCGTTTTCATCAAGATCGAAACGATAGGTGTATTTCCCATCTCGGTAGGACAGATAATCGTCGTCCTCCGAAAGCGCTTTAAAGTTTGCCATGGTTTCTTTGACACCATCGGCATCCATCCCAAAGTAATTGATTCCGTTGACCAGTGCATTATCCTCTGCCCAGTAATTTGCTTCCTCTGTGTGCATGCCGAAAGAAAGCATATAGATTGTGGCAGAAGTAACAAGCACCTCATCCCGCCCTGGATTATATACATGCAGATAGGCATACGAACAGTTGTCTTTTTTTAGCGACATCAACGAAGACAGCCAGCTTCTGCCCGGCATCTTCCCCATGGGGATCCCTTCAAGCGGAATTGTTATCTCAAACTCTGTCAAAGGGAACACGCTTGCTTTTGTCTCCCCCAGGATTACTTCTTGTCCTGCCACAGTCAGCACTGGCGCCGTCCCGCCGCTGGAAGAGCACGCGCTCAGGCTTAGCGCTGTCACCGCTGCAAGGATGATCCATGCCAGTCCGTTTTTCATTCGTCTCATTTTGTATAACCTCCTGCTAAATGTTCTTCTGTTTTTCCGCAAAATAGCGGGAAGACTTTTTTATTATATGATAAAGATTATCTTCTGTATAGAGTGATTTCGCGGATTGATGTAGAAATCATTACTCTTTACGCTGAGCAATGTCATTGAGTTAATTTTCTTAGAAGGTAAAGTACGCCAGGGAAAAAGGAGCGGGAAGCGGCGGGGAATGGTCGGCTGCTTTTTCCGGTTTCGGGATCAAGAATTCCTAAAATCCCTGATTTTTGCGAG
>CAJUPI010000107.1 GCA_910588125.1 uncultured Lachnospiraceae bacterium
AAGACTAAAGTCTAGCAGACTCGGGGAGAGTAGATTTTAAAAATACAATTCACGTTTTCCTAAAAAATGCATTTTTGTACTTGATTATCCAGGAAAAGAACGTTATAATGTTTTCGGTTATTTCATTTTAATTTTAAGGGAGGATTTGCAAAATGTTTAAGAGAAAATTACGTATCGTTCCGGCAGTTCTTGCCGCCATGGCCCTGACCGCCTTAACTGCCTGCGGCGGCGGTGAAAGCAAACCGGCGGATGCTACGACAACCGCTGCCGAAACCACCACCGAAGCGGTAAAGGAAGAGACTACCGAGGCGGTAAAAGAGACCGAGGCCGAAGCTGCCTCCAGCGACAACAGCGATTATCTCGCACAGGTAGACACCATGAACAAAGCCGCTGAAGAATTCATCACTGTCAGCATGGAATTCATGCAGCTGGCCCAGGAGGATCCGGAAAATACCGATGCGTTGGCCGAAAGTATTGAGAAGACCCGCGCTACCAAACAGGCCTTCGTAGATTTTGCCGCCATCGATAACCCGCCGGCAGGTCTGGAGGAGCCTCATGCTAGACTGGCCAAGGCAGCCGGCGAATATGCCGATACTCTGGAAGTATACTGCGACGTGCTTTTAGCAAGCATTAACGGGGAAGAACATGAAGCCATGAATACGATCCAGCAGGATTGGACCAATGTTGCCACCGAGCTGAGCGAGGCAATGGGAGAGGTTCAGGAAGCAGCTTCCAAATAAAACAAGCGAGAGTATTGCAAAATAAGTCACCCGTCATTTTTCTTATCCAGTGTGCGGCTGTTCACGAACATTCTGTCTGATATTGACGAACTTTGTCCGTTAAGAGCAGACTGTGTGTACGTGAACCGTCCGAACACAGGATAGAGAAATGACGGGTGACTTATTTTGCAACACCCTCTTTTTTATTCCTATCTTCTGATTATTTTGTTCCTTGATTAAATATTCAGCAAATCGCTGAACTCTTTCAGCGCTCCGTCTGTCTCATGAGCCAGCACACGCTTGGCCAGCACCTTCCCTAACTGTACTCCCTCCTGATCAAAGCTATTCACATTCCATACGAATCCCTGGAACATGACTTTGTTTTCGAAGTGTGACAAAAGCGCACCTAAGGTTCTCGGGTTTAACTGATCGCCAATAATAATGCTGGAAGGACGCCCGCCTTCAAAATTCTTGTTACGGTTCTCATCCGATTTTCCGCATGCAAAGGCGATGATCTGGGCGGCAACATTGGCACATAATTTCTGCTGGCTGGTACTGTCCTGAATCACTACATCCGTGCCAATCTGATTATTCTTAAATCCGATGAACTGGAGCGGCACAATGGAGGTACCCTGATGAAGCAACTGATAGAAGGAGTGCTGCCCATTCGTCCCCGGCTCGCCAAAAATCACCGGGCCTGTCTGGTAATTCACCCGCTCGCCAAAGCGATTGACACATTTACCGTTGGATTCCATATCCAATTGCTGCAGATGGGCCGGAAAACGGCTCAACGCCTGGGAATACGGGAGAACCGCCGTACAAAGATATCCGAGTACATTGCGCTCATAAACACCAATCAGCGCGTCCAGCATCGCTGGATTCTCTAACAGATCTTTGTTTTTAGACAACTTATCCTCCTCGGATGCGCCCTCCAAAAACTGGGCAAATACTTCCGGCCCAAAAGCCAGAGATAACACTGCGCCACCAACGGCAGAGCTAGAAGAATACCGTCCTCCAATATAATCATCCATAAAGAAAGCAGCCAGATAATCATCACTCTTGGCCAGCGGAGAAGTCTCACTGGTAACCGCCACCATATGCCTAGAGGCATCCAGCCCCGCCTTCTTGAGAGCATCCTTGACAAATGATTCATTGGTCAGAGTCTCAAGGGTGGTTCCGGATTTTGACACAAGAATAAACAGGGAATGCGCCACGTCAATGGAATTTAGCACAGCAGCCGCATCATCGGGATCGACATTGCTGATAAACTTCGCTTCCATCTTAAAGGTATTGTGCTTTTTCGCCCAATTCTCAAGAGCCAGGTAAATGGCACGGGGACCCAGATCACTTCCACCAATACCGATCTGAACCACGGTAGTGAATCGCTCCCCTGCTGCATTGGTAATCTCTCCTGCATGTACCTTCTCCGCAAATTCCGCAATCTTTTGCTGTACACCCGCATAAAAATCACGCTTATCAACACCATCCGCCATCACGGCTTCTCCCAGCTGGCCGCGGGTCAAATGATGAAGTACCCGACGCTTTTCTCCGGTATTGATCACCTCGCCATTATAGAGAGCTTCAAATTTTTCTGTCAGCTGCGCCTCCTCAGCCAGCTTTTTAAGGGCATCCAGAATCGTGTCATCCACTTGCTTGGCAGCATAATTGTAAACCATCCCTTCCGCCATAGGAACACTGTACTTTTTTACACGCTCTGCTCCGCTCTCCCCCTCCATCGCCTGAACAAGATCCACCTGCCCTGCCTTTAAAAGTTCCTGGAAGGAAGCAAGCGTATCCATGTTGTTCCAGTTAATCATAACCATGTCCTCCTTGGATATTAATATATTTAGGCGTTTGATAAACGCTCAAATTCGCAAATTGCCAAGTATTGGCCGGCAAAACACTACCAACTGGAAATAATTATACTATCAATCCTTTTTTTATTCAAGCAAAACCGATTCGTCCCTTGTCTGTTATTTTAATTTTTCCCCAACAAATAATTCACGAACTGCTGCGCGGTCCTTCCCGAAATCCCTCCATGGCTCAACTCCCACTTATTCGCCTCTGCACACAGCTCTTTCTCTTCCATCTGGATTCCTGCCCGTCTCGACAATTCTGTCACAATATGGAAATACTCTTTCTGGGAAGGCTTTGAATAACAGATCGTCACTCCGAATCGGTTCACCAGCGACAACTTCTCTTCCATCGTATCCGACCGGTGCATGCCATTGTCATGCTCCATATCATTCCGGTCACTCCAGTTCTCCTTGATCAGATGACGCCGGTTCGAAGTGGCATAGATCAAGATATTATCCGGCCGCGTCTCCACGCCCCCTTCAATCACTGCCTTCAAGAACTTATACTCGACCTCAAACTCCTCAAAAGAAAGATCATCCATATAGATAATAAATTTGTAATTCCGATTTTTAATCCGTGCAATTACCGTCGATAAGTCCTTAAACTGATGCTTATAAATCTCAATCATCCGCAGGCCCTGAGGATAAAATTCATTGACAATTGCCTTGATACTGGTAGATTTCCCTGTCCCACTGTCCCCAAACAGCAGCACATTATTTGCCTTTTTCCCCTGGACAAAAGCCGTGGTATTATCAATCAGCTTCTGCTTTTGAAGCTCATACCCCACCAGATCCTTCAACATCACGGTATCCATATTATTGATCGGATGGAACATTACCTCATCTCTTTCGCCAGAAGAAATCCGGAATGCCTTATTAAGGCCGAACATCCCTACCCCATAAGCCTTATAAAAGCCGGTCACACAATCAAAAAACGCCTCTTCATCTCCTGCCTGCTCTAACTGAGCACTCAATGCCTGAACCTTTTGGCTGACATTTTTATTATACATCAGTTCCTTTTTCCCTATCGCCTGATAATCCGAGATCCGGGCAAAGCAATCCACCCCCAAAAATTCTTCCAGCCTGCTAAAGTCATAATCAAACAGTTCCTTGAATACCCGAAAATCCCCTTTGGCAAAATAGTTCACGCTTCCCTCATTTGCCCCTACTTTTTCACAGGTAATGCTAAAGGGATTTTCACTGGTAATCAAAAGAAAGGTCAGATAATTATGCCACAGGTTTTTGTCAAACCCATAATCCGTCGCCACCTGCAGCAGATGCTTAAGCTGGGTAAAGGTCCGCGTCAGCAGCTCTTCTTTCTTTTGGCTTTTATCATCCATTCTCCGCACAATATCCGCCAGTTCCATCAGAATCGTATCTTTTGGCATATCCCCATATATCAACAACCGGGAAACAATTTTGTACACGTTATCTCTCCTCCTGAAATCATCTATGCTCTTCCGACAAAATCCTTATCTCTGCGCCGCCATACGGTAGATCTCAAGCATATCTTTCTCATACAGCACTCTCGCCGATCCTCTGCTGCCGCCGGTTGCCACGCTGCATTTATGCGCAAGCTCTTTTAACTCCTCTTCTGTAGGAAAAACCCCTAATTCCGCCAATGATACCGGCATATGAATCTCACGGTAGAAATCTTCTGTCGCCTCAATTCCTTTTAAGGCTACCATTTCCTTTGAATCTTCCTCTGGCACTCCCATTACTTTCACGGCAAAACGGTAAAACCGGGAAAGGCAATTTTGATAGACATATCTTGCCCAGCTCCCCCAGATTGCCGCCAGGCCCGCGCCATGTGCCACATCATACATCCCGCCGATCTCATGCTCCAGCATATGGCAGGAAAAATCGCCGCCATCATTGCCGCAACCGGTCAAACCGTTATTGGACAGGCTCCCGGCCCACATCATCTCTGCTCTTGCTTCATAATTGCCGGGATCTGCTTTCAGAATCCGTGCATTCTCAATCACCGTGCCCATCAAAGCCTCCGCCATACGGTCTGTGATTTCCATACTCCCGCCATTCGTAAAATAATGCTCCATCGTATGTATTAAAATATCCGTACAGCCACAAGCCGTCTGATAATCCGGCAAGGTAAGCGTCAGCTCCGGATTCATAATTGCAAAGCAGGGCCGCCCCAATCCACTGTTATAGCTACGCTTATAGTTTCCTTCCTCTTTGGTGATGACCGAGCTGTTACTCATCTCACTTCCAGCCGCAGCAATCGTCACCACTGCACCAACCTTTAAACAGGCTAAAGCCCGGCGCCGGCCATCATAAAAATCTCACACATCTCCCTCGTTGGCCACCCCATAAGCGATCGCCTTCGCCGAATCAATGACGCTTTCTCCGCCAACCGCCAGCAAAAAATCAATATTTTCGCTTTTTGCCAGGGCTATCCCCTCATAGACCAAAGACAGCTTAGGATTTGGCACCACGCCGCCCAGCTCTATATGAAAAATACCGGCCTCATCCAGAGATTCCTTCACGCGCTTCAACAGTCCGGATCTCACAACGCTTCCCCCGCCATAATGAATCAGCACCCGTTTTCCCTTCTGCGCCTTTATCTGTTTCCCTGTCTCTTTTTCCGCTCCTTTTCCAAAAATAACTTTTGTCGGTATGTAATATTTAAATGAATTCATCCCTGCCTCTCCTCCCGTCTTTTCAGGCAAAACAAATTACCTCCTTTAAGAAGATACCTGTAATCCTGATATCTGCTCCGAAAGGAGGTTCTCTGTCAAACCTGGCAAAATTGCCAATGAAACAGCCTCGTCCCCATCGAGATTATCTAAGCGGCAATATATGGTTCAATATCATGAAAAAGCTCTTCACAGTCCTCTGCATAAACATTCAAGTTCATCACTTGATTAAATCCCAGGATCATAACTCCTAACAGTGACTTGGCATCCACCACCACACTGCCCCTGCTCAAATCCATGGCATACGGATACCTCTCCACCCGGGTGACAAAATCAGCCACCTCACCCGGATTTCGGAAGCTTACGTGCAACCGGCTCATTTTTATTCCTCCTTCTCCTAATGTTCTTTTCTTTTGGATTATAACCATATCAGAGCCATCCATACCCTCATCAAAAATTTTTGCTGCTTTTTTTGTCCTGAAAATTTTAAAACACAAAAACGGCAGTATCTTCGGATACCACCGCCCCCCATCGGCATATAATCACATAAAAAAACATCTAAATGCGGGTAGCCGGACTTGAACCGGCACGGGATTGCTCCCGAGAGATTTTAAGTCTCTTGTGTCTGCCTATTCCACCATACCCGCATATCCTTACCAATAGCTTATACACCCAACAAAACGCGTCAAGGACGCGTTTTGCCAGATAGCGACCCGGATGGGATTCGAACCCACGACCTCCGCCGTGACAGGGCGGCGCTCTAACCAGCTGAGCCACCGGGCCAAACACTACCATATACAATTAAAAAACGAGCAAATGGACCTTCGGGGACTCGAACCCAGGACCGACCGGTTATGAGCCGGTTGCT
>CAJUPI010000108.1 GCA_910588125.1 uncultured Lachnospiraceae bacterium
CAGAGATTTTAGGAATTCTTAATCCCGAAACCGGAAAAAGCAGCAGACCATTTCCGGCCGCTTCCCGCTCCTTTTTCCCTGGCGTACCTTCTAAAAAAATCAACCAAACGACACTGCCGCAATAACCTCCTCTTTTTCCCTGCAAATTCACACTTGACTTTTCTCTCGATATGGTTACTATATAAAATAGATTCCAAATTCAACCCCTAAACGGAGGTCTTTATTATGAAAAAGATCGTGCTGACCGGCGGCGGAACCGCCGGGCATGTTACTCCCAATCTGGCGCTTCTTCCCTCATTAAAAGAACTTGGCTACGAGATCCATTACATTGGTTCCTATAATGGCATCGAACGTAAGCTGATTGAGGGAGCCGGCATTCCCTATGACGGTATCTCCTCCGGCAAACTTCGCCGGTATTTCGATCTGAAAAACTTTTCCGATCCCTTTCGCGTTCTGAAAGGTTGTGCCGAAGCCATGAGACTCATGAAAAAATACCGTCCAGACGTCGTCTTTTCCAAAGGCGGCTTTGTTGCCGTTCCGGTTGTGCTGGCCGCTAAGCATTATAAAGTTCCAACTATCATCCATGAATCAGATATGACCCCGGGACTTGCCAACAAGATTTGCATCCCCTCCGCCGCCAAAGTCTGTTGCAACTTTCCGGAAACTCTGGAATACCTGCCAAAAGAAAAAGCTGTCCTTACCGGATCGCCGATTAGAAAAGAATTGTTAGCAGGCGACCGCCTTACCGGGCTTAACTATTCTGGCCTTTCGGCCAGCCGCCCCATTATCCTGGTTATTGGCGGCAGTCTTGGGTCAATAGCCGTCAATAATCAGATTCGCAAGATCCTCCCGAAGCTTCTAGACAGCTTTCAGGTCATACATATCTGCGGGAAAGGCAATCTGGACGAAAGTCTGATTGGCAGAGCCGGATATGTACAATATGAATACGTCGATGCACCGTTACGCCATTTATTCGCAGCAGCTGACCTGATGGTATCCCGGGCCGGAGCAAATTCCATTTGTGAAATATTGGCCTTGCGCAAACCCAATATCCTGATTCCGCTGTCTGCCGCCGCCAGTCGCGGAGATCAGATCCTCAATGCCCGCTCTTTTGAAAAACAAGGTTTTTCCAAAGTGCTAGAGGAAGAACAAATGACGGAAGAAAGCCTGCTTTCGGCTATCAGAGACACCTTTGAAAACCGTCAGCAATATATCTCTGCCATGAAGCAAAGCCCATTGACAGATGCCGTCTCTACAATAATGGCTCTCATCTCTTCCTATGCGGAAATGTAGTGCCCCTATCTGTTCCTGAATCCAACGAAACATCTATTATTATCTGCTTTACAACGCTGTCCAGCCAGGTATCTGTGATAATACCTTTGAGGGTGGGAAAAACGAACTTTCCAGGCATATGGCCCATCGGACACTTGCCATTAGGCACCCTCCGGAGAGGTTTTATGCCTTATGGAGGGACGATATTTCTCCGGCTCCTCAGGACACAGATACCTTCTTAAGTATTTTCTCCCTCTTGATAGTCTTGCCCGACAAGCATTGACACTCAACCCCAGCTTCTCGCTGACCTCCGTCATCGGCCGGCCCTCGATCACATAGAGCAGAAATACTTGTGCCCAGTCCTCCTTCATGCATCCCAATGCATTCAACACTTCTTCACATTCCTGATGCTCCAGATAGACGCTTAGATTATCCCGTCCAAACCGTTCTTCTTCTGAAAACAATCTCTCTTGGATAGAGACCGGATCATAATAGGTTAAAAGCCAGTTGTCTCTTTTTCTGAAATAATCAATGCACCGGTTCCTCATAATTTTTGCCAACGCCGCTTTAATCTGAGGTTCCGTCCAATCCAAGGGATAGTGGCTATAGTACGCAACGAATGTCTCCTGTACCAAATCATCAATTTCAGCTTCTGGTATCTTTTTCTTTCTGGCAATAATACGCATCAAAGGCATGTAATGCATATAAATAGCTCGGAACCGTTCATCTTTTGTACTCATAGCTCAAACTCTCCCCCATCCTGTGTACTACAATTGTTTCTTTATCTTTTCAGCCGTTTTTGCCAGCTCAGCTTCCTCCTCTTTTCCTGGCGTCCACGACACCATCTCCGGGCCGCCCTCATAACGCGGTATTACATGAACATGCAGGTGATATACGGTCTGTCCCGCACTTGCGCCGTTGTTTTGCACTACATTAAAACCGCTGGCCCCCAACCCTGTTTTCATTGCCTTCCCTAATTTCCCTGCTAATGGCATAACTTTCGCCGTAATATCCGGATCCGCATCACATAAATCCTTAAAATGGGATTTTGGCAATATCAATGCATGTCCTTTTGAGGCCGGTCCTAAATCCAGAATTACCCGAAACGTCTCATCTTCATATATCGTTGCTGACGGAATATCTCCATTTGCTATTTTACAAAAAATACAATTATTATCTCTCATAATTTTGCCCTCCAAATTATATTTCCCAATATCCTGGTTCCGGATCCTGCCTTGGCCGTCGATAAAAAATCATTGCCAAAACAATCCCTGTTACCAATCCGGCCACATGAGCTATATTGTCTACTCCTGTACTGGTAAATCCAAACACAAGCGACAATATAATAATTATCGCCAACTGTTCCGTTCTTAAATCCTCTAAGCGCCCCCGATTGATCGTCACTATATAAAGAAGCCCTCCAATGACTCCAAAAATCGCACCGGAAGCCCCGGCTCCCACTGTTTCTGCAGGACTTTGCAATCCCGCAATCAACGAGACCGCATTAGCTCCTACTCCACAGCTCAAATAAAACAGCAAATATTTCCCGCTGCCCAATGCGCGCTCCATATTGTCACCTAATATAAACAAAAACATCATATTGTTGGTAATGTGATGAATTCCAAAATGCATGAACATAGATGTTAACAGACGATAATACTCCCTCTTCTCCACAATCAGCGGAGCATACATCGCTCCATGATGCAGCATAAATAATGTGTCTTCACTGGATCCTGCTATCTCTAAATATAAAAAATAAATGATATTCAAAGCAATCAGAAGATTATT
Organism: uncultured Lachnospiraceae bacterium; assembly: GCA_910588125.1. Lineage (GTDB taxonomy): Bacteria > Bacillota > Clostridia > Lachnospirales > Lachnospiraceae > Brotaphodocola. The sequence continues at coordinate 3,061 of CAJUPI010000108.1, forward strand.
CATCCATGATTTCTTTCTGTCACGCCATTCCATCTCTATCATCTCCAATTTTTGATGATAGTTCTCTAATTATTTTCATTGTCGAATATCATCCTTGATTTTATCATTATTTTCGCAACAATTGGGGCGATACACTAGATAGCACCTCAGAAATGCGTGACAACACCTGCATTTATATTATCCACTTCTGGCTAATCACATGTTATCACGCATTTTTTTGTTTTTTTATCTTATATCTTTTTATTTTCAGACTTTATTTTTTTATCGTAAATATCTGCGCCCAATATCCCAGACCACTGCTATCTTTAAAATATCCGACTCCAATATTGGTATACCCTTCATTCAATATATTATCCCGGTGTCCCTCACTCGTCATCCATGCTGACATTACGGCTTCCGGCGTCGAATATCCATAAGCAACGTTTTCTCCACAACTCCGATAACTGATTCCCGTCTGTTCCAATACCGTACGGTATGCACTCCCGTCCGGCCTTGTATGAGAAAAGCTAAAGGTGAGTTCCTTTGCCCGGACTGCCGCCGCCGAAGACACCTCATCCGATTTCTCCAACGGCATCAACCCGGCTTTTGTTCTCTCTTCGTTTACCAAAGTCACTATCTGACGAATATATGGGCTTTCCTGTATCACTGGCTGTGCATTATCTCCCCCCAGTGCTCCTGGCCCTGCTGCTAATGGTACTCTTTCATCAGAAATAATAATGTCAGATTCTTCCAAGGATACGATCGCTTCATCCCTCGCCGGCGTCAAAATTCCGGCTTCCTGATTTGACGGATATATACCAGTTGTATAACTCCTGGCCCAAAATCCCAGTGCCGTACCTGTCAGAAGCATTACCGCTGTCGTATATGCCACAGATCTTTTCATTAACTATTCATCTCCTCCATTGTGGGATAGGACGCAATCGCCCCATAACCCATCACGCTTTTTCCGCAAAACTTATTGGCAAATGTCAAATACTGTTGCATTTTCTCTTTTGTCAGGCTATCCAGGCTGGAAGCCGTCACACCATCTGCTGACAAGCAATATAAAAACGAACCAATAAATCCGTCTCCCGCTCCCGTCGTATCCACTGCCTTTACTTTCTCTCCCGGAGCAAACGCACAGGCGGTACGCGTATAGCACTCGGCGCCATCGGAGCCCCTGGTATAGATCACCAGCTTTGTACTGCCAGTCAAAAGCTGCGGCAAAGCTTCTTTGATATCCGTACAGCCAGTAATAAACTCCAGTTCCTCGTCTGACACTTTCAAAACATGAGCCATAGGAGCAAATTCACATACTACTCTTTTTAACGCTTCGGTATCCTCCCACAAAGCAAATCGCAAATTGGGATCAAAGCTCACCAGAGCCCCTGTTTCTGTCGCACACTGAATCGCCTGGCGATGAGCTTCCTTCATCGGAAAGTCTCCCAAGGATACAGAACAAAAATGCAAACCAAAAACATCATTAAACCAGTCCTTTTGTATATCAGAAGCTTCCATCAGCATATCCGCTCCCGGCTTCCGATAAAAGGAAAATTCACGGTTACCATCCTCCTTCAAAGCTACGAATGCCAGAGATGTATTTGCCTTTGTTGTCCGTTTTACATAGCAGCAATCGATGCCACAAGCAGCAAATTCATCTGCTATTTTATCACCGAAGGGATCCTCCCCCAGTTGAGTAATCATTGCTGCTTTCCCGCCTAGTTTTACATAGGCTCCGCAAACATTAGCCGGCGCTCCTCCCACTGCCGGAGCAAAAGAGGAAACTTTCTTCATTTCCTTACCAGACTCTGCAGGGATAAAATCAATCAACGCTTCTCCAATCGCCAATAACCGCCTCATAGCTCTACCTCCGTGGTAAATTTCTAAATTAATAATCTGTTATTATCATAATATATTTACAGAAAAAGAGCAATGAGAATCTCTTTTCAAAAAAATAAGACTTTCGCAAAGATTCACGAAAACCCTATCATTTCCCTTTTCCAAAATCATTCCGGTAAATCTTAATCTTCAACGCTGACAATTTCTTTCTTGTTGTAGCTTCCACAAGACTTGCAAGCCTTATTAGCATAATTAATAATTTTTCTATCAAACTGGAATTCTGATAAGACACTTTTTATAGCATTTATTAACTGTTATATCTTATCTTCAAAAAGTCCGCAAACCCTTGAAAATGCTAAATTTATAGCAAGTGAGTTTGCCCTTATGCTTTCCCTTGTGTTATATCCTTTTCCCTCATGTTACAAACCCTCATAAGGGCAAAAATAAGGGAAAGAAAAACTTGTAACAAATTATAACACAATATAAATCAAGCAGGAAGAACTGATTGAAATGCTTTCTTAATTTTTCCGAAAATTCATTTAGTAAAAGAAGGACTGATAAAACATGAAATTCATATATGCAGAATATAATATGTACCACAACAGCATTGATGTTACCACTTTTGACGGATATATCCTACGGATTGACTGTAATGTAGCAGAAGATGGATTACGAACTACTCCCGTCTCTCGATGTGCCTTAAATTCTTTGGCAATAGACGAACCGCTTGAGTATGCACGATTAGCACTTGATGGCAGCTTGCAAATGTGGGTGGATGCAGAAGATTCTTTAGAACTGTGGTAAGAAGATTAAGGGCTGGAAAACCAGCCCTTAATCTCGATTATAGCCTTATTCTCAATCCATCATATGCAAAATTTATTAAGTTCAACTCACTCTCCAATTCCTTATAATCGTCATATGATTTCCCCCAGTCTTCTTCTAAATGTGTAATAACAACTCTTTTGATACCATACTGTTTTCGTATTGTATCAATTTCATTTAAAGTAAACAGTTC
>CAJUPI010000109.1 GCA_910588125.1 uncultured Lachnospiraceae bacterium
TCAGAGATTTTAGGAATTCTTGATCCCGAAACCGGAAAAAGCAGCAGATCATTTTTGGCCTTTTCCCGCTCCTTTTTCCATGGCGTATCTTCTGAAAAACTTAACTAAATGACATTGCTCCTTTCCTGATCTTTTTTCCATTCCGGAAAAGGCTCCGGATATATGTGATTTTCTACTGTCTAAAAAATGCAACTTATGGTAATATTGTTTATTAGAAAATCATACAACTTTTTTTGAAAATTGTAAAGAAAAGGAGCTGCCTGTTTATGAAAAGAATCCTGATGATCGCCACTGGCGGTACTATCGCCTCCAAAAGCAGTGAAACCGGCCTCAAACCACTGATTACCTCTGATGAATTATTGAGATACGTTCCTGATACTCGTGAATTTTGTCAGGCAGATACTTTGCAGCTGATTAATATTGACAGCACCAATATGCAGCCCTGCCATTGGCTTAAAATCGCTGCTGCCATACGGGAGCATTATGACGCCTATGACGGTTTTGTCGTCTGCCATGGCACCGACACCATGGCTTATACGGCGGCCGCCCTGTCTTATTTGATTCAGAATTCTCCCAAGCCCATCGTCATTACCGGTGCGCAAAAGCCCATTGATCTGGAAATTACCGATGCCAAGACAAACCTGACCGACAGCCTGCGCTTTGCCTCCCATGACAAAGCTTATGGCGTCGTCATTGTCTTTGATGGCAAGGTAATCGCCGGCACGCGCGGCAAGAAGGAACGTACTAAAAGCTATAATGCTTTTTCCAGCATCAATTTTCCCTATATCGCCACCATTCAGGAACCTCACGTAATCTTTTATCTGGATGACAAAGCGCTTTTGAAGGCGCCCGTCCGTTTTTATGACAGCTTAAATCCGCGGATTGCGCTTCTCAAGCTGATTCCTTCCATGGAGGCCGGAGTCCTCTCTTATCTTGCGGATCACTACGATGCCGTAATCATCGAATCCTTCGGGGTTGGCGGGCTTCCTTCCTACGAATCCGGAGATTTTCACAAAGCCATCCAACAGTGGACCCATGCCGGAAAAACAGTGGTCATGACTACCCAGGTTACCAACGAAGGCAGCAATATGTCGATTTACGAGGTCGGCAAGACCATCAAACAGGAATTTGGCCTGCTGGAAGCCTATGACATGACCTTGGAAGCCACCGTTACCAAGCTTATGTGGATCCTTGGTCAAACCGGAGAGCCTAAACAAATACGGGACATGTTTTACCGCACCATCAACCGGGATATCTTATATACTGCTTGTAATAACCCAGGCACCAGTTATTAATCCCGTCCCTGTCCGGCCATCGGCAGCCGCCCCCGCAGAAAACGTTTTTTCAATTCCTTCCACTGGAAAGGAATCAGCGGATAGATATAGCTCTTTCCGGCAATCGTCTTGTTAAAGACAATGGCGCAAACGGAGATCGCCACCCCGGCCACATATCCCCACACATTAAACAGAGCCGTCAGCACCAAAATCAGCACCCGCATAAATTTCAGCGCATAGCCCAACTCAAAGCTGGACTGGCTGTAATTGGCAATGGTGACAAATGCCATATACAACATGGTTTCCGAATTGAACCAGCCAGATTTGACCGAATATTCCCCCAGCACAATGCCGGCAATCACGCTCAGCGGTGTCGTCAACATATTGGGCGTATTGATTGCCGCCAGCCGCAGGCCGTCAATGGCAAACTCCAGTATCAAAAGCTGCCAAATCAATGGCACAAAATACGGATCTGCCAATTGGACAAACTCCAGCCAGGGCGGAATAATCCCGGGATTCATCATGAGCAGCAGCCAGGTCGGAGTCAGCAAAAGGCACAGCAGGGCGGTCACCATACGGGAAAGCCTCAGATAAGTACCGGTGATCGGCGGAAAATAATAATCATCGGCTTCTTCAATAATATCAAATACAGAGGAAGGAAGGATCATGGCGGCCGGAGAGTTATCCACCAAAATCACGATATTCCCTTCCAGTATGCAGGCAGCTGCCGTGTCCGGACGCTCGGAAAATTTAAATTTGGGAAAAGGGTTGTACCACTTATGCGGATAAATGCATTCGGCCAGGCTTTCCTGGTTCATAGTCAGCGCATCCACTTTTAGTGTTTGAATACGGCCCTTCACCTTTTCCAGCAAATCTTTGTCCTGTCTTCCCTCCATATAACAAACAGCAATATCCGTGTGGGAGCTTTCCCCGGCCGTCAGTATTTCCATCGTCAGCTTCGGATCCCGGATCCGGCGGCGAATCAGCGCCGTATTGAAAATCAGTGTCTCCACAAAACCGTCCCGGGAACCCCGCATCACCTTATCCTTTTCCGGTTCTCCCACGCCTCTTGCCGGATAGGTCCGGCAGTCGATGGTCATACATTTATCAAAGCCATCAATAAACAAACAGGATATACCAGCCAAAAGCTGTACCAGCATATCTTCTTCCTTTTTTACCAGCCCGATCTCTCCGTAAGGCAGATATTTCTTGGAAAATCCATGGGCATCCTCCGGCATATCCTCTTCCTTGATTGCCCACCAGGACTGCATCATCTTCAGCAATACCTCATCCTTCGTGAATCCGTCCACGAAGAACAATGCCGCCTTCCTGCCAGCAATATCAAACGTTCGGTATACAATGTCAAAATTTTTATCCGACTGAAGAATTTTCTTCAGTTGTTCCACATTCTCCGACAGAGATTTTGAAAATTCCATGTCGCTTCCTCCACATCGCTTAATCTTTTACCTATATTCAGTATGTACCGCCGGATAAAAATTATCCGGATCACTTCTCAATGTCATGATGTTATTATGCTCCCGCAATCCTAAAACACTTCAAATTCTCTTATTTTTCTGTGAAAATGGGTACTTTTCAGTGTTTTTGCGGGTCCCAAGTTCAAGAATCCTCTTGCAGGCAAGCTTGCATCAGATTTTTTGACCCTTTGGCCCTGGTATCATGTCATTAAGTTTAGCTCTAAAGATACTCAGCCATGGAAAAGGAGCGGGAAGAAGCGGAAAGGGTCGGCTGGCTTTGCAGGGATTTAGCAGAGATTTATTGATCACTTCTTTGTATTTTTTATGTATTTTTTGATGAATTTTGCACAAATTCATTGACTATTTTCCCCAAAAATGGTATATTAATACCCAGTAAGACGCACACCGTGCTGATTACATCTTTATTTGGTATGGGGATGCCAAGCAAAGCTTTATAGTGTAACGGTTTAAGATCGTGACTGGAGGGACTGCTTTCTATGGGGGAAAAGCAGTTCTTTCTTTTATGAATGAAAAACAAGGAGGTATTCTATGTCTGTGAAAAAATACCGGCGATTTCTTGTCTTCCTGCTGGCCTCCGCCTTACTTCTTGGCGGACTCTGTCCGGCACCATCCGGATTTCTGGTACATGCCTCCGCTGCCTCTCCTTCCGTTCCCGACGCTTCCCCGGTTGCCCTTCACGGAAAGCTCCAGGTAACCGGAAGCCATCTGACAGACTGCCATGGGAATCCTTTTCAGCTTTTTGGTATGTCAACTCATGGAATCGCCTGGTTTCCCCAATATGTGAACCGGGACACCTTTCGCACCCTCCGTGATGACTGGAACACCAATTGTATCCGTCTGGCTTTGTACACCGATGAATACAACGGCTACTGTAACGGCGGCGATCCCAATGAGCTTAAACAGCTCGTAAAAAACGGCGTTGATTATGCCACCGGGCTTGGCATGTATGTCATCATTGACTGGCATGTTTTAAACGACAGGGATCCCAATGTCCACAAGACAGAAGCACTGGCCTTTTTTAATGAGATGTCGGCTCTTTATCAGGATCATGACAATGTGCTTTATGAGATCTGCAATGAGCCAAATTCCTATGCTACCTGGGACAGCATCAAGAGCTATGCCCGGGAAATCATTCCTGTAATCCGTGCCAATGATGAAGACGCCGTGATTATTGTAGGAACTCCCACCTGGAGCCAGGACATCCATCAAGCCGCTGCCTCCCCACTGGAATATGACAATCTGCTTTATGCCCTGCATTTTTATGCTGCCACACATACAGACTGGCTCCGTCAGCGGCTTGAGGCCTGCCTCGCCCAGGAGCTTCCCGTATTCGTCAGCGAATTCGGCACCTGCGACGCCTCGGGAAACGGCAGCAATGATTTCAAGCAGGCTTCTCTGTGGCTCAAGCTGCTGGATAGCCACCAGATCAGCTATTGCTGCTGGAACCTGGCCAACAAAGCGGAAACCAGCAGCGTGCTTTCCCCCGGCTGCCAAAAAGTCTCCGAATGGCTGCCGGAAGAATTAAGCGAAACCGGAAGATGGATTTCTGATTATTTCCGCTCCCACCATGTATCAAAAACGCAATAAATAAAAGGAGGATTTTTCCTATGACAAAAATCACTTTAGGCAAAACCGGCATTACTACCGATCGCAATGCTTTCGGTGCCCTGCCGATCCAACGAATTTCCAAAGAAGACGCTGCCAGATTGCTCCGCCGCGCCTATGACGGCGGTTTCACATTTTTTGATACCGCCCGCGCTTATACGGACAGCGAAGAAAAATTAGGCTACGCCTTAAGCGACGTCCGCAGCCACATAACCATTGCCACCAAGACAGCAGCGGCAACTGCCGAAGACTTCTGGTCCGATCTGGAAACCAGCCTTCGCCTTTTAAAGACCGACTATATTGATATTTATCAATTTCACAATCCGGCTTTCTGCCCAAAACCGGGTGATGAAAGCGGTCTCTATGATGCTGCGCTAAAAGCCAGAGAGCAGGGCAAGATACGATTCATCTCCATTACCAACCATCGTCTTTTTGTGGCCCAGGAGTCCATTGATTCAGGACTTTACGACACCCTGCAATTCCCATTTTGTTATCTTTCCGGCAAGCCGGAGATCGATTTAGTACAGGCCTGCGCCCGGCGTAATATGGGCTTTATCGCCATGAAAGCTTTATCCGGCGGCCTGATTACCAACTCAGCCGCCGCATATGCCTTTGCAGCCCAATATCCGGTCCTTCCCATCTGGGGTATTCAAAAAGAACACGAGTTAGATGAATTTTTAAGCTATATGGATCACCCGCCGGTGATGACCGATGAGATCCGCACCCTAATTGAGCAAGATCGCGAACAGCTCTGCGGCAGCTTCTGCCGTGGATGCGGCTATTGCATGCCCTGTCCGGCTGGCATCGAGATCAATACCTGCGCCCGCATGTCGCTCTTGCTTCGCCGCTCGCCCTCTGCTTCCCATTTATCCCCGGAAGGACAGGAAATGATGAAAAAAATCAAAGACTGCCTCCACTGTGGCCAATGCTCCAACAAATGTCCTTATGGCCTGGACACTCCAACACTATTAGAACGGAACTTAAAAGATTATGAAGAAGTCCTGAACGGGAAAGAAATGACGGCCACCAATTTCTAAATACATAGAAAAAATACCACAAAAGAAAAGTCATCAACCATTTCCTATATCCCATGTACAAGAAACCCTCCCGACACAGAATATAGAAATAGCTGATGACATCTTTTATGGCCAATGTCATTAAGGGACTTCTCAAAAGGTACGCCAAGGAACAAGGAGCGGGAAGCGGCGGGAAAGGGTCTGCTGCTTTTTCCGGTTTCGGGATCAAGAAT
>CAJUPI010000110.1 GCA_910588125.1 uncultured Lachnospiraceae bacterium
GTATTTATTATGGTACTATTATTATGGCGGCGTTTTTTGAGATGCCAAAGGGCGGATACCGGATCTGCCAGAAAAGCATGGAGCCGGATATAGCGGTAGAATGGATGAAACAGTTGTTGGCAGGCAGCCCTGATTTTTCCGAGTGGGAAAGCCTGAAAGCAAATACGTGCCAGGATGAAGACGATGATTTCCAAAAGGAAGAGGATACCCGGCAGGATGAGGCAGAGGATAGGTCAGATGAAACAGATGATTTGCAGGAAGGTGTGGAAGCTTTCTGGCATCAGCTTCTGGCTGGGCAGGGAGTAACGTCTTGCTGGCATCAGCTCCTGGTGATTTTTGGTGAAAGCTGGCATGATGAGCACAGATTTTTCTCTGCCAGGGATGTAGAACTGGCCGTAGATGGTATCTATGAGGGAAAATATCAGAAAGCAGTTCTGGAGTGGGGAACGGAAGCTTTTGATCTGTTTCCCGGTATTGAAAATGAACTGATGGTTATCTGGCGCACCAATCAGGCAGGAGGAAATACCAGATTTTTAGCAAGGGAAGGAACTGCGTCACAGGTGAAGTTCTGGCTGGTTAATTATCTGGATCACGGCTTTTCGGAAGATAGAAGCGGCTGGGCTGATGTGACCGCCGAGGTGGAAAGTTCTGCGGCCATAATGGAAAGAGAAAAGAGAAAGGAAAAAAAGAAGCATGGGAAAGTATTTTAGCGATGTGGTGGATAAGGCCATTGAGGATCTTTATTATTGCTGTGATAATGACAAGGCAAAGGCGGCAGCGGACGCATTATTGACTGCGGCAAAGGATGGGGACGGGGATGCCTGCTATTTTCTTTCCCGCTGTTTTTCCGGCACTTGTTATAGCTGGGAGTATCATCCCTTTGAAGAAAATGAAGCGGCGGCTTATGCAATGCTCCATCAGTCAATCTCCCTGGGCAGTGCGGCAGGAGTTCTGGGGGCGCTGCGTATGGATATGCTGACCCCGGAGCTGCGGGAGATTATGCCGTTTGACAGTATTCGGGAGGCATGGGAGGAAATACTTGAAAAAGCGGAAAGAGGCTGTCCGTTCTGTCAGTATATGATTGGGAATACTTATTATTTTCTGGATGTGATAGAGATTGAAAACCGCAAACAAAGTGAATTTGCCAATAAGGAAGCCTGGGATGCCTGGATGCGGCAGGAAATGGAACAGAGTATTCCCTGGTTTGAGAAGGCGTTTTCGGGCGGAATGATTCTTGCGGGGCGGAATTACTGCCATTATTATCAGCGTGGCAGAGGGGATCTGATCCCGCCGGAGCCTGCAAAGGCAGTGGAAATTATGCGGCAGGGGGCGGAAAAGGGCTATCCGGAATGGATGTACGCTTTCGCAAGCCATCTTGCGTATGATGCGGGCAGACCAGAAGAAGCCCTTCCCTGGGCGCTTAAGGCGGCGGAGGCAGGGCATCTGTGGGCTTTGCATATTGTGGGGGATATTTATTGGGACGGCAAAGCTGTGGAACGCGATCTGCCCTATGCTCTTGCGTGCTTTGAAAAAACCGCCGGTTATGGAAATGACCGCTATGCCTGCGGGCAGGCAGGGTATATGTATTTCCGGGGACTGGGGACCCCGCAGGATTATGCCCGGGCCGTGCAGTATTTTGAGATGGATAAGACTGAGTACAGGCGGTATGATCTGCTGGGGATCTGTTATCTTCTGGGGTACGGCTGTCCTCAGGATGTGGAGAAAGGGCGGAAAATGCTGGAGAAAAGCGAGGACAATCGGTTCAAAAGCTATGGTCTGGGGATGATGTACGCGGAAGGTCTGGGGGTACGGGAGGATATTGAAAAGGGTGTGGAGTATCTGAAGGCGGCAGGGAATTTTGAACCGGCGCAGGAGGCGCTGAAGCATTATAAGAAAAGCTTGTTTGGGGTCTGGCGGCGGAGGTAAATAAGAGATTGCTGCGGAAAGAAGAGGTACTGAATTATTTTCCGGAGTATCTGTCCGCGGAGGAGTATCCAACCTTGAAGAGAATGGGTTTATGGGGTGTAAGCGCAGATGTATATCGTAAGCTGCCTGGTTAGGGTATTTTTAAAATAAATAAAATGGAATCGGAGCTGCGGTTCTGTATATGATGCAAGGGAAAATAGTAGAAGGATGCAGGATAGTAATTTTGACTTTGCGGAACAACTAATATTCGGTACTAAATATTCAGTACTAAAATTTACTGCTAAAATTCAGACTAAAATACGATTAGATCTTGCGTTGACATAGGCGAAATGATGGACTATAATTGGTATATATCGAATTTTAGCCAATAAAGGAGGCGGCGTATGGATTATATCAAGCGTGATTTGGAGGAACAAATACCGGCTTTATCGGAGGAATATCCCTGTGTTCTGCTGATCGGACCAAGGCAGGCCGGGAAAACCACTTTGCTGAAACGGCTGATGGATGAGAAAAGAACCTATGTAAGCCTGGAGGATTTTGAGGAACGGCGGATGGCAAAGACGGAACCGGTGCTGTTTTTGCAGAAGCATCCCCTTCCCATTTTCATTGACGAGATTCAGTATGCGCCGGAGCTTTTGGTGTATCTTAAGATTGCGGTGGACAATGGAGCGGGACCTGGGACTTTCTGGCTTGCGTCTTCTCAGATTTTTCCGGAGCTTACGGCTCTTTGTGAGTCTTCGGCCAAGAGGGTGGCCGTGTGCAGGCTGTCTTTTTTGTCGCAGCATGAAATGTATGGCAGCGGAAAGCAGACGCCGTTTTCCGTGCATTTGAACGGGCTGGTTCAGAGGAAGAAGAATCATCAAGCGGCGGATTTGGGAGAGATGTATGAAAGAATCTGGAAAGGGACGATGCCGGAGCTGATAAGCGGGGGTAAGGAGGAATGGTCTGCTTTTTATAATTCGTATTTGCAGACGTATATTGAACGTGATGCGGGAGAGCTGGTGAGCTTGTCGGATAAGATGCAGTTCAGTGATTTTATCCGGGCTGCGGCCTGCCGGACCGGGCAGATGCTGAATCTGCATCAGATTGCTCAGGAGGTGGGGATTTCCGATGATACGGCGCGGAGGTGGCTTCAGGTTCTTGAGCGGACCCATTTGATTTTCTGTCTTTATCCTTATCAGGATGAAAAGCTGAAGCGGGTGATTAAGGCGCCGAAGCTTTATTTTATGGATACGGGGGTTGTGGCTTATCTGACACGGTATGCTTCGCCGGAGATTTTGATGAATGGGGCTTTGAGCGGGGGGATTCTGGAAAATTATGCGGTGGCGGAGATCCTTAAGTCCTATGGGGCCGGCGGGGAGTGCCGGTTTTGGTATTATCGGGATAAGGAGGGGAAGGAGATTGATTTGATTCTGGAACGGGATGGGTGGATTTGCCCTTTGGAGGTGAAACGGTCTGCGAATCCGGAGCAGAAGTGTACGCGTGTGTTTTCCATTTTGGATAAGGCGTCGCTTCCGAGGGAGAGAGGGGCGGTTCTTTGCTTGCGGGGGGAGGTGGCTGTGTTTAATAGTAATGATTTGATGGTGCCGGTTTGGATGATTTAGTGGGGGGTGGGCTGCTGCAAAATAAGCCGTCAGCCATTTCCATATCCTGTGTTCGGACGGTTCACGTACACGCTGTCTGCTCTGGACGGACATTGCCTTTTTTTGTTTTTGGGGTCGGTGGGTTTTTTGGCAATGTTCGTCCATATCAGACAGCGTGTACGCGAACAGCCGGACACCGGATACCGGAAATGGCTGACGGCTTATTTTGCAGCAGCCTTGGCTGTGGGAGGTTGTTGGGGGAGTGGTTTGGATTTGGCTGCTTTTGGGTTTGTGTAGGGGAGGAAGGATATAGTCTGGCTAAGAAATGTCAAGTGATTTTGTGAAATGTTTTTTGCTGGCTGGTAAAGTCGCAATGGCGTGCGAGAGGAAGTTTTATGAGTGCCTTTTCGAATAAAAGTTGCTCTCATTACAGGTGTGTCGAAGTGGCTTTACCTTTTAGTGCTGTCGCGCAGCGGCTTTTAATGGGGGATTTTTTATGGGTGTATTTGTTTCCAGAGTAGTTGGTTGTTTTCGAAGGTGGTTTCTAGTTTTTGGGTGTCTTTGAGCCATGATAGGTAGGAGCGGACGGTGCTTCCGACTAGAGCGTATTGTTCGAAGTTCATTTTTAGGTTGTAGTCTGTGAATAGATGCTGTAGGATTTGTTCGAAGGTGTGGGGGGCTTCGCAGAGATGGGTGATTTTTTCGGCTGTCTCGAGGACTTTGTCTATGTTGTATTGGGCCAGAGGGGAGATGTGGTCGGTGGCTTCGGCGTGGGAGGGGATGAAGTGTTTGGCGTTCATGTTTTTTACTTGTTCCAGGGTGTTTAGGTAGGCGGCGATGTCGCAGATGAAGGTGATCTGGTATTTGTCCAAGGTTTCTTTGCTGGATAGGCAGTCGGCTAGGTAGATTACATTGTCTGGGGTTTGAAAGCCGGTCATGTGAAAGAAATGTCCTGGCAGGGGGATGAGGGTAAAGCCTTGGGGCAGGCAGCCGGTTTGATTTTGGAGATAGCGGTTGCCGCCGATGTGGTCGGCGTTGGAGTGGGTGTTGTAGATGGCTGTGAGGTTCCAGTGGTTTGCTTCGAGAAGGCGGAGTATTTTTTTTCGGCATCTTTGTCGTTTCCGCTGTCGATGAGGCAGACGTTTTCGGCGTCAAGCTTTACCAGGCCGATGCGGGTTGGGCTTTGGATATAGTAGCTTTGATCGGTTATCTGTATTCATTCGTACATTTGAAGGGTCCTTTCTTTTTGGGTATTTTTTAGATGTTATTGTGACTTTGGTTCGATGGTGGAACAGGGGGGCTTGGGGTGGAAATTTTTCTCCCTTTTCGGAAAAGTGTTCCCACTGTTCATTTTCCAAATTTTGGTGTATATTCATACATTTCTTAATTTTTCGAGCAATTTGGGCAACTGTATTTAGAATTTTTCCTACTGAATATTGGAAAAATTTAGGTTGGGAATTAGAAAAAGGCTATCCGTTTGATTGAGTAGCCTTTTCCGTCTTTTCTTATACGCTTTATCTAATAGTCTATTACCGCTGTTGACTATTCTAAACGGGTATTTTACTGATTATAATCGGCATAAAACGAATAATATGCTATA
>CAJUPI010000111.1 GCA_910588125.1 uncultured Lachnospiraceae bacterium
ACGTGAACCGTCCGAACACAGGATAGAGAAATGACGGGTGACTTATTTTGCAACATCCTCTCCTTCCTCCAAGGCTGAATATTATCTTGAGCAGTAATAAAGGCTTATGTTTTTTAGTTTTCCTCAGCCAAAATCTTATTCATGTCCTCAGTTATTTTAGCGCAGGCATCTGCCATAGGAATGTTTCCATTCCAGGCATCTCTTAAATCTTCGGAAATCTGATTTTCCCAGGCTACTGTGCTTTTGCTGTATGGGCGGAATACTACGTCCTCCCGCATATCGAGATATGGCTGCAAATCAAAGATGTCTGTATTATTCTTCCAGCCTTCGGAAACTCCTTCATAAGCTGACATCGATACGCCCAGCTCTGCCTGACGTTCAGGAGCACATGGGACAATCGCCGCAGGAATATCTTGCCAGCTTCCGCCTTGGCTGTGCCAGAGAGCTGTTGACTACCACCTCCTGCTCTGTCAGCGAGATTGCCTTGCTTTGCGGTTATAAAAATTCCGGGGTTTTTGCCAATGCCTTTAAACGAAAATATCAGATATCCCCATCTCTGTATCAAAAATACAATCAAGAACATCCGGAGACCAATCCTACTGAGTTTGCCCGGGCTGCCATGCAGCCGGAACTAATGCCGGAAAGGAGAATAGTAAATGAAAACGCTTCACAGCGCACTTCTGAATGACAATTATTTCGAAGATTTTTATCTCTGTTTTTGTGAAAAACAGGAATATGCTCCGGGAACTCTCTCGGACATGTGGATGCGAGATCACCATACGATCTGCTATGTGATTTCCGGAAAAGGAAATATCCGCTTTGGCAGGCAAAGCCTGCCGCTTTCTGCCGGGCAGGGAGTATGGATTCCTCCCGGCAGGGCCTGCCGCTATCAGGCGGCACTGGACGCCATGTGGCATTGCCTGCGAATCGGGTTTTCCGGAAAGCGGGTGGAAGACGTACTTCGTGAACTGAATTTTCATGAGCCGGGAAGACGTTTTTTTGCGACGACCAATTACAGCTGGAAAAATTATCCGAACATCTGCTGGCTTCTACCAAAGGGACTCTGGAACAAATCTTTCTGCGCCAGTCCCTCTTTTATGAGTTTCTTTCGATATTGACTGCCGGTTTTGAAGAGGAGGGGTATCTGGATGGCAGCTTTAATGAATATGTAACTAAGGCGACTCGATGGATCCGGGAGCATTATCACGATCCCGGGCTTCAGGTATCCCAGATTGCCAGCCATTTGGGAATCAGCCGTAACTATCTGTTTACTTTGTTTAAAGAATCTATGAATCACTCGCCCAGAGAATATATTACCAGCTTCCGCTTAAGCCGGGCCAGAGAGCTTCTTATCGGTACGGAATATTCCATTGACGGGATCTCTTATGCTTGCGGATATGAAGATCCGGCGGCTTTTTCCCGGGCTTTTAAAAAGAAGTATCACAAAACCCCTGTCGAATACCGCGCTTATATCCGAAAAGAGGAAAGTAGTAAAATCCTGGCAGATGTCAAAACTGAAAATGAAAACATGAACCTCTCTTGATCCCGAAGCCGGAAAAATCCGCAGATCATATTCGGCCGTTTTCCGCTCCTTTTTCCATGGCATACCTTCTGAAAAAATTAACTAAATGACATTGGCTGGCTTCCTCCATCTTTTTATGACTCAAGTTCTGGATATTAATACCTTTAGTATATATTTAAATAATAATACTATTTTTAGAATGTTGAATTATTGTTTCAATATTTATAGTCTATATTTATGGTATTTTTTACCATACGATTCAACATTCCCCAAAACGAGTCATTTTTCAGAAAGGATGGATTTCATGCCACTGTCTGCTATTCTGGGGCTGCGCATTCGTTTCTACCGGAAGCGAAAAAGACTCAGCCAGGAAAAATTAGCCGAGTTATGTAAGCTCCATCCCTCCTATGTCGGCCAAATTGAAAGAGGCGAAAAAAATATTACCATTGAAATTCTATACCGGCTTTCCCGCGGTCTGGAAACCTCCATGGCGGATTTACTGCAGGATCTCGATCTTCCCGATTCTTCTGAAAACCAGATTTTATCTGAGATCTATGACAGCCTGTTCCGGCTTTCTCACGGGGATTTGCAGCGTATGAAGCGTCTGTTTGATGATGTGCTGGATTTGATGGAGCATCACTCTTAGTCCATCCGGCAAAAAGAGACCCGGGAATACTTCCCGGGCCTCTTTAAAATTTCCGCTGTCTTTCCTTATTTGGTCATGGACGGTACCCATGCGCCGTTTGCATCTACATAATATTCATCCACCCACTGCTCAGAGAGCATCGCTCCTCTGGTGCCGTCGGAGATCGGATTCAGGTAATACCATACATTGTTGATCTGCTGCCAACCGGTCTGCATAGCGCCGGATGCATTCAGATAGAACCACCGGTTATGGGAGGTATCGAAGAACCAGCCTGTCTTCATCTTACCGGCATTGTCTCCCTGCTCCTGGCTCAGATAATACCACTGCTCGCCCACATAAATCCAACCGGTCATCATGTAAGTATCTGCGCCAAAGTAATACCAGTTGCCATGGATCCGGCCCCAGGTGTTCGTAGCGTATCCGCCACTGGTTAACTGGAATCTCCAGCCCCGCTCATCCTGCTGCCAGGTTCCGCTCATCGTATCTGCATTTGCGCTGCTGCGGGAAGAACCACCGCCGCCACCGCCACCGCCACCAGGACGGCTCGGGTTCGGATTGACCGGCTCCTCCGGATTCTCGCTGGAATCGGACAGCTTGATAAGCGGCTCATACAAGTTGCCTTCTGCATCCTGGAAACGGGCATAAGCACTTGCAAAACCATTTACTGCTTCTTCATCCGCCCATTTACCAGTTTCCATTGTTTCGTCATCGCCGTGATACCAGCCGGCAAAGGTGTAGGCGCCGTACATGGCAACTTCCGGAATTTCTCCTACTTCCTTGGTCTCCGCATAGATCTTGTTGAACAAGGTTCCCTGCTCGTAATATTCACTCTCGCCAAGCCAGCGGCCTGCCGGAGTTACCAGCTCCGGAGCATCAAATCTGCCGGCATAGAATAAGAAGCTCATCGACACGCCTGCATCTACTGAAATATAACCCTCATAGATATCTCCGTTATATTCGCAGCTAACATAGAACCGATAGTATCCCAGAGGCAGAACATCCTTGCTCCGGATGGTCCCGTCTGCAGAAAGCTCAACCAGCTCATTATGTAATCTGTCGTATGGATTCTTCGAATCCACCAGCTGCCAGTTTTCTGCATTTACATCTACCCGCTGGCCATCCTGCATAATCCTCAGGCTGACTTTTCCGTCGAGACTGTTTTTGCCGTTTAATTCTTCCGTCTTCTTCAGCCTAAACCACCAGTCTCTGCTTTCATTCTCTTCCTTTTCAAATACCGGCGTCAGTTCTACGCTGTCCACCTCAGCGGATACGGTGTAACCATACCGGTTATTCTCATCATTATTCTCCACACCGTCCTCGATAATCTGATACCGGGAAAGGTTATAGAAATATTCGTTGGTGTTGTAATTGTCATAGTCTAACTGCAATGTAACTCCGGCCGGAATCTCTACTTCCTGATCCACAGGCAGGAAGGTATATTTCTCATTTTGCATCTCGCCTGCTTCCGGATCATAGTCATACTCGTAGCTGGAGACAATACCGATACCGCCTACTGCGCTGTTCAGCTTCACCTTAACCATCTTATCCGTCGTAAAGATGACAAACGGGCTGAAGCTGCTGACTTCGAAACGAATCGCGCCGGTATATCCTCCCCACGCATCCTTCAGGCGCTCCACTTTGATATCTTCCGGTGCCTTGGCCGGATCCTCGTCTGCGAAATGCAGGACCTTGATGGTCTTCAGCGGATCTTTCCATACCTCCGGATCGCCTTTTCCTTCAAAATTGGACGGATCCATCTGCACTGTGACCGTCTTGCCATCAGCGCTTACTATCTGGCCATCTCTCACCAGATGCATATCAAACCAGATGGAATTTTCCACATCTGCATTGACATAGCCTGCCTCGCCGGTCAGCTGGGTCAAAAGCTCATTATTAAATGCTTCATATTTTTCAGGGAGCGTACGAATCCGCAAATCTGTATCTTCCGGAAGGTTCATCGCCGCTGCATTGGTGGAAGCCGCCAAATCTCCTCTTGCCGCCTTAAACGTAACAGCATACAAATCGGTCTCCAGCTTAGTCAGGTTCAGACCATTCTCCAGATCCACCGCCTGAGTCAGATCCACCGCTTCTCCTTCTGCCACCGGCTCTGTCATCCAGACAATCTCGCAGCCTCTGTAGGGCTCTTCTTCCGCACTATAAGAAAGCTCCGCCCCGCTCAGTGCGCTTCTCACGTCATTCATGTTGACCACAAAGTCACTCGCCCTGTCAACGGCAAAGGTGGTTGACTTAAAGTCTTCATTGGCTTCCTTTACTACCAGCTCGCCGCCATCGGCATCCAGGGCCAGATCGTACTCCAGCGGTATGTCAAAGCCAGCATCCTCTGCCGCCACGTTGCTGGAAGTGGCATCTCCCGGTGTCGCATCGCTGGGCGTGCTCGTTACCTTCACATACTTTAACGGATTGCCAAACTCACCTTTGTCCAGGTGTAGCGTTACCAGCCGGTAATCAGTGTCTTCTTTACCGGCTAATGCCCCTCCCCAAGTCTGGGTGGCCGCAAGTGATGATACTCCCGTCGAAGTCACCAGCATAGCGGCGACCAGGGCCTGGGAAAGCCTCTGCTTGAATTTCTTCAATTTCATTTTTATCCTCCCTTTTGGGTTATTTTGGCAACCATCTATTTGGTAAAATTGTAACAATATACCAGCCAGATTCTTGCCAATTTGCATTTATATTACTTTGGCGGTTAAAAATCGACAATACCTATGGTGTTCCAGATGAATA
>CAJUPI010000112.1 GCA_910588125.1 uncultured Lachnospiraceae bacterium
GGTAACTATGGCGGATTTTATGTGACTTATACCGCCATGAATAATTCAGGCTAAGCTTTGGCTGAATAATCCTCCAGCCGATCCTGCCGATCCCTGTACATCCCGTACAGCTTCGGCAGGATTACGGCCAGATTGTGGTATTCTTCCAGGCTATGGTACGCGCAGCCCTTCATTATCTCCATGGAGAACCCTCCCTCTGGGACAGAGGTTTTCACCGCTTCCCCATGTTCGTTGATCTGGTATCCCTGCCAGTAATGGGAGCGGTACTCGATCCCATGCGGGATCCTGCGTATCACATGGGAAAAGGTAATAAGCCCAAGGCCTGTCTCAGGCTCTGTCACATTAGCGCTGACAATGACCTCTGCATTCGGAACCAGGGAAGGGTCATAGCCGTAATCCTCCGGGGAAAGGAAGGTCAGATGCATGGTCTTAGGCCCGTCTCCCACATCCTCCGTCACAACATCCGTAGTTCCCCAATTACGCTGCTTGAAGCTCAATGCCTGATTTAATCTTTTTGGCAAATCCCGTTCCAGTACGTGGATCCCATAATGCTGGGTGGGACACCATACTTTGTAACGGAGATCCTTCAGGCCATGCCAGATAAACCACCAATCCACCATTTCCTGCGTCACCCCGGGCATCTCCACCTTGGTGGCCACAAAGCCGGAGCCGTCTGCCATCCGGCAATAACCGTTTTCCACTGCCAGATAGCCCGGCTTTAAAATATCATTGCGGTTCTGTATCGCAGTAGCACAGTCCGGATCCACCGGGCCTTTTCCCATAATCTCCAACAGCTTCGGTTCTACCGGCTCCATGGGCTTGAAAAACAGCCCGCTGTACTCCTCCTTACGTTCTTCCTCTGTAATTTCCGGTCTTATCATAATATATCTCCTCCCAAACAGAATACAGGACTATTTTTTCACTGGGATCAGCAATATAATAATTGCTCCAACAACATCAATCCCAATAAATACGAAATATGGCAAAGTGAAACTGCCGCCGGAAACCTGGAGCAGCATAGCCATAACCAGAAAGGCCAGCACACGGATAATGGACGCAATGGGCATAATAATACTGTTAGCCGACATAAACCCATCCCTTCCAAATGCTGATATGATCATGGAGGAAAGAAGATTCAACAGACCCCCGATTCCCAATCCCACAAAGATACAGCCAATCCATACCAATACAGGGTGAAACGAAGTAATCAGCAAAATCAACGCAATTACATAAGATGCCGCATAAACAACAGACGCCATCTTCGTTCCGGTTTTCGAATCCAGCCAGCCCCAGAAATAGCTTCCCGGAATAGCAATAAGAGAAGAGATCAGCATAAAACGGAGAGCCTCCGCGCTCGTATATCCAACCGATATCATGCGTGGAATAAACTGGCTGATTACCCCCACTGTTACCATCCAAAGCAGACCGAAGCCAATGGCGATTAGCCAGGTGTTTTTATTTTTCAAAATATTTGCAATGGAAAATGCCTTATCATCCACCGGCTTTTCCTCTAGTTGAAAAGAATCATCCAACTCCATATGATCCGGCAATGCCCCAACCTCCGCCGGATCATTTTTCGCCCAGAAAAAAGACAATACCCCAATGATAACCGTAGCAATTCCAACAATCAGAAACGCTGTCTTCACACCGCATTTATCTAGCAGTAAGGAAAAACCTGTCACAAAAAAAGCACTGCTTAAGGGCGCGCCCATTGTGGCCCATCCCAGGGCAATCCCCTTTTTCCGCGGAAACCATGCGGCCATAAAAGCCGGACAGGCAATTGTCCCAAATCCAGCTGCAAAAAAACAGATCAGGACAAGAACCGCAATATACAGCGTTATACTTGTAACCATGCCAAATACAGCAAACAGAACTCCCGTAACGATTAATGTCACCGAACTGATAATGCGGGAATTTGTCTTCAGAATCAACCGTCCAAATACAAAACCGCCAATGATCCCCAGAATGCCGGCAGGCGATGCGTAGGCCAGCAAAGCATTTTCATCCCATCCATGCAGGTTCGCAAATGCTGCCGGAAACAGATTCTGACCATCGGTAGTCAATGCGGCATAAAAGAAATACAGAATCATACAATAAAAGATCATGCTCCAGCCCCAGCCGCCAAAGCGGCTGTCCGTAAGACTTGTAGATAATTTCTTATTTTCCAAAACAATTTCCTCCTTTTCTAGGAAATGCGGCCCCTTGCAAGGCCGCACTTCCAAATGGTATTAGATATCTAGGATATCATCAAAAAGATTACTGGATCTTTCCGATGAATCTATCATTGGAGGCTGCCATCATGAGCAAGCCCAGCACCAGCAGTACCAGATCTACCACATACATCACTCCAAAATCAGTAAAAAATCCTGTCATCATCACGCCGATCCCAGCGCCGATTTCAAAAATCGTCCCGATCACCTGATAGCCCATGGTGTAGTCCCATCGTCCATATTTGGTGGCCACATAGGAGGGAAGCAGGTTACAAAGTGCTCCCTGGGCTGCAAAGATCACAATCCCAGATATCCAGCAGAAAATGGGCGCTTTCGACATGAACAGATTAAACACAAACCCAATGATTATAAATACAAAATAAATCAGGAAGGTCCTTCTGGTTCCGATCTTCTGGTCAATGATTCCAAATACAAAGCTTCCGACAATACCGAAAATACCGCCCACTGCAAACACAGCCGTTGCCAGGGAATAGTCATATCCATAGGACATCATGGCTGGAATGGCAGATGCAATATAGCTCATTACCGCCAGGAAGGCAAAAGCAGAGCCAAGGCCGATCAGCCAGGTATCCTTATCCCCGCAGACCTTCCCAAAGGTAAAGGGGCTCTTATAGTCCTTCATCTGCTTTAAGACCTCACCGGCATTGGAGGAAAAAGAAGTATCTCCATCCGGGTACTCCCCGGCTTCCTCCGGGTTATTTTTCACACAGAACAAGGTAATAATCCCCACTACCACGAGAATTGCAGCAATCACCGCCATACCGCCGCCAAGCCCTAGGCTTCCCAAAAGCTTTGGCATCATTGGGACATATACAATATTCATTAGAATGATACCGATGGTGGTAATTCCCAATACCACTCCCTTCTTGGTTGGCCACCAATTGGCCGTCAGCGTCATACCACCATTCTTCTCATAACCGCCCCCAAGGAACCCAATCACCAGGATTACCACCAGAAATACCGGCATGCTCTGTGTCGTCCCAAATACCAGTAATAATGCCGCTGATATGAAAAGTGTTACCGCCAATAATACTTGTCCCAATCAGGAACAATACTGCAGTGTATAGCATCGTGCCAATCTGCTTCGGCCCATACCACTTAGAATTTGGATTCATTTTTATCTCTTTGTTCATTTACTCTTTCCCCATTTCTTTTTTCATAGCAAGAATCATTTTCCTGCCAAAGCCCATCACATTTTTTCCTTCACCTTATTGATAAAATCCTCCAATGTATTCAAAAGGCTGGCCTCCTGGATCTCAATCTCCACATCCAGCTCATCCTCGATCTGGGAGATCATGACAATCATCTTCATGGACTCATTGGCCAGATCCTCCCTGATATCTGTTTCCAGGGTAAGCTCTGATTCATCCACGCCGTAGGCCTCTGCTGCACAGGCAAATACGGTCCTAGCCACCTCGTCATCCACCGGGGCCGTCTCAGCTGCCCTGGCCTTGGCTTTCGCAGGCTTTGCCTCTTCCGCCTTCGCCTCTTGAAACTCCTGCTTCTTCTCTGCTTTCATTTCCGGAAGCTTTTTAAATTCTTCATGGCCATCCAGCTCCCACACCACTACCTTGGTGTCCTCATCCTGGATGATCAGGGGCTTTGCCAGCACCTCCTCCGTCCGCACCAGCTTATCAAATTCATCATATTTGTCATAATCTACATGGAGCAGGCTGGTGCTCACCGGATCGGCACCGTCCACCACAATCTCCACCGCAAAATAATCCCCGTGCTCTTTCCGGAAATCCGGGTCGCCGAAAGCTCCCTTGGTGGGAAGGGCCTGCTTAACCATCCCCCTCATATTGGTCAGATCCACCCACTCCGTATCCAGGCCGCCGCAGGAATTGCAGCAAAGGTATGGGGGAAATTCGATATGACCACATTTTGTACATTTCCGCCCTAAGACCGTGCCCTCTTCCAATGCCTGGTAAAAGGTCTTTGTAATCGGCTCTAAATCATATTTTGTCATCACAACCATCTCCTTTGCTCCTTATTTCTTCTCCAACATGATATTCAACAGGTTCTGGGCGCCGCCGAAGCCCCGGAGCATGGCGCGCTTCACCTCATGCTTCACCTGGGTTGCCCCTGCCTCGCCCCGCATCTGGCGCACTGCCTCATACAGGTCGTGGAGGCCGGAGGCCCCTGCCGCATGGCCGTACTGGCAGCGTCCGCCGTTGGTGTTCACCGGACGGTCTCCGTCAAAGGCGATACGGTCTTCCTTCACATACTGCCAGCCCTGTCCCTTAGGCAGATACTCACAGATCTCTGCCGCCAGCATCTCCGACTGGTTGTAGAAATCATTGGTCAGGAACAGATCCATGTCCGCACCGGTAAGCCCGGTTAATTCCTTCATCTGCCGGTAGGCATTGGCGGTAGCCTGCATCTCCAGCCTTGGATTGGAAAGATCGGAAGAGCACACGCTGAACTCCAGTCACCGCTACATATCTCGTATGCC
>CAJUPI010000113.1 GCA_910588125.1 uncultured Lachnospiraceae bacterium
CTCAGAGATTTAAGGACTTCTAAATCCCTGCAAAGTCAAAAGCGGCAGACCATTTCCGGCCGCTTCCCGCTCCTTTTTCCATGGCTGAGCATTCTCAGAGATAAACTTAATGGCATTGCTATTATCTCTTTTCCATCCGAACACAGGATAAGAGAGGTAGCGGACGGTTTATTTTGCAATGCCCGTTTCTTGGCAAACGGGGAATATTTTTTATTTTCCTACATTCTCAAATTCTTTTACGATTTCATCTGATGGTGCTTTGGTGGCTAAGGAAACCACTATAATGGCGGCCAAGGCTACCAGAAATGCCGGGAGCAGTTCATAGATGTTCCATGCGCCGCCCAGAGGCTTCACCAGATATTTCCACACAAAGACCATGACACCGCCAAAGAACATGCCGGCCAGGGCGCCCTGGAAATTACTTCGCTTCCAGAACAGTGCAGTGAGCACCACCGGCCCGAAGGAGGCACCGAAGCCTGCCCAGGCAAAGGATACGATATTGAACACAGAACTGTTGGGATCCCAGGCCAGCACCAGGCTGACGAGAGCGATTGCGGCCACGGTCAGCCGTGCTGTCAGCATGGAAGCCCTTTCACTGAGCCTGATTTTACAAAAATCCTGCAAAAGGTTCTGTGATACACCGGAGGCGGCAGTCAGCAGCTGGGAATCCGCTGTGGACATGGTACAGGCCAAAATTCCGGCCAAAACCACTCCGGCCACAACAGAGGCCAGAAAGCCATATTGTCCCAGCAGGCCGGCCAGCTGGATGATAATGGTCTCGGATTCTGAACTGGATGCAAACAGGGGAATCTTTCCCGCTACAGAAGCGCCATAGCCAATGATTCCGATCAGAATTGCCACAAACATGGAGATCACCACCCAAACCGAGGCGATCCGGCGGGAAACAGCGATTTCTTTTTCATCCCGAACAGCCATGAAACGAAGCAGGATGTGAGGCATTCCAAAATAACCCAGGCCCCAGGCGCACATGGAAAACATATTCAGGGCGCCATAGGGGACCGCTGCGTTGGAGGCCCGGTCATGAAGAAAGCTCAGGCTCAGATAACCATCCAGAGAACGGGCATTTTCAGCCACTGCCGTCCAGCCGCCGGCGACATGAACTCCGAAAAATACAATCACAATCAGGGCAATGGTCATCACAATACTCTGTATCAGATCGGTGGTCGATACGGCCAGAAAACCGCCCATCACGGTATACACCACGATCACCAGGGCGCCCAGTAACATAGCCAGATGATAATCGATCCCAAACAGGCTAGAAAACAAGGTTCCCACCGCTTTGAAGCCGGAAGCCGTATAAGGGATAAAAAAGATTAGGATAATGACAGCGGCAATACACATGAGGATATTCTTATCATCCCGATAACGGCGGGAAAAGAAGTCCGGAATGGTGATGGCGCCGCAAGCCATGGAATAACGCCGCAGCCGTTTGGCCACAATCAGCCAGTTGAGATAAGTGCCGGCGGCCAGCCCAATGGCCGTCCAGCCCGCATCCGCGATACCCGACAAATACGCTACCCCGGGAAGCCCCATGAGCAGCCAGCTGCTCATGTCCGAGGCCTCCGCACTCATCGCCGCCACCAAAGGCCCCAGCTTCCGGTTGCCCAGATAAAATCCCTCTGCAGAGCTGTCACCCTTCCTGCTGAAATAGTATCCGATATAGATCATCAAAACCAGATACACAGCAATCGCCAGTAAAATTCCTGTTTGTCCTGCACTCATAATTTTCCTCCTCATAAACAGAATGGGCACATTATAGCACGGCAAGAAATAGAACACAATACAGAACGAATTATAGACTATATTCTGTACCATAAATAAAATAAATCAATATATTATTTAAAAATAAAGAAAAAACATAATACTAAAAACAAAATATTATTCGACGAATAATAAAAAGATAATGTATTTATTTTTATACATATTACTTTCGAAGGAATGAAAATGCCAAACAGCCGGAGCTGATAGCCTCTGCGTCCGCTGTAGTCTCCTCTTACGGCTTTTTCGCTGCTGCTGGGACAGGAAGTGGCGATCGCTTTGGCGGTTCCCATTTCTCTGCTGGCAACTTATGTGTATCAGGTATTTAAACTGTTTTGCACGACAATGGTAGAGCGTTATGACCATCTTCTGGAGATAGTCAACGACAAAGCAGCACTGAATTTAAATATTATCCTGACATTAATGTATCCTGGTATTTTCGCAATTATTGCGTTCTTTGCCATTCTTTTGAAAACTTTGTGGAAGACCAATATTGCCCCGTTCTTTTTCATCGGATTTGTGTGTGCGGCATATCTGGCACTGGGGGCTATTCCGGTGGCCATTATCAGCGCTGGTATCGCCGTGTATATCTGCCTGACTGATTACAGCCACATTAAGGAGATGAATGCTTTAAAAGCTAGTGGGGTGGCGGAAGTATCAGATAAGGAGGATTTTTTCAATGACTGAGACTGTGGAAAAAGTGCAAAAAACAGAATTAAATGAGAAAAAGATGTTCCGGACGATTTTCTGGCGGCAGTTCCAGCTGTTGGGCTGCATGAGCCACACGCGTATGCAGGAAATCGGATATGGGTGGACTTTGGCACCGGTGTTGAAAGAAATTTATCCGGATCGGGACAAATATCTGGAGTCGTTGAAAAGGGAGAGTATGTTTTTTAATACAACACAGGCACTGGCTCCCTTTATCATGGGCCTGACCATATCTATGGAGAAGGAGAATGCTGAGAACCCGGATTTTGACGTAAATACGATCAATGGGGTAAAGGTAGGTCTTATGGGGCCGTTTGCAGGAATCGGAGATACATTTTTCTACGCTACCCTCCGTGTTATCATTACTTCCTTAGTAATTGGCCTAGCTTTAAACGGGAATATTATGGGTCCTATCTTATATGTATTGCTTTACAATATTCCCAATTATCTGATTCGCTATTTCGGCTGTGTTTATGGATATCGCCTGGGCAGTACATATATCACAGAAGCAGCCAAAACCGGATTGCTTGACTGCATTACAAAGGCTGCCTCTATTATATGGGGCTGATGATGATCGGATGTATGTCTTACAATATGGTGGTGTTTAAATCAACTTTGGAAGTGGCCATGGAAGGCAGCAAGGATCCATTTGTCCTTCAGACGATCCTGGATTCTATTTGTGTGGGTATTGTTCCTCTCTGCTTGGTATTGGCGTGTTTTGCCGCACTTCGCAGGAAGATCAGCCCCAACTGGTGCCTTCTCGGACTGGTGGTATTTGGTTTTGCAGCGACATTCCTTCATTTGGTATAAGGAAGACAGGAAACACAGGTTTTCGGGGAGCGGGGCCTGTGTTTCCTTTTTGCCATTTGTCGCCAGTATGTGATATAATAGTCAGGTACTCAAATAGGGTAAAAAAGAGATAAAGCATTATATTGCAGCCAGAAAATACTAATATTAAAGGAGGATAAATTATCATGACAGATTCTTTATATTTCCAATCCCTGGAAAAACAGCAGATGGGAGACGGCATTTGCCTGAAGGTTCTGGACAGGATGGACAGGCTAAAGGCCATGGCAGAAGGAGAAGAACAGGCGGTGTTGGCATTTGAGGGACTCTATGAAGAAGGGGATCATATTAGTCTAAAAGTTCCTCAAAGGAACTGCCATTACGTTGTGCAGATTGATGACGTGATAGAAAGCTCGTTGGTGTATATAGCAGAGGAAGAACTGATTTTTGACATTCCTTTTGGAGAAAAAAAGAAATCATGGAATCCCAAGGCATTTACCGGAGAGTGGCATTATCTTACCTGTCGTCGGGCCGGAGGCCGGGAAACAGAGAGCTATAGAAACCTGGCGAAAAACACGCTGGATCAACAAAAGGCCAGAGGATGCTTTCCTCATGCTTCGGCCAATGTAGAAACCAGAGGCGAGTCGGTGTTTGCTGCCCGTAATGCTATTGACGGAATACTGGCAAATCATTCTCATGGTTCCTGGCCCTATGGCTCCTGGGGAATCAACCGGAGAGAGGATGCAGAATTTTTACTGGAATTTGGACGTCCTGTGTCATTTGATAAGATTGTGCTGTGGACCAGGGCTGATTTTCCTCATGACAACTGGTGGATCCAGGCACGGCTGGAATTTTCTGACGGGACCGGGGAGGTGGTTTCCCTGAAAAAGACAGAGAGAGGCCCAATGTCATTAAGTTAATTTTCTTGGAAGGTACGCCATGGAAAAAGGAGCGGGA
>CAJUPI010000114.1 GCA_910588125.1 uncultured Lachnospiraceae bacterium
TGATGATAAGCAGGAGCACAAAAATATCATTTTTCTTTTTGCGGCGGATATTGGCGTACATAAGCAAAACCAGCCCCACAAACATGGCGCTGTTCACCACATTAAACACCTGCTTATCCACAGCCAGAGACAGGCGCACATTAAACTGACCAATCACCCGCCCACTGTTTGAAAGGTATTCCCCATACTGCTGTTTCACCAAGTCCCATAAGGAGCTGGCCTCCCGCACATGAATCGCATAAGCATAGTCATCCGACAGATAGGGCGTCAGTATATTATAAACATAAATCGTCAAAAATGCCGCCGCCAGTATCATACAGAATATAGGTTTTCTATGTTTCTCCACAAAAGCCGCCACGCTTGTTTCCTTCTCTTTCCTGTTATTCTCATGGGCTGCACAGCAGCTATGCCGCCATGCTTTCCATCATTCTAACAAAACCCTCCTGTAAATGCAACGAAAATACCTGTCCCCATCTGGAATGTTTTATAAAAAAATATACTGGCTATAAGTAATTAATATAGTATAATGATGGTAGATTTCTGTACTCTGTCCTTGAAGTTCCTGTGTCAATTCTCGAGGATATTTTTTCGAGTATGCGGGTTCAGAAACGCAGGCGCAGCAGGCTACGCTGCGTATTCCCGACTTGTACACCCAAAAACAGACCGAAATATTTACACAAGGTCTTTCAGGACAGAGTACCGGGAGTGTTATGCCATTAAATCATTCCTATCAAGAAGGGAGTATATTATGCAACGTATCAAACACATGAAGGTCATTTCAGCGGCGGCTATTGCCATACTGTTGTTTTCAAGCGTGACAGCAACTGCCGCCGGATCCCGGGAGTTTTCCGCGGATAGTGAATCTGCCCCGATGGAAGAAGTCTATGAAACCGGGTCGGCTGATTTAGACAGCTTAAGCAAGCCGCCCGCCACAGATGCCGAACAGGCTGCCGGTTCCGATGCCCCGGAAGAGACAGCAGAAGATGCTACAGAAGAGGCAACAACACAGGCTACAGAAGATTTTACAGAATCCACAGAGCCTGCAAAGGATTCCGCAGAAGAGGCGGACACGGTTGATTCGCAAGAAAGCTCTCCCGCCAGTACCGATCATTTGATGGAAGCTGAGGAAGTTGAGGAAATCGGGGAACCAAAGAACACTGAGGAACTTACCATACCTGCCGGCGTCTGGTCAGACCAAGAGCCTTTCTTTACAAATGATGGTTCGGAAGAATCGACTGGTCAGCCTTTTCAGATGGCAAGAGCCGCAGGAGCCTGTCCAACCTACCAGGAAGCTTATGCTGCCATGATGAATCTACAGGATCAATATCCTGAGGGTATGACCTGGACTAACTTTGAGCCCTACGGAAGCGCTGGCAGCCTGGGAGAGTATTACCGATTTCAGGGTGGCTATATCAAAGGTGCAAATTTGGGCGTTGGCTGTGCGGCTTTTGCCTTCATCTTAAGCGATGAGGCCTTTGGAAGCCTGCCTTCCAGAACCATTGACAGAGGCGGATTCAGCTACGAAGACATTAAGGTTGGCGATATTTTGCGGATAAACAATAACAGCCACTTCGTCATTGTGCTGCAGATCAGCAGCGGCGGCGTGACGGTTGCCGAGGCAAACTACAATAAGTCCGTGCATTGGGGGCGGGCAATCAGTGTAGCTGACATTATGACAGCAGATTTTCTCGTCACCCGTTATCCGGATGGTTATACTGAAAATGATCATGCTGACGACACGGCACAGGAAGGCACGGAAGGCCCGCTGGGCTGGACGCTGACGAATGCCGGAGTGTTAACCATCTCCGGCACAGGCGATATGCCGGAGTATACCGAAACCTCACGGCCAACATGGGATCCATATATTGACAAAATTAATACCATTATTATTGAGAATGGTATCACAAGCATCGGCAGCTATGCCTTTTATGGCAGCCCTGCCCTAACGGTATATCTCCCTGACGGCATTACCCGTATCGGGACCAGCGCTTTCCAAAATTCAAAACTGGTAGCCGTAACGATTCCCAAGACAACGCTCAACGTTGAAGACCGTGCCTTTCACAGTTGTGAGAATTTAACTTCAGCGTCCATTCCCGAGGGAGTTGAGACCATCGGCGATGGAGCTTTTCAGGCATGTACCGCACTCAGGTATCTCGACTTTCCGGCAAGTATTACGTCTGTCGGTTCAAATGCGTTTACAAGCTGTAAGGAAGTCATTCAGATCAGGTTTGCGCCGGGCACAGGAGCAGTAGAAATTGGCGACAGTGCTTTTGCACAGTGCCAGAAGTTAGTCAGCGTTACTCTGCCACAAGGCCTGAAAGCAGTCAGCAATTATATGTTTCAGTCCTGTACATTGTTAGCGGAAGTCTATATCCCGGCCAACATTTCCGAGATTGGGGAGAATCCCTTTACCAGTACCTATATCCAGTATGGCGGCACGATCTCCTTCGGCGGCAGTGAAGCCACCTGGATTAATATCGGCGGGCGGTTTATCCTCAATAGTATGCCAAATGCTAATATAAAATATGACGTCCCCTTTGATGATCCATTCGCTTCTGACCCAAATGACCCGGGAGATTTCAAGCCCGCAGATCCGGATGAAAGCGGTG
This sequence comes from uncultured Lachnospiraceae bacterium, assembly GCA_910588125.1. Lineage (GTDB taxonomy): Bacteria > Bacillota > Clostridia > Lachnospirales > Lachnospiraceae > Brotaphodocola. The sequence goes on from CAJUPI010000114.1 coordinate 2,610, forward strand.
ATTCCGGTAATAAGCCTGGCGATGGCTCTGGGAACAACCCCGGCGATGGCTCTGGAAATAAGCCCGGTGATGGCTCTGGAAACAAACCCGGCGATGACTCTGGAAACAAACCCGGCGATGACTCCGGAAGCGACCCCAGTGACAGGCCCGGCAATATTGCATCCTCTGACAGCAACAGGATAACGAGCGAATCCACGGCCTCCATCATAGAGTCCAGCATAAAAGCCTTTGTGGAAGTATGGAAACCTGCAACTCCCGATGAGGCAAAGCGGTATGCCTGTATGGGAAAAGAAGCGATCCAGTTTGCCCAGCCAAGTGACGGTACCTATCAGGTTGACATAAAGAATGCCATGCAGGGACCTATGTGCTTTCAGTCTTTTGAGGCAGTTCTCGGAGATTATACGATCGGCAGGACTTATAACATTTATCCGCTTACCGATGCTACCTACCACATGGATGAAGAAATACAGCTCAGCATAAAAATCCCGTCGGCCATTTACAAAAAGGACAGGGAGTATAAGATGATCTGCGTTACAAAGGGTGGACAGCCGATTATTTACAATGATTTGGACAGCAACCCTGAAACCATTACAATAAAGACAAATAATTTCTATGCATATGCGTTGATTTACAAATAAAAAACGCAAACGGAACGATTGTATAGAAGCGGCTCTTGATGGGTCGCTTTTATACAATCGTTTTTTACGCCACAGGAATTTCTGGTATCCCCTTATGAAATATGATATAATGAAACGCACTGATGCCATAAATTTTTTTACCCAGCATACAGCGAGCGAGGTCTTATATGAACGAAAAAGTTTTACATACACTGGAATATACCAAAATCATTCATCTCTTAGCCGAAAAAGCCAGCTCCGAGCCAGGCCGGGCCATGTGCCGGGCTCTGGTACCGCAGACTGACCTTTCAAAGATCCGGTTGGCCCAGCAGCAGACTGCCGACGCCCTTTCCATGCTCTTTGCCAAGGGTTCCACCTCCTTTGGAGGGAACCATGATCTTTCCCTGGCAATGCGCCGCCTTGAAATGGGAAGCTCCCTGCCGGCTCCTGAGCTTTTAAGGATCGCAAGGCTTCTGGAAAATGTGAGCAGGATCAAAGCCTATGGTCGCGGACCCAAGGAAGAGCAGCCGGCTTCCCACCCTACAGGCCATCCCTATTCCCAGGATCATGCTAACTCTCTGGCGGATTACTTCCATAGGCTTGAGCCCTTAAGCCTTCTCTCCGGGGAGATCAACCGCTGTATCCTCTCGGAGGATGAGATTGCGGACGATGCCAGCCCGGGGCTGAAGCATGTACGGCGTATGATTACCGTTAC
>CAJUPI010000115.1 GCA_910588125.1 uncultured Lachnospiraceae bacterium
ACTTCTCCACCATATAATGTACAAAATTTCCGCCGATAAAACCGGCTCCGCCTGTCACAATAATTTTCATGATTTTTGTCCCTTTCCCATCATCAGTAATCTTTAAAAATTGTGCAATTTATCAATGTATTTTCCGTCCAGCACATCCTTCAGATATTGCCCATATTGATTCTTTTTCAAAATCTCATACGTTTCCAGTACCCGTTCCTGATCAATCCACCCGTTCAACCAGGCTATCTCCTCTAAACAGGCAATTTTACGATGCTGATGTGTCTCGACGGTCTTCACGAAATTAGTCGCCTCTACCAGCGATTCATGAGTGCCCGTATCCAGCCAGGTAAATCCCTGTCCTAGCAGTGTCACATCCAGCTCCCCGTTCTCCAGATAAATCCGGTTTAAATCCGTGATTTCCAATTCTCCCCGGGCGGAAGGCTTTAAATTCCTCGCATACTCCACCACCCGGTTATCATAAAAGTAAAGGCCTGTCACACAATAATTCGACTTCGGTTTTTGAGGCTTTTCCTCAATAGAAACCGCCTTGCCTTTGTCATCAAACTCCACAATTCCAAAGCGCTCCGGATCGTCCACATAATAGCCGAATACTGTGGCTCCCTTCTCTTTTGCCGCTGCCGCACGCAGACGTTTTTTAAGTCCCTGTCCGTGGAAAATATTATCCCCCAGCACCATAGCTACCGAATCCTCTCCGATAAAATCCGCACCGATAATAAACGCCTGCGCCAAACCGTCCGGGCTGGGCTGCACCGCATATTGCAAATTGATACCAAACTGGCTTCCATCACTTAATAAAGCTTCAAAACGCGGGGTATCCTCTGGTGTGGAGATGATCAGGATATCCCGAATCCCGGCATTCATCAACACCGACAGCGGATAATAGATCATCGGCTTATCATAAATCGGCAGCAGCTGCTTAGAAGTAACCTTCGTCAACGGATAAAGACGCGTGCCGGATCCTCCGGCCAAAATAATTCCTTTCATTTGTGTTCTCCTTATTCACGGAACCAATCTTTCATATCTCCTGTACTATATCACACAATACCATATATTTCAATTAAGGTTTCTTAAAGTTATCATTAGTTATTTCCTCATCTGAGCTTAAAAACTGGCCCTTTTCATCCACTTCCGCGGCAAACAAAAGCGTCCGGGCATTCTCTGTCTCGTAGCTGCAGGTCACCAGTACAAACAGGGATTTCACAGAAGGAACGGGAATCTCTGCGAAAGAACAGGGCGCCAGCCGCTCGGCCATCCATTCATCAAAGCTCTGCTGGGATGAAAACTTTGTCTTGCGGACAATGCCGTCTGCGCTGCTATAATAACAGGCCACTGCCTTTAAATGAATCGTCCGCTTTGGTGTGTAAATTTCAAAATACTGATGTGACTTAAAATAATCTTCATCTTTAAATTTTGTAATCCCCTTGAACATAGAGCCATCCTTCATATGATGCCCATAAATCGGATGGTTCCATCCGGAAAAATCCGGTTCACTGTCACTGTCCAGATAAATGGCCCCATGTACACTGGCATTTCCGTCAAAGTCAGTATGCAAATAGAATTCATTGTCCTTGGGACGCTGTACAATCGGATAATCAATCACCGTGTCCGGGATACGAATCCACCCTACGGTATCGGGATTTGTCTCCCAAAGCGCCTCAAAATCGATTGGTGAAACATAAGGCGCCTTTGTTTCTTCCACCGGGGGATCTGTCTCAATCACAATCTCCTTTGTAAATATTTCTGACGTCTCCTCCAATGTCTGCCCCGGCATCTCTTTTTTCTGCCAGAAAACCATTCCGGCAAAAAAAACGCCTGCCATAACCGCCAACAGCAAAAGCAGGAAAAACAAAATGCGCCTCACGCCAGCTTTCGCATCTGCCCGATCCCTCATTCTCTCCTCTCCCCCAAACATCTTTTCCTGATATTTTGTTTTTCATCCACATTTATAAAAGCGGTGAAAGCAACCGGCTTCCCTGTTCCCGGATTCTCACCCACAGACTCCTGGCCTCGTAGATTTCCCTGGTCACTTCCCGGCAATTCACCAGATCCTCCAGAAAAATGGCTTCCAGTTTTTCTGTTGTCTCTTCATCATAGATCGTAGCATTCACTTCAAAGTTCAGCTCAAAGCTGCGGATATCCATGTTGGCCGTACCATAACAGCTAACGCGGCCATCCACCATTACCCCCTTGGCATGCAGGAATCCATTTTCATAAATATAACACCTGGCCCCCGCATTCACCATCTCCCCCATATAAGAAAAGGTCGCCCAATAGACAAACGGATGATCCGGCTTACAAGGAATCATCAGCCGCACGTCAATCCCGGAACCTGCCGCAATCTTCAGCGCACTAAGTATCGTGTCATCCGGCACAAAATACGGCGTTTGAATATAGATATGGTGCCTGGCTTTGTGAAAAAGCTGCAGATAATTATCCCGCACCTGCCGTTGCCTGGAATCCGGGCCGCTTGCAATAATCTGAATGCCCAGCAGCCTTCCTGAGATATGTCTGTCCAGCATATCCGGCACGGAATCTTCCATTGTCCCTGATATATCCTCTTTTACCGCTTGCCCGGCTTCCACTGCCTGTTTTTTGCCGCCCACGGGGACTCCCATGCTTTTTAAGCGGCTGCAATCGGAAAAATACCAGCCGTTTAAAAAAAGATTCTCCTTCCCGGCATAATTCCAATCCAAAGCGAACCGAATCTGCAAACTGATCACGGCATCTCCGGTGAGCTTTAAGTGGGTGTCCCGCCAATACCCCATACGCGGGTTCTTCCCCAGATATTCCCTGCCGATATTAAATCCTCCCACATAGCCGATCCGGCCGTCAATCACCACAATTTTTCGGTGATTCCGGTAATTCACCCGCAGATTCAGCTTTCCCAAAAAGGGTGGAAAAAAGCTTGCCGTGTGAATCCCCGACTGTCTCAGCTCCTGCCACCGGCGTCCGGACATCAGTCTGCTGCCCATGCCATCATAAAGAATCCGTACCTCTACCCCCAGCTTTGCCCGCTCCTTTAAAATTGGCACAATGGAAGCGAACAGCTCATCATCCTTAATAATGTAATACTGAATATGAATAAAATGTTTTGCCCCGGCCAGTTCCTTTCGCAAATCAGCAAACTTCTTCTCGCCATCCGTAAAAATTTCCACCTGGTTTTCCAGAGTCAGTACTGCCCCCGCCTGCTCCAGATTATAGCAGACCAGATCCGCGTAATCCGCCGCCAGCGGATCCTCCAGATACATCAAACCGTTTTTTAAAAAACGTTCCTGCCTCCGGGCTGAGGCGCTCAGCCGATCCTCCACCTCTTTAATGCGGAACATCTTACTTTTACGGTAATCCTGGGCAAAGATCAGATAGAAGAAAAAACCGAACACCGGAATAAAATAAAGAATCAGAAGCCAGGTCCATACTGCCTTCGGATCCCGCCTCTGAAAAAAAACAATCACTACGGATAGGATCAGGTTGATATAAAGCAAATGCTCCATCAGCCAGTCCCATATCACAACCGCCTGTATTTCAACCACCTGCCCTTCTTGCTCCTCACACGAACTGATTCCTCTCCCGGCTGTAATGGTAGTCTACTGCCCGCAGTTTCTCCTCCAGCTCCTTTTGCGCCAACCCAAGAGCCAGACATAACTCCTCCGGGGAAGAATAGAAATCTCTCAATTGCGTATTGACATAACTCAGCAACATATATGGATCCTTGGGAATCATCGCCATATACAACTCTCCTTTCCCAATGTCATTAAATTTAGCCCTGAGAATACTCAGCCATGGAAAAAGGAGCGGGAAAAGGCCGAAAATGATCTGCGGATTTTGACTTTGCAGGG
>CAJUPI010000116.1 GCA_910588125.1 uncultured Lachnospiraceae bacterium
TGTGTACGTGAACCGTCCGAACACAGGATAGAGAAATGACGGGTGACTTATTTTGTAACACCCTCTTTATATCAATGTCATTCAGTTATTTTTCTCAGAAGGTACGCTAGGGAAAAAGGAGCGGAAAGAGGCGGCAGACCATTTCCCGCCTCTTTCTGCTCTTTTTTCCATGGCTGACTATTCTCAGAGCTAAACTTAATGACATTGGGGTTTATTCATAGGTTTTTTGTTATATATGGTATAAGTGCACAATTATAGGAAGGAAAATTGAAGAAAAAATGTAAAAAATATACAAAAACCACTTGCCGTTTTTCTGGAAAGTGATTATAATAAGAGCTATAAACCTGTTTGAGGGAACAGGACAAGCAGGTAAAATAATAAAAAGGAGAATGAGAGTATGAAGAAAAGGTTGTTAGCATTGACAATGGTATCTGCGCTGGCGGTTACGGCTTTGGCAGGCTGTGGCGGTTCTGGCTCCGGCTCTAAGGCTGCGGATAACGGAGAGTGGAAGTGGGAGCGGAAGGTTGAGATCATCTGTCCCTGGGGTACAGGCGGCGGTGCCGATACCACGGTCAGGACCTTTGCCACTGCGCTGGAGAAGGAGCTTGGTGTTTCTGTAGTGGTAAATAATAAGTCTGGCGCAGGCGGTGTTACGGGCGTGGAGTTTGCCTGCAGCCAGCCGGCAGACGGCTATACCTATCTGATGTGTACCCCATCCCCTATGCTAGCACAGATTTCCGGCGCTACGGATTATGATGTATACGGTAAGATCAATCCACTGTGCCAGATGGTACATGACTGCAATATTTTTGTCACTGGTGCTTCCTCGCCTTACAACAATTATCAGGAGCTGACCGATTATATTGCGGCAAATCCGGGTAAGGTTAAATGCGGCGTAATGACGATCACCGGTTTGGACGCGGCCTGTGTGGAGGCTGGCTTTGGTGGTACTGTGGAGCCGGTTGCTTATACCGAGGGTTCTCAGCTCAATGCCGACGTCATCGGCGGCCATGTAGATTTGGCTTGTGTAGGGCCGGCTGAAGTGTCTGCGATGATCGCTTCCGGAGACATGAAGGTGATTCTGTCGTGCACGGAGGAGAGACTGAGCCTGGCCGGTATGGAGAATGTGGAGTGTGCAAAGGAAGTCGGACTGGATTGCTTCTTTGGGCCGTCCCGCGGCATCTTTTATACCGAAGGAACCCCGGAAGGCGCTATTAAGGCATTTGAGGCAGCAGCAGAGAAGGCGATTGCCAGTGATGATTTCCAGAATTGGGCAAAGCAGGAGGGCCTGGATCAGAGACAGGGCTGGATGAATACGGCAGATTTTACAGCGGCCTGGGATGCAGATTATAAGGATTTGACAGAGCTTTTCGGCAAATAAAGAACGAGTAAACGAAAGGTAGAAAGGTGGTAGGAATAACTTGGATATTATCTTTTCCGTTATTTTGGCAATATTTTGTATCTACTGCTTTTTCCTGGTAGGGGCAGAGTCCCCTGCGGCGACTCCCACAGAGTTGGGAGCCGCGTTCTGGCCGAGGATTATCCTGGTACTGATGATCATTCTGTTGGTGGTGAATATCGCCAATAGCTTAAAGGCACAGAAGGAAAATAAGAGCAGCATTATGGGAGAATTGAATCTGGGCGAGTTTGTCAAGAGTAAGCTGTTTATCGGGATTATTCTGGTGGCAGTGATGGCGCTTTTGATGTCCACAATTGGATTTATGCCAGATTGCCTGCTGTTTTTGATTGCTTATGGTTTTCTGCTGGGAGAAAGAAGAATTCCGCTGCTGGTGATTCGTTCCCTGGCAATTACGGCAGTTCTCTATGTGATCTTTCAGGGAGCGCTGGATATCATGTTGGCTAGAGGCGTGGGCCCGTTCCGGGAATTCGCGTTGTTCTTTGAGATGCTGTTACCATTTTAGAAAAGGAGGTGTAACGTATGTTTAGTACATTATTTACTGGTTTAAAAATCGTTCTTACACCTTCTACCTTCTTGCTGATTACCGCAGGAACGATACTGGGTGTAATCTTTGGAGCCATGCCCGGAGTCAGTGCTTCGATGGCGGTGGCCTTGGCCTTGCCCTTTGCCTATGCGATGAATCCGGTGATTGCCATTGCATTTTTGGTGGCAGTGTATTGTGCGTCAATTACTGGCGGCGGCATCACGGCTATTTTGTTCCGGATACCAGGAACCCCCTCAAGTGCGCCGACGACCTTTGACGGTTATCCGATGGCACAGCGGGGCGAGGCGGGAAAGGCCCTGGGCTTTTCTCTGGTGGCTTCCGCAGTGGGCGGTTTGATTGCCGCTTTTGCGATGGCGCTGATTTCACCACAGCTTTCCGCGGTGGCATTGAAATTTGGCCCGTCGGAATTATTTGCGGTATCTTTCCTGGGGCTTTCTGTGCTGTCTTGCCTGGACAGCGGCAACATTGTCAAGACTTTGATATCGGGCCTGTTGGGACTTTTGCTGGCCTGCGTGGGTATGGACCCGATGCTGGGAATCGCCCGCTTTACCTGGGGGAATTCCACTCTGCTTTCCGGTATTGAGATGATACCGGTGATGATCGGCCTGTTCGCAGTTACGGAAGTGCTGAAGCAGACGGTGAAGCAGAAAAAGATTGACGGGGCTGAGGAGTCGGAAAATAACGGTAAGATGAAGACGGTGCTGCCCAGTTTTGCCGAGTTGTGGGAGACAAAGATTCCCATGCTGCGGGCATCCGTGCTGGGTACTGTTGTGGGAATTCTGCCAGGGGCAGGAGCCACGATTGCTTCTTTCCTGTCTTATGCAATAGAGAAAAAGGTGTCCAAGCATCCGGAGAAACTGGGAACAGGCATTCCGGACGGAATTGTGGTATCAGAAGCCGCCAATAATGCGGCTACCGGCGGTTCCATGGTACCGCTTCTCTCTCTGGGTATTCCGGGGGGAAATGCGGCAGCAATCATGATGACTGCCCTGGTGATCAAAGGAGTACAGATTGGTCCGATGCTGATTAAGACACAGCCGGAATATCTGGCTAGTGTATTTGGTTCCATGCTTCTTACCAATATTGTCATGGTTATCGTGGCGATGGGAGTGGCGAAGGTGTTTGCCAAGATTCTGGCTGTTCCCTACAATGTGTTGGGACCGGTGATTGTCATGCTGGCGGCGATCGGTGCTTATGCTTTGAATAATAATACTGGTGATGTAGTGCTGATGGCAGGCGCCGGGATTATTGGCTATATGTTTGTTAAGCTGGGATACAATTCAGCGGCCCTTGTTCTGGGACTGGTCCTGGGACAAATGTGCGAGTCCAACTTCCGTCGTGCCTATACCCTGACCAACGGCAGTCTGGTTCAGATTTTTGCAAAGCCAATTACTGCAGTGATCATGACAGCTTGTGTGATCATGCTGCTGTATCCGTTTGTAAAGCCGTTTATTACAAAGAAGAAAGAAGCATAGCTGTTTTAATAGGAAAATGGCGGATACGAATGAGGGAGGGTGTTGCAAAATAAGTCACCCGTCATTTTTCTTATCCAGTGTCCGGCTATTCAC
>CAJUPI010000117.1 GCA_910588125.1 uncultured Lachnospiraceae bacterium
TTGTGTGAAGTTTTCAAGGTGCTAAATGGGCCTTATTTGACCCCAACATCATCATGTTATGCAAGAATACAGAATGAATGATTTTATGGAGGGATCAGGATGAATCACATTACGAAAGTTATGGAACATTTTTGGATTTTTGAGGAAGAGGGCGTTCGTTCTTTTTTCTTTGAGGGAAGGGAGAGGGCCATGCTGGTGGATACGGGGTTTGGGACGCTGCGGCTTCGGGAGATGGCCCGGGAGCTGACGCAGCTTCCCATCATGCTGGTAAATACCCACACGGATAAGGATCATACGGGATGCAACCGGGATTTTAAACCGGTCTATATGCATCCGGCAGAAATGGATTATTATAAAAATGCATTGCCTGAGGGCTGTTCCATGGAGGATGTGTGTCCGCTCTGGGAAGGCGAGGTGATTGATCTGGACTACTGGAGGTTTGAAGTAATTTTGACGCCAGGGCATACCCCCGGAAGCATTATGCTGCTGGAGCGGGAAAAGCGTATGCTTATTTCCGGTGATGCGATTCAGGACGGGGATATTTTTATGTTTGGGCCTGGGCGCAATATGCCTGCATTTCAATGCAGCCTCAAGAAAATGATCGCTATGGCAGATGCCTTTGATTCCATCTGGCCGTCTCATGGAAGCTATCCCCTGAAGCCGGATATCATTTCCGGGATTTTAAAGGGCTCCCAGGAGCTGGCAGCAGGGAAGCTGTCGGGAGTGGAGCCGCCCTGGCCGATGCCCTGTAAGAAATATGTCTGTGAGGCAGCGGCTTTTCTGTATGAATAGAGAGGAAAATTGCGGTAAAAACCAGGCTGCTGCGCCTTCCTTCCCACCGGCGCGGCGGCCCGGAGCATAGCGATGACTCCGCCGCAAATGGGGATGGTATCCAGAATCGACACCGCAAACAGTGCGATTCGGTGCATGGCCCCTGCAGATACCCCGATGGTTTCTGCCATTGGCAGGAATACATTGGAGGAAAAGGCAAGTCCTGCAATGGAATCTCCGGACAGGAAGCCGGAAATAGAAGCAAAGATTCCAAAGGTGAGCTCTGCGGGCAGCGGCAGGCCGGAGAAGATGCCGATGACCATCCCGAAAGCGCTTGTGGCTGACACGATAGCCGCATATCCCATCTGGGCGGCCATAACCAGGATGACCGACGCAGCCGCCGCGGCCTCTGCGGTCAGAGCGGAATTGATGGATTTTGGTCCCCGTTTTTATCTGCCTTATTCACAAAGGAGCGGATCCACAGCACATTGAGGAGAAGCATAGCTGCCGCGCCCAGGAGGCCGGGGATCAGGGCAGCCGTTGAATTGATGCCAAAGAAGGCGCTTGCCAGTACGTTGGTGTAGAGGGGCGTGCCCGGACAGCAGCAGGCAATGGCAAGGGTGCCTGCCAGCATGCCGGCCGTTGACCGCTTGGGGATATCTGCCTTTCGGAAAATGGTAATCCCCATGGGAATCAGGCAGAATACTGCCACATACACATTCATGCCGCAAATACACAGCAACAGCGCCAGCGGCCAGGACCGGGCAGCCCTGATCAACTTCTTTGGCCGGGACACCGCGATCCACCACATCAACAACTGGATGGGCGATGAGGGTGTGATCAAAAGCATCGGCTGGAGTATTATGCCGGCCAAAACCCATGAGGCTTACGGCAAGCCGGTGCCGGTAAATCCGTATTTCAAGTCTTATCTGGCCCAGCTTCCGTCCATGGCGGATAAATGCGTAAACGTACACGGGCTTACCAAGGACATTGCCCTGGTAAAATCAGTGGTTGCAGATAAATATGTGAAAAACGGCGAGTATCTGGTAAAGCTGATCTGGTGGACTGAGGACATCGACGACGGTATTTATAACGAGGGATGTGCAGAGGTTGCACTGAAGTATAGGGAGGAAAAAATATGAGAGCAGCCAAATACCATGGCGTACATCATTTGGAGCTGATTGATATGGAAAAGCCCAAGGCAGGGCCAGGGGAGGTGCTGGTAAAGATCGCCTACTCTCCTTTACCTACACCAAGGAGGAGATCGGGATGCTGTTTGAGCTGATTACCATGGGCAAATTCTGTACAGAGCTGTATACCGTCCAGAAGGTGGAGCTGGAAGAGGCGGAAAAGAAGATCATACAGATGTCCAGGGGAGAGCTGGACGTGGCCAGGGTGCTGCTGATGCCAAACGGAGAGATATAGAAAGCGGGGGATATGGGTGACGGAAAAAAGAAACATTGCGAAAAAGATAGACAGGATCATATTTAAGGCCATGTGGGGCGTGTCCGTACTATCCGGCCTTCGTTGAGACTACATTTCAAACAGATCCGCATGGGTTCCAGTTCTGTCCAGATAGAGGGCATTCCCATCTATGCGGTATATGAGTAGCCAGTCCGGAGTAATATGGCATTCCCTTCGGCCAGCATAATTTCCAACAAGCGCATGGTCTTTGGTGGCGGGCGGCAACGGTGCCGGGGTGCGGAGGGTGTTCACAACTTTGATCAGCAGGCTCATGTCATACCCCTGCTTTATGCACCGCTTTCTGTCCTTTTTGAATTTGGAGGTAGCATTTATCTCTAACATGTCATTCCTTCGCATCCAGCATTGCAAAGAAGTCTTCTGCGCTGCCTTTGAAATGCTGCCCGCTGCCGGTTCGTATCATTTCATTCGTTTCAGCAAAGGCTTCCGGTGTTTCGGCATTTGGCGTAAATTCAGGATGTACGTTTGCTCCGGACAGTTCGCCCAGGCCTTCAAGCATATTGATAACGAAAATCATTTGGCTTTCCGGCAGGCGGTCTATCATGTTTTTGGCTATTTCCTGATAACTCATGGTATGCACTTACTTTCATTCTGGATAAGATCAAGCAGACTAATTGTTCATTGCTGTTGTATATCATGCTGATAGCCTCCTTTCAAAAGAATTGACTAAAGGATAAACTAAAATCGTGAAAAAGTCAATCATTATTAAATATAAGTAAGTACTTTTCACGGAGTGGGGAAATAAGGCAGAGCGCCGGAATACCGCGGAGGCGCGGAAGGACGCAGAGGAAGCAAAAGAGGCCTTGGAGAATATGATAAAGGCCTTCATTCTTGAGTGCCAGGGCTCATCTTTTAATGTTAAGAATCAATTCCGGACAGCTGCTGCTGGCTCAGATAATCCTTATGGATTGCCTGGGCCAGTTCTTTTATGATGGGATTCCCAGGCCAGTTATTTCGTTACAGTTCAGAGGTCGGCTTGACCGAAAGAAACCGATGGTATAGACTATA
>CAJUPI010000118.1 GCA_910588125.1 uncultured Lachnospiraceae bacterium
GAACACCAGCCTTCCAAGCTGGATACGTGGGTTCGATTCCCATCACCTGCTTTTTCAAAGCTCTTGTGGATACAAGAGCTTTTTGTTATGTCGTGTAAAAACAGGCGGTACAATGATACACTTAATCTAGCTTTATAACAAGCCATTATTCGCTGTCATCCAGTTCTTTCATCTGTGCCTGCTGAATCTTTGGGAAAGCAGAAAGCATAGGTTCGATGTCACGTCCGCGGATGCGGCGATCCACATAGTTTCTGGTGATTCTGCAGACGACAGGAGATAATGACAACACGCCGATCAGGTTGGGGATAGCCATCAGTCCATTAAAGGTATCGGAGAGATCCCAGGCCAGATCCAGGCTCATAGTGGCTCCACAAAGGATGAATACGATAAAAATCACCCGGTATATAAGGATAGCACCGGAGCCGAAAAGGTATTCGAAGGCTTTTGAACCATAATGACTCCATCCAAGCACGGTGGAAAAGGCAAACAACAGGATGGCAACCGCGATGAAGGCCGGGCCGGCCTGACCAAATACTTTTGCAAAAGCCTCTCCGACAAGTGCGGAGCCTTCTGACTCGCTGATTACCACACCGGTATCCAGATCGACGAGGCCAGAGGTCAGGACAGTCAGGGCAGTTAGAGTACAGACCACGATGGTATCCGCAAATACCTCAAAGATGCCCCACATACCTTGCCGGACAGGTTCCCGGACGTTGGAGCTGGAATGAACCATTACCGAGGAACCAAGACCAGCTTCATTAGAAAATACGCCGCGTTTCATACCCCAGGTCAGGGCCATTTTAATACCGGCGCCGACGATGCCGCCGCCGACGGCTTTCATGGCAAAGGCACCCTTAAAGATGGAGAGCAGGGCGGGGATCAGCTGGCCGGCATTGGCAATGCACAGAATCAGTGAGCCAATAATATAGAAAATAGCCATGAAAGGAACCAGCTTTTCTGTCACAGATGCGATCCTCTTAATGCCGCCTAGGATGACCAGGCCGGCCAACAGCATCAATAGAATGCCGGTAACGACATTGGGGATGCCAAAGGCGGCTTTCATATTACCGGCAATGGAATTGATCTGGCTCATGTTACCGATGCCAAAGGAGGCCATGAGGCAAAAAACAGAGAACAGGATGGCCAACAAGGCGCCGATTTGCTTCATTCCTTTTTTTGCGCCAAGACCGTCACGCAGATAGTACATGGCGCCACCGGACCATTCACCTTTATCATTCTTCTTGCGGTAGTAAATGCCCAGAACATTTTCAGAGTAGTTGGTCATCATTCCGAAGAAGGCCACGATCCACATCCAAAAGATGGCGCCGGGACCGCCGAACAGCAGGGCAGAAGAAACTCCCACAATATTGCCTGTGCCGATTGTGGCGGCAAGGGCTGTACACATGGACTGAAATTGGGTGATGGATTGATCCCCCTTCTCTGTGTGCTGTGTAATGTGTTTATCTGTGAAAATGCTGCCCATGGTATGCTTCATCCAATACCCGAAATGGGAGATTTGGAATACCTTTGTGAGGACAGTCATCAAGATCCCGGTGCCGACCAAAAGAACCAGCATAGGAATCCCCCAGACAAAATTGTTGACAAGACCATTGACATTTGTGATTATTTCAATCATGTTTTCCTCCTTTGAACCCTGCCCGTGGCAGGAAGATTCGACATAAATGCGACGGGCAGGAGCTCTGGCAAGCCTGAGTAAAATTTGGCAAAAAAAGCAGGAGGAACCCCTTGGTGTCCCACCTGCGCCGTTGCAAATGCTCTCTTGTGTATTTATGCACTTTAATAAGGTAGCATAGCATACAGAAAATGTCAAGAAAAAATATAATATAAGTAAAAAGTACTTGCTTTTTGAAGCGTCCTGTGATAAAATGTAATCCGTCGTCAAGTGGCGAAGCCTGTTGAATGTGAGAGATATTTTGAGTCTGTAGCTCAGCTGGATAGAGCAACGGCCTTCTAAGCCGTGG